>JACZTA010000008.1:9936-29287 GCA_022573915.1 Bacteroidota bacterium | reverse complement strand
CCAAAGTAAAATCAGGATTTCCTGCCGTCGCTTCAATGGCAAATTCCATAACTGCTCCCGATCCCTTGATATGGAACTGGGCTTGAGGAATTACATTGACTCCAATGTCACCGGTAGCTGATATTCTCATACGTTCGGTACCATCGGTCTTAAATAAAACGGCTTTTGAATCTGTTGTACCAATATAATGCGTACCAGGTGTAGAACCTGTGTTACCTGCAAGGTTCCAATCCACCGCTCTCGAGTCACCGCCGGGATCATCAGGATTTTCAATAGTTCCTGCTGTCTCTGCATAAAACGCATAAGGAGAAGTCAGAATTTGAGACGCGCCCATTTCGAGGAAATCCTCCCCACCTTTAGTATCCATGGCAATTTTTAACCACTGATTAGCCTCACTCCAGGGAATGTCCTTGAAATCACCCTGCAGAGGTTTACCTGATCCTACAGTCAGTGTAATAAGTCCGAATTCATTCGTGGTTACTCCATGAACCTCCGTGTAGTTAACCTGGCCATTTGCTGACCCCGACACAACGCTGATCTTCATGCTGATTAACTGATTAGCAATTGGTTCACCGGCGGCATCTCTTGCTACCGCTTGATAATTGAATCCCTGTGGAACCAAAGATTGAGCTATTATGCTACTACTGACCCCTACTACCAATACGAAGGTGATCATCAAACTTAATATGGCGATAATTCTTTTCATGACTAATAATTTATTGTTAAAATAATTCGGGTTAATATGTTAAATGATTGATTTTAAATGTTTGTACGTTAGGATTCTCCTTAGTAGACACTCGAACAAAATATATACCCGCCGAAAGGTTCGAAAGATCCATCGTAAATTTAGAATGGCCTTTTCCCTTGAACTGCTCTGAATGCACAGGCAATAATCTACCACTCATATCATGTAATGCGAGTTTATATTCTACATCTTCTTCTGTAACCAACTCTATATTAAGTGTGTTAAAAACCGGATTTGGATATACTTTTCCGTAAAAGTTAGAGGTTGGAATAACAGGTGGATCCATTTTAACATTGAATCCCTGGTGAAAACCTTGCGTCAATATTTGTTCTTCGGTGTAATAAGTTGTTATCATGACCTCTCCTAAAGTATAGGCTAAGCTATAATCACCATTTGAAAGATAAGCACCCCCTATTGATACTACAGATTGTTCAAGAGACTGACCAAATGAAGTAGATACTAAGAACAATAAGCTCACTAATAATAAAGCTTGTTTTTTCATGATCTATTTATTTGCGAATTGATTTGAATTACTATCCAAATATAAATAATATTCATCTCATTTAAGCAATAATTACTTAGTGAATCACGTAAATATAATTTTGTAGCTGATGATCTCTATCACCCATATGGGTGATTTTGTATTTATTTTCACAAAGCGCTGATTATCAACGTTCTGCGAACCGTTATTTTAAACTCTCCAGTGCCATTTGGTACACGTCGAGGCCAAAACCCGATATGATGCCTTTTGCGTGTGCACTGATCAGCGACTTTTCCCTAAATTCCTCCCGTGCTTGAGGATTGGAAATGTGAACTTCGATCACCGGTGTGGACACGGCTGCAACCGCGTCTCCTAACGCTACTGATGTATGTGTGTATCCTCCTGCATTTAAAATAATTGCGTCATAAGAAAACCCTACATCCTGTATCTTATTGATCAATTCTCCCTCTACATTGCTCTGATAATACTCAAGGTTCATGTTGCTGTACTCGGATTTCATTTTTGCAAAAAAGGAATCAAAATCCTCCGAGCCATATATTTCGGGTTCTCTCTTTCCCAGTAAGTTGAGATTAGGTCCATTGATTATTATAATTTTCTTCCCGGCCATTGACGGTAAATTTAATTATCTTTAACAGAATAAGTAATCCGTATTTGACTGCTACACTATTTGGATTGGAAAAGCGCCATACAAGGATTTAAGGCCTATCTGAAACTAGAACGCTCCCTGTCTCAAAATTCCATTGATGCGTATAACAGCGATATCCTAAAACTCCAACAATATTTTGATTATAAAAAACTGACACTGGGCCCGGACGAAGTTGAGTTAGATCATTTAAAAGGATTTATTCAGTGGATCAATGAACTGGGGATGATTGCCAGTACGCAGGCCAGGGTAATTTCCGGACTAAAGTCTTTTTATAAATATATGCTGCTGGAAGACATTATAAAGAACGATCCTACTATTCTGCTGGAGGGGCCGAGGCAAAGAAGAAAACTCCCCGACGTCTTGTCGATAGAAGAGATCAATCAACTCTTATCTGCGGTCGATTTAAGCAAACCCGAAGGAACTCGAAACAAAGCCATAATTGAAACTCTTTACAGTTGTGGCTTACGGGTCTCGGAGTTAGTAGGTCTGAAAATCTCGAGTCTTTTTCTGGATACAGGATTTGTAAGGGTGATAGGCAAGGGTGATAAAGAAAGACTCACTCCCATTGGTTCTGAAGCGGTTAAATGTATTGAAACATATTTATCAGAAATTCGAAAGACAATTGAAATTCAAAAAGGATGCGAGGATATAATATTTCTTAACCGGCGGGGCGGGAAGTTATCACGGGTTATGATATTTACGATTATCAAAGATCTTGCAGTGAGAGCCGGTATTAAAAAGAATATAAGTCCGCATACATTCAGGCATTCGTTTGCGACTCATTTAATAGAAGGGGGTGCCGACCTCAGGGCAGTGCAAGACATGCTGGGACATTCATCGATAACGACTACGGAAATCTATACTCACCTCGACAGGGAATATTTAAGAGATACGCTCAGTCGTTATCATCCCAGGTTCAACGAGGCACATGAGAATTAAAAATTATAGCCGGCTACTTCTTCGGCTGAATATTCAACACCCAGTCCGAGTGCAACACGGTTTATAAAGTTGAAATAACCCGTGATCAACGTAATGTCGAGGATCTCTCGATCGGAGAACCCGAATTGTTTTAATTTCGTGATATCTTCCTGATTATTGTCCTGTGGCGAATTTGTTAGTTTTTGAGCGTAGTTAATGATCAAGCGATGCCGCTTAGGTAATTCCAAAGAATCACTCCCCTCTATGAATAATTGTATTTTCTGATCATCTTTCCAATAATAATTCAAGGCCTCTGCATGATGGTTTATACAATAATCACATTTATTTGCTGCCGATACCGTAACTGCGATAATCTCTCTTTCTTCACGGCTTAATTCTGCTTTTCCAAACATGATCGCCATATAGAATTCGACATGAGCGTCCATGGCGCGCGTATTCAGACTATGGATCTTTATAATATTTCCGACCTTACCCCTGGTCTTTTTAATCTTTTCATACAGCTCTTTCAACTCACCGGTTGCATCTTTTTCATCTATGACATCTATCCAAGGCATAAATTATTTCCTCCTTAACAATTAATAAGGTTTGAGAATTTTCTCATGAATTACACGATCTTCTGACAGGATGTGTAAAATATAAAAGGCGTTATTCGGAACCTCAGCCATATCCAACAATCTGTTATTATGCCCTTGTTCTGTTCTAAAATAACGCGTCATTAGAATTCTCCCATTAACATCAGTTAAATATAATCGAATTAATTCATTTCGATCATTATCATAAGTAACCGTAATGGTATTGTCAAAGGGATTAGGATTTATCGAAACTTAGAGTGTTCCTCTCTTATCCTGTTCCCTTTCTATGGCTTCAAACAAAGCTTTAAAATTTCCTTTGCCGAAAGAACGCGCGCCTTTGCGTTGGATGATCTCATAAAAAACAGTTGGTCTGTCTTCTACTGGTTTAGTAAATATTTGGAGAAGATAACCCTCATCATCCCGGTCTACTAAGATTCCCAGTTTGCGCAGCGTTTTCACTTCCTCATCAATTTCTCCAACCCTATCAAGTATGCTGTCATAATAATCATCAGGTACATAAAGAAAATCAACTCCTCTTTTGGTAAGCTCAGTGACCGTTTTGATTATATCCTTCGTCGCCATGGCTATATGCTGCACTCCCGGCCCTTTGTAGAAATTGATATATTCCTCAATCTGCGATTTCTTTTTGCCTTCGGCAGGTTCATTAATAGGAAATTTAATTCTTTCATTACCATTCTGCATCACCTTACTCATTAATGCGGAGTACTCGGTTGAGATATCCTTATCGTCGAAAGAGATAAGATTAGTAAAGCCCATCACCTTTGCATAAAAATCCACCCAAGTGTTCATTTGTCCCCAATCTACATTGCCCACGATGTGATCCACAATGATGATACCTGTTTCGGCAGGTTGATAAGCAGGTTCCCATTTTTGAAAACCTGGAAGGAAGGGACCATTGTATTCATTTTTTTCTACAAAAATATGTACCGTATCTCCGTAAATATGAATCCCTGATAACTTTGCACTGCCGCTGTCATCTTCGATAATGGTCGGTTCCAGGTAAGACTTTCCACCCCTCTGGGTAGTTTCTTTATGAGCGCTCTCAGCATCATCCACTTCTATCGCAATAACCTTTACTCCGTCGCCGTGTAAATTTATATGTTTACCAATATCTGAGTCGGGAACCAATGGGGTTGTAAAAACAAAGGTGGCTTCACCCTGTCTAACAACATATGAGGTTTGTTCTTTGGAACCTGTTTCCAGGCCTTTATAAGCCAGGGGTTGAAACCCAAATGCCGACATATAATAATAGGCAGCTTGCTTTGCATTTCCCACATAAAATTCGAGATGGTCAAATCCTTTCAGTGGCAGAAAATCTTCCGTCTCGGTCATTACTTCATTTTCTTTGGTATCCATATTCGTATTTGTTTATTAATTAAATTATTTGGTTCTAAATTTTGCCTCCAAAACACTAAAGCACAAAATTCCACCAAAAAGAATTATACAGGTTTCATAAATAAACTTGGTGAGATTTGGTGGCAAATTTATTTAATCTTCTATCCACGATTTATAATAACTCTTATCTTCAATAGAAAGTGCATCATCGGTCAACTGCAGCGGGTTGAATGTATCGATCATCACCGCAAGTTCCTTGGTTTCCTTTGCTCCAATGCTTTTTTCCACCGTGCCCGGGTGCGGGCCATGAGGAATTCCAATCGGGTGTAAAGTTATTTGCCCTTTAGAAACATTTTTCCTGCTCATAAATTCACCCTCTACATAATATAGCACCTCATCCGAGTCTACATTACTATGATTATACGGTGCGGGAATAGAATCCGGGTGATAATCAAACAACCTCGGACAAAATGAACACACTACGAAGTTATTTCCTTCGAAGGTTTGATGAACAGGCGGTGGTTGATGCACTCTT
This sequence comes from Bacteroidota bacterium, assembly GCA_022573915.1. Lineage (GTDB taxonomy): Bacteria > Bacteroidota > Bacteroidia > Chitinophagales > JACZTA01 > JACZTA01. The sequence goes on along the minus strand of JACZTA010000008.1, from coordinate 23,992 downwards.
CCTGTTATCGGTTCAAAATTATGAATAGAAAAAGCCCAGGGGTAATTGAACCCATCCCATCCCACTGCATCAAAAGGATGGCCTGCATAATGATAAGGATAGATCAACCCATCTTTTTTAATATTCACCAGGAAGTCACCTTCCTCATCGTGCGTCTCCAGATTCTCGGGTGCACGCATATCCCGTTCGTAATAAGGTGCATGTTCCAATAATTGACCATAGGCGTTAAGGTACTTTTTTGGAGACCTTATCGGACTGAAGGATTCTATAATAAGTAGTCTGTTTTGTTCATCCTTGAACTCGATCTGATATATGGTCCCTCTTGGAATCATCAGATAGTCTCCATATCCAAATGTCAATTGCCCGTACAAACTTTTCAATACTCCCGAACCCTCGTGTACAAATATTAATTCATGTGCAGATGAATTTTTAAAAAAACTGCCATTCATTGATTCAGACGGCGCCGCCAAACAAATATGAACATCCTTATTCACCAATAACGGTTTGCGGCTTTTCAACCAGTCTTTTTCGGGGGTAATATCGAAGCCTTCAAAACTCCTATGTTGCATATTTTTGGGTATAGAAATCTTGGGTTCAACATTATACGGCTCTTCAATACTCAGAACCCTGGTTGGCGGAAAGGTATGATAAACCAATGAGTACAAACTTGAAAATCCCTCTGTGGAGACCAACTCTTCCGAATACAATGTTCCGTCAGATTTTCTGAACTGAGTATGCCTTTTGGGAGGCAGTTTTCCAAGCTTATGATAATAAGACATAAATTAATTTTTAAACTGCAAAATTACGAAAATTGTGCTAATCAGCGGCTAAAAAAACTCTCGGGCCGCTAATAATTCCCGCACAACCTAACTAGAAAAACTTTGCAACCAGAATTGTTACATCGTCGGTGTATAACCGGTCTTCTTTATATTTTTCCAGCGTTTCAGCCAATTGGTCCTTAAACTCTTCTGCACTTTTCCGGTGATTTTTCCTGACAAAATCCATTATTCTACCTGCTTCAAAAGGTATATTCGCCTCGTTCTCTTGTTCCACCAAACCATCTGTATACAATAAAAGCATTGCTTCCCTGTCAATGGATATCTCTCCACTTGATATATCCGGCAGCTGCTCAAACATTCCAAGGATGGTACAACCTTCTTCCAGACCCGAAATTTTATCATCTATCATTATATATGGTGGATTATGACCTGCATTCAAATACTTCAGTTTTTTGGTTTTTGAATTAAATATGCAGATGAAGAAGGTGATAAACTTTTCTCCCCCGGTTATGTTAATTATTCGCCGGTTCAGTATTGAAACCAGAGTAGTAAGTGGGAAATCCTGATAGATCAAAGCTCTTATAGTCGCTTGAAAGTTCGACATTAATAGCGCGGCAGCTATTCCTTTACCGGATATGTCGGCAATACAAAACGCGATCTCGTCGTCGCTCAATTTAAAAACATCGTAATAGTCGCCACCGACCTCCGAGTGAGGTTTGTAGGTAGCCGACATTTCAAAATATTTGTTACCCGGCAAACTTTTAGGGATCAATAAGGATTGCATTTGCCCGGCAAGTTCCATTTCTCTTCTAAAACCTTCTTGCTTGAGTTGCTGGTTAAAAAGCCGCTTGTTCTCTAAGGCAACAGAAATAATATTTGTAATCGTTTGGATAAATTTTATCTCCTCCTCATCCAGCGGATTATCTCTTTCTACTTTTCCAATTAAGGCGTATGCCAAGGGTACTTTTTTGTGAAAGACGGGAATCACCACATGAAAGTTCTTGATAAACTTATCTTCGAGTTTTTCGCCTAAAGTAATTTCCGTGATGGGAAAAAGTAGTTTCTTAACATCTATTGGATCATACTTCTGTTCGAGTCCATAATCACAAATTGCTTCCCATACTTCAGAATCCTCATTTTTAATAAACACGCATGCACGCTCGATTCCCAGTTGAGCCCTAAGAATGAATTCATAAATACGGAACAGGGCCGAAGAGGAGATATTATTGTTAATCGCCTGGGTTACTTCAAGTAAGGAGTTCACCTCCAGTTGCTTGTTCTTTAACAACCCTTCAAAATCCGTTTCTCTGTTCTTTATACTTCGAACTGCCATATACTTATTAAAAGTAGTAATAAAATTCCTGCGATACTATTGCAGCACAGGTACTTGCGACCTGATTGAATTGCTGCATCAGGTAGATTTTACATCCAACGCATCCCTGAGGCCATTCCCAAGCAGGTTGAACGCCAGCACCATCGACATGATTGCAAAGCACGGAATGAGTGCCAAATAGGCCTTGTAGGTGAGCAGATAATCCTTATGCTCCCGTATCATAGCTCCCCATGAAGGTGTAGGTGGTTGTACGCCTACCCCAACCAGACTCAACCCCGCTTCTATCAATATCGCGGTAGCAAAGTTAGCAGCAGCGATCACCATTACAGGTCCGAGTACATTCGGCAATATATGGCGTAGAATAATTCTGAAATTTCTGAAGCCCAGTGCCTTGGTGGCTTCGATGAATTCTGTTTCCCTTACACTTAATACCTGACCACGAATGATCCTCGCTACTTCCACCCACATGGTTAATCCGACAGCTACAAATATTTGCCAGAATCCTTTCCCCAATACTAATGTGAGTGTGAAAACCAGTAATAATGTAGGGATAGACCAGGTAACATTAACAAACCACATGATGGCATCATCAATTACACCTCGGTAATACCCGCTGATAGCGCCAAGTGTGATGCCGATAATAAGAGATATTAATACTGCAATGAATCCGATCGAAAGGGATATCCTCACTCCGATGATCAATCTGCTGAATATATCGCGCCCAAATCTATCTGTGCCTAAAAAAAATCGTTTCGTGATGAGGTTATCTTCCAGAAATTGATTCCTAAGTACTTCGACATGCTCATGCTGCGGTTTATTATTAAGATCGTAATAATAAATCGTGTCATTTAGCAAACTAACCTCCTGTTGGCTCACAGATACAGCAAATAAGGCATCCGTCAGTTTAACATCAAACTCATACCCTTCGTCTTCTGATCCAATATATTCTGTGCATTTAACGTATTCATCCTCAAATCGATAGTCGATGATCGGAATTTGACGATACGCGTTTTGTTGACCAAATGCCATAACATGTAAAAAGCTCCGCTTCTTTACATTTCTATTCTTTTTGACTTTCAGGATTTGAATTTCAAATCCGGGACGTTCGGTCCCTATCTGCAGAATCTGGTCATCCGCGTTTGGAGTGGAATCGGGAGTTATTAGAAATCCCAACGTAGCGATGATTATGGAAACAATAATAAAGATCGAAGCTACCAAAGCAGCCTTGTTCCTTTTAAACCGTTTCCAGGTTTGCATTAGGGGGGAATAATATTTTTCTCCCTCCGAAACTTTTATCTCACCTTCGCTCATTATGTTTTAATAATCCTTTTTTTGAAGCCACATAATGATATGCCCGGACAGATTCATAATCGCTGGTATCTAATTGATAGTAGTCTTTTAACTGCTCGTTGAATTTCATTTGATGGATCATATCCTTATTCAAAAGATTTTTTAATTCCTCTTCGATGACATCAGGAGATTCGCCCAAATCCTCTGTAAGCTCTGTAAAGGAAGTCACAAAGAATAATCCTTCTACAATATCGTATGAGAGGTTATTTGATTCCATCAATTTGTTCTTCTACCCTTCCAGGTATATTGTTTGAATTGCCCAAGCAGTGCGATGAATACGATATACAACACATGAAGTGGCTGAAAGAGCAAAAATAACCATAACAAACTCATATTTCTAAAATAGTATGTGAGTAAGGATAAGAACATAAATTCGACCAGAAATTTTACCATTATCTGAAAGGTCAACAGCGGCCATAGCACAGGAAAGAACAATGCCAGTACCGTGTTCAGCAGAATAGCAAGATTGAACACGAAGATTGCGCCAAGGATAATCGTTACCTTTTTGTTTATCAGCTTGGTTGCTTTTGAAGTCCAGCGCTGGCGCTGCGAAATAAACTCTGACAAGGTGGAAGGGGCAGTGGTATATACAATTGTGTCCCTGTTCTTGATAAACCGTACCGAATTCGGATACTTCCTGGCTATCTTTTGCATCAAAAGCATATCATCCCCGGAGGCTATTTTATTCACTCCTTCAAATCCTCCAACAGCATGAAAAGCCTCTTTCTCATAAGCCAGATTGGCCCCATTACACACCTGCGGACTTCCGTTACTGATGGTTGCCGCTCCCACACCAATCAAACCGGTAAAATCCAAAGCTTGAAATTTCTGTAAAAGGGATTTGTTAGGCTTATAAACTACAGGACCACTAATCATCTTCGCCCTGTGTTGTTCATAATAGCCCGCAAAACCCGAAAGCCATTTTTCATTCATTCTACAATCGGCATCGGTGGTCATGATGAGGTCGCCTGTCGCATTCTCAATTCCTAGGTTAATGGCTTGTTTTTTAAAAGCACTGCGGACATTCTCATCCCGGAATTCAAGAACCTTAATGTTGTTTGCTTGATAAGCTGAAATTACTTTTAAGGTATCATCAGTAGAATGATCATCCACCACAATTATCTCAAAAAGCTCTTTTGGATAGTCCTGATTAGCAAGATCACCAAGACAATCTCCAATCGATTCTTCTTCATTTCGAACCGGTATGATGACGGAAATTTTTGTAGAAGGAGCACCCGATGTTGTTTCGCTGTTCTTTAATGTTAACCAGCCAAACAGGTAATAGGTAAATAGCAGTGCATAGAAAAGGGTAAGTAAAATTGTTAAAACTACTATTACCAGCATGTGATCCGCTCAGACGTGCGGGATAAAATTACATTTAAAAACGAAATGATAACAAGATCTGCCGGAACGCAGAAAAACAAAGATGATTTTAATCGTTTTGCTCTTCCGTGATCTTTAATTCATCGTGTTTTTCCAGAAAGGAATCCTTGATCTTCTTTTCAATCTCAGCGGCTAGTTCCGGATTATCGATCAGAAGCTGTTTAACACTGTCTCTGCCCTGGCCTAATTATCATTTGCATAGCTGAACCAGGAGCCACTTTTATCAATAATCCCCTTTTCAACACCCATGTCGACGAGCTCACCCATTTTTGAAATTCCCAATCCGTACATCAGATCGAACTCGGCGATCCTAAACGGCGGGGCAACCTTGTTCTTTACTACTTTTACTTTCACCCTGTTTCCAACGATCTCCTCCCCATCCTTGATCTGGCCGGTCTTTCTGATATCCAGCCGGATTGTTGAATAAAACTTCAAAGCATTTCCACCGGTGGTGGTCTCAGGATTGCCGAACATCACGCCGATCCTCATTCTGATCTGGTTAATGAATATGCAACAACACCCTGTTTTACTGATTGCACCGGTCAGCTTTCTCATTGCCTGAGACATCAATCTTGCATGCAATCCCATCTTGGAATCTCCCATCTCTCCTTCTATCTCAGATCTCGGAACCAAAGCTGCAACAGAATCGATTACCAGGAGGTCAATAGCACCCGACCGAATCAGGTTATCAACTATTTCCAGTGCCTGTTCCCCGTCATCGGGTTGCGAAATAAGCAGGTTCTCGACATCGATTCCGAGGTTCTCGGCATATTTCTTGTCGAATGCGTGTTCTGCGTCGATGATGGCTGCAATACCTCCGGCTTTCTGCGCTTCTGCAATGGCATGCATGGCTAATGTAGTTTTTCCCGATGATTCCGGTCCGTATATCTCAACGATCCTCCCCCTGGGCAAGCCACCAACACCCAGCGCAATATCCAACCCTATTGAACCCGACGAAATAACTGGTATATCTTCTACAGCCCTGTCGCCTAATTTCATCACTATACCTTTTCCATACGACTTTTCCAGCTTCTCCAATGTCAGTTTTAAGGCTTTTTGTTTTTCGTCTTGAGTACTCATATTATATTTTATTTAGATGTATCTCGTAGATTTTATATCTCGCTAATTTAAAGTTTTATTTGCAGATTTAGCAAGGTTCTTCTGATAATATTTGCACAAATGAGTAAGTGAACATTCCCCGCATTTTGGTTTTCGCGCCACACATACATACCTGCCGTGCAGGATAAGCCAATGATGTGCAACTGCTATTTTCTCTTCAGGAATCTGCTTTACCAGCTGAGTTTCCACTGCCAGTGGTGTTTTAGCATTTACAGCGAGCCCGATCCTGTTGGCCACTCTAAACACATGTGTATCGACTGCTAATTTTGGCTGGCCATAGAGAACGGCTGCAATGACATTGGCTGTTTTTCTTCCCACACCAGGAAGCTTCTGCATTTCCTCCGTATCATACGGAATGATGCCTCCAAAATCCTTCACCAGCATTTTCGACATATTGATCAGGTGCTTGGTTTTGTTGTTCGGGTAGCTAATGCTCTTGATGAGTTTAAAAACATCTTCAGTTTTACCTCTGGCCAGATCCTGTACTTCAGGATACCGCTTAAAAAGAGCCGGTGTGGTCATATTCACCCGTTTATCCGTGCATTGAGCAGAGAGAATAACGGAAACGATCAATTCATAGCCATTTCCATGGTCCAGCTCGGTGGTTGCCTCCGGCATATTCCTAGAAAAATGATCGATGAAAAGTTTGAAGCGTTCGTTCTTGGTCATGGAGATTTCTTAGCGGAAGAAATATAATGTAAAAATGGAGAATTTGGAAGCTCGTGCCGGGGAAGAATGTTGAATTCTAAATTTTGAATTTTGAATTCCTTTTCGAATCTTTCGCAGAGAATCCGGAAGGTTCGATTCGAGGTTACAGCGTTCGTTGCAGAAGACGCCGCGGGAAAACAGCAGAACACCGAATATCCTACATCCAACGCCGATTTTTGAAGATAGGTCAAATCCCAAGAGCTATCTGGAGGAACAAGGGAAGCTCTGTAGTTCTAAAAACTCCTCGTCAATCCTATACCCACCGCAGAACCTGTTGTGGAAGTAGGAATACTGTAAATACTCCAATTCGCAAGCGGTGGAGTTGATCTTTCGTTTTTATATAAAGCATAGCTGCTAAAAAATATTGTTGCCACGCCTGAACCAATATTTATCATATTTAAAGTGGTTTTTCCTGTATTAAAACCGGCCCAATAACTTCCTTGCTCAAGATTAATTATTCCTATTGTGACAGATGCACTGCCCGAAATAAATCCAAGGGTAGAAAGGAACTTTGGATTGTTGATGTTGCTAAGGTTAATTAGGTTTAAGGTGGACGTAGCTAAATTTATTCCCCACAACGCAGCAGACGTTGCAGCATAAGCAGGTGTAATATCAGGTGTAGCTACAGTATTAGACCATCCATAAGTCGGTTGAATCATCGCTACCTCTTCAAGTGCCAATCCTGAATTTTCCACCCACACTGCCAATTCATTATTATCCATCTCATAAATCTCCGCATACTTGAATCTCGAATTAATATCTTCAGCAAAGGCTATTCCGGCGGTTTCCTCCACCAGGTAACCTACAGCACAGATTATACCATCCTTATCTATAAAACAGGGTTTTCGCTCCTCCGGATGATCATAGTTGCGTGGAAATGGCATTGTTGTCCAGTATTCATGAAGTGCTCCGATGAGAAACTGCCTGTTTTCCTTTTGCTCCACTGTTAAGTGACTTATATCTTTTTGTCGCAAAAGTTCCTCGACATAACTAAGATGCGTTGAAATTCTCAATGTTTCATCCGTAGTCGAATTCGGGGCATAACCAAATTTCGATATGAAACTGATATCTCCAATAATAGGGTTGATCGTGTGCACCTTTTGAGGTATGATCGTAGTAGAATCAAATCCGAATAAAATAACTGTACCTAAAAGAAGGATGATTAAATTTTTCATGACTTTGAATTTAGCAGCCGGTAGGTGCAGCTATTACCCGGATAGCACATGCATTCTACAGTAGCCGTGGTTGAGTATTAGAAAAGTCTGAGATTATTTCCTGATCTGCCTGATTACGGCATTAAGTGATTCGGAGCTCGGCTTATATTGGATCGCGTTCATACAACGCTTCACTTCCAATAATTCCTCATAATATGTTCTTAACTCCCAATCACTATCTATCGAATTGAGCATTTGTTGTGTCTCGCTCGGATTGGTTTCTTTATAGACCAGACGGATTAAATCTGTTTGAGTAAAAATCTTTTTCATATATAGTGGGTTTTAGCATCTTCTTAATAAAACTACAAAAATTAAAACGCATGCATATCGCTATTATTATACTGTGAGGTAATTAATTTTGATAAACGACCATATCTTTAGATAAAGCGGTTCATAACAAGGCTTTGCATGCAATTATTTTATTTCAATTTTCCATCTAAAAAACTGGAAAACGTGAGTAAATAAGAAAGAAATAGGGAAATACGAACCTGATTTACAGGGTCACATTCTTTTCTTGCATTGATTTACGGATGTTGTTCAGGGCATATCTCATTCTACCTAGAGCCGTGTTTATGCTCACGTTCGTCATTTTTGAGATTTCCTTGAAACTCATGCCTACATAATGCCTTAAAATGACCACCTGTTTCTGCTCAGAAGGTAATCCATCAATAAGGGATCGCACCCGAAGGCAGGTCTGGTCCTTGATCATTTTGTCTTCCACATTCTCCTCAGGAATATTGAGGTAATCCATCATGTTCGTGGCACCTGAATGCTTAATCGTAGGCATACGTTTTACCTTCCTGAAGTGATCAATGGAGAGGTTATATGCTATTCGCATAACCCATTGAGCAAATTTGCCCTCATGTTTATAGCCACCTTTCTTGAGCGTGTTGATGACTTTAATAAATGTCTCTTGAAAAATATCCTCAGCCAGAGCATGATCCCTTACAATAAAGTAGATACTTGTAAAGATCTTGTCCTTGTGAGTTTTGATGAGATGTTCGAGCGCCAAGTCATTTCCAGCGATGTACTGGTTGAGCAATTCCTTGTCGCTAATTAATTGGTTATTCATAAAGACCCCCTTATTTAAGTTTAAAACGAAAAACTCAAAAGATTATAGTAGAAGTCTTAGTCTATATAGAGGGTGCTTTCTTAAGAAGAGTTATTAATTAACGAAACCAAATATACTTATAAGTATTTGGAAAAACAAATAGATTTATTATTTTTCTACGAAATAAATCGGTTTAGGTATACAAATAGGCACGAAAAAATTGAAGAGTACAAGCACGATCACGTCCAAAAAAACAAAGATCGAGAAGAACATTTTTATTAAAGGGGCTCATATTCACAATCTCAAGCATATTGATGTTGAGATCCCACGTAATAAGTTCATAGTAGTTACCGGAGTTTCAGGTTCAGGAAAATCTTCTCTAACTATTGATACGCTCTATGCAGAAGGACAAAGAAGATACGTTGAGAGTCTTTCTTCCTACGCCCGGCAGTTTCTTGTTCGTATGGATAAGCCGGATGTAGAGTACATTAATGGCATTTGTCCTGCAATAGCACTCGAACAGAAAGTCAACACAAAAAATCCAAGATCTACGGTAGGTACCACATCGGAGATCTATGATTACCTCAGGTTGTTATTTGCCCGCATAGGTAAAACCATCTCTCCTGTTTCAAATAAGGAAGTGAAGAAACATACTGTAAGTGATGTGATGGATAAGATCAAGACATTTGATGAAGGGATGCAGATAAATCTTTATCTGCCCCTGCATCGTCATGACAAGAGGTCATTCAATGATGAAATGAATCTATTGCTTCAAAAAGGTTTTCTCAGGGTTCTGTATAAAAAAGAGTTGGTTCATATTGAAGATATTCTTGAAAAAAAAGTAATAATTCCCGGCACTGAAGAGGATAGTATTCAAGTACTGGTCGACCGTTTTATCATTAAAAAGGATGATACCGAAAATGAAAACAGGATGGCCGATTCAATCCAGACCTCCTTCTATGAAGGTGACGGGGTGCTCACCGTAGAAGTAGTAGACCGGAAAAAAAACACATCGGTGGAAATTCACTTTTCGAATAAGTTCGAAATGGACGGTATTATATTCCAGGAACCCAACGTCCACCTGTTTAGTTTTAACAGTCCTTATGGAGTATGCCAAACCTGCGAGGGGTTTGGTTCCATCTTAGGGATTGATGAAGACCTGGTGATACCTGATAAAAGTCTTTCGATATACGAGAGTGCCATAGCCTGCTGGCGCGGAGAAAAGATGAAGAAGTGGAAAGAGAGGCTTATTAATTCCGCAGAAGAATTCGACTTTCCAATTCATAAGCCTTTTTCCGAACTTACTCATGAGCAGCAGGAGCTGGTATGGACCGGTAACAAGCATTTCAAGGGCATCAATCGTTTTTTTGAATATTTGAATAAGAAGAAATATAAAATACAATACCGGGTTCTTATTTCAAGATACAGAGGTAAAATGGACTGCACCGAGTGCGATGGAACCAGGCTGAGGAAAGAAGCCAATTATGTTAAGATCGACAATCATTCTATTTCGCAACTGCTTCAGTTGTCTATAGATGATTTGCGGGCATTTTTTAATGACCTAACCCTCACAAGAGTAGATAAGGAGATTGGCAAAAGGTTGCTAACCGAGATTGAGCAGCGGCTCACTTTCCTGGTGGATGTAGGTTTAGGATATCTCTCTCTGAACAGAGGTGCCAATACATTATCCGGAGGAGAATCGCAGCGTATCAACCTGGCAAGATTTCTTGGGAGTCATCTTATAAGCTCCATGTACATACTTGACGAACCGAGTATCGGGCTTCATCAGAGAGATACCCAGCTATTAATCAAGGTGCTATTATCTCTACGCGATCTAAAGAACACCGTGGTCGTGGTGGAGCATGATGAAGAAACAATGGCAGCAGCAGATCACATCATAGATATGGGCCCGTTTGCGGGACAGCTGGGGGGTGAAATAATTTTCGAAGGAACCTACAAGGAGATCCTAAAATCAGCTAAGAGTCTGACCGGTGCGTATTTGTCCGGAAGAAGGAGGATTGAAATACCAAAGACGCGCAGAAAAAGTACTAATTCTATTTCGGTTCTTGGCGCCCGGCAAAATAATCTCAAGAATATAGATGTGAATTTTCCACTTAATATTATCACCGTAGTGACGGGTGTTAGCGGATCCGGTAAGACATCACTCATTAAAGAAATTCTATGGCCTGCATTGAACAAGACGTTTGATGCATCTTCAATCAAACCCGGTCAGCATGATAGGTTAACCGGCGATATTGATCATTTGTACGGAGTGCAATTGGTGGACCAGAATCCGATAGGACGGTCTTCGCGATCCAACCCTTTAACCTATATCAAATCCTTTGATGCCATCCGGCACCTGTTTGCTAATCAGCAATTGGCGAAGATAAGAGGTTATAAAACTTCTCATTTTTCATTTAACATCGAAGGAGGCAGGTGCGACCTATGTAAAGGCGAAGGAGAGATAGTGGTTGAAATGCAGTTTATGGCTGATGTGCATTTGCTTTGTGAAGCGTGCAAGGGCAGACGGTTCAAGCAAGCCACACTGGATATACAGTATAAAGGTAAGAGCATCAGTGATGTTTTGGAAATGACTGTAGATGAATCAATAGAGTTCTTCAAGGGTGAGAAAGAGATCAAAAGAAAATTACAAGCGTTGGCAGATGTGGGTTTGGGTTATCTCCTTACCGGACAATCTTCAACTACACTTAGCGGAGGTGAAGCACAGAGGATCAAACTGGCGTCTTTCCTGGGTGATCACTCCAAGACCAAACCTACCTTGTTCATTTTTGATGAACCAACAATCGGCCTGCATGCACATGATATCCAAAAATTACTAAGTGCTTTCAACGCGTTAATTGAACAAGGACATACGGTTATTGTGATCGAACACAATATGGATGTAATTAAAACAGCCGATTGGATCATCGACCTGGGACCGGAAGGTGGTGATGGAGGTGGGTACATCGTGTGCGAAGGTGTGCCGGAAGAAGTTGCCAAACACAAGGAATCTTATACTGCGGGATATTTAAAAAAGAAACTGGTGGACAGTCAGCTCCCGGCTAAGCGATTAGTGAAAGAGTAATCGCAATGAGCATCCATTTAAGGAGCAGGAGCTAGCTTTCTTTGTTTCCTATTGATATTTGCCCATAGTCCGAATGCGACTATGAAATACAGGAAATAGCTGACCACCTCGATCAGGGAAGGATTACCGTTGTAGCCAAACAGATCCTTCATAAACCCGCCTATAAACCCCTTCTCATGAAGTAATGGAAAGACCCCTTCTTCCACTACGGGAGGATTGATATCCCAAACATGCTCGGTAACAATAGGAATGACACCAGCCTCCTGAAGTTCGTGCACTCCATGCGCCAATAATCCGGCTGCAAAAAAGATAAGAAGTGTACTGGTAAGGTTAAAAAAGACCTTCAGATTCACTCGCAGGGATGTTCGAAATATGATATAACCTAAAACAATCGCGACTACAATACCTGACAAGGCACTGATAATATTAATCCCGTCATTGACCCTGTCGATACCCCAAAGGTAAAGCACCGTCTCAATCCCTTCACGGAAAATTGCAATAAAGACCAGTATGAAAAGTCCATACTTATAACTTCCCTTTACTGCGACATCAATTTTGTTTTGCAGATCTGTGGAGATTTGTTTATTCCTCAGCATCCAGAGGATCATGAATGTGAGGAACACCACGGTGATCAGCATCGTGACACCCTCAAATATTTCCTCGTTGCGTCCTTCAAATCCACTAGCAAGCTGTGTAAACACAAAGGCAAATATGATGCTGGCAAGTATCCCCGCCCCTACACTGATAAAAATAAGTTTATTGTATTGAGTCTGCTTGATCTTGGCGAGATAACTCAGTACGATACCAACGATGAGCGCTGCCTCCAGCGTCTCCCTGAGGGTGACAACGAAACTTTGAAGCATCTTTAAGAGTTGTCTACTTTTTTCCCCATTTCTTTATCTATCATGTACAAGCCCTTACTGTCTGTACCAACCAAATCTATTTTGCTGAGTATACTCCGGAATTGGTTTTCCTCTTCCAGTTGTTCTTTGATAAACCACTGCAAGAAATTGAAGGTTGTATAATCCTTTTCTTTCATCGAGACATCAGCCAGGCTATTGATTGAAGCCGTGACCTTCATTTCGTGTTTTAAAGCTGCCTGTATCCCTGCCCTAACTGATTTTTGCTCTGCCGGAGGCTTGTCGATTTTAGGTGTGATGGCTTGAGCTCCCGCTTCATTCATATAACTATATATCTTCAACATATGCTCTCTCTCCTCATCCGAATGATGGTATAAATATTTGGCAATTCCATTATAACCGTTAGCGGCGCACCAGGTGGCGATCGCCATGTAATAACTGGATGAATACGCTTCCAATCCAATCTGTTCGTTCAGTCCTTTTTCAATCTTTTTTGATAACATAACAATCCTTTATTATTTTTGTGAGCACAAAAATAACATAATTACATAACAAAAAAGGATGCTACCAGGGGAATCGCAATCAGACAGACGGAGAAGAGGTGGTCTTCTTTTTACCAAACTTAGGACATTCGTTACAATCCCCTTTCTTAAAAAGGCCGCAACTACTGGAAAGAACTGCAACCAGAATAATCAGGACGAGAAAGCCCGTTTTAAGGTACTTTGTAAAGGAGCTATAAATCATGCAACGCTATTTAATTGTCGAACAATCTTATTTAAAATTACGATAAATTTAGAAGTTCTACATATAACGTGTAACTAAGGCAATAAATTTTGAAAGATAATATCTTTGCATCCTTCATTTCATCTACAGCTTGAATACAAAGCTCAAAATACTGGTTTGCCCATTGGATTGGGGACTTGGCCATGCTACCCGTGTGGTACCAATTATAAGAGCATTGCTCGAACGAGAAGCAGAGGTAATAATTGCAGCAGATAAAGGTTCGGGGGCGTTTTTAAAAGGTGAATTTCCGAATCTGAAACACATCCAATTCAAGGGTTATGAAATAGAATATGCCAAAGGGAATGGTACATTTTTCAAGATACTTTCGTTTAAAAGCATAATCTTGCTTCTGCCTTATGTATTATTTATGAGATTATTAGCTGTAGGGAGA
>JACZTA010000008.1:0-9926 GCA_022573915.1 Bacteroidota bacterium | reverse complement strand
AAGCGTATCGCGCAGGAGCACCGGGAGTTAAAGAATATTGTCAATGAAAACAATATTGATCTGGTGATCTCGGATAATCGCTACGGACTTTGGTGGAATCAATCCGAAAATCCAGATAACAAAGTATACACTGTGTTTATGACTCATCAGTTACATGCAAAGCTGCCTTCATTTTGGAAGATCTTTGCACCACTTTTTCATCGATTCACCAAGCGGACCCTGAAAAGATTTGACGAATGCTGGATCCCGGATATAGAAAGTGAAAATAATCTCTCAGGAGCGCTTTCGCATCCTCCGATAAGTGATGCGGCAAATAATAAACGCATAATCATAGATTATATCGGTCCACTTTCGCGTTTTTCAAGACATGCGCGGCAAACAAAAAAATACAATCAGGTCTTTATACTATCCGGCCCTGAACCGCAAAGAACAATTTTTGAAGAGATTATTTTAGCGCAACTGGAAAACACAGTTGAAAAATCACTGGTGGTTAGGGGAATGCCGGAAAACATGAATATTGAAAAATATAGCGAGCATGTAGACCTGGCTTCCCATATGGAAACAGAAGAATTAAATGAAATTATTTTGGCGGCAGATCTGATCGTAACAAGGGCCGGTTATAGCTCTATCATGGATCTTGCAGTAATGAATCGAACAGCAGTGCTGGTTCCCACTCCGGGACAAAGAGAGCAAGAATACCTTGCGGCATACCTCATGGAGAAAGGCTTCTATTATAGTGAAAATCAGGACAGTTTTAATCTATTAAGGGCAACCAGGGAGAGTAAAAACTATAAGGGTATAGACATCACAGATAATAAGGTAGTTCTGAGAACCAGAATTGGCAGACTATTAGAGAGACTGATTTCGGGTACGAACCTCGTTTCTTCCGAATTATAATCCGAGTTTCGTCTTCACCAGATTCATGATATCGTGGGTCGCTTCAAAATAGAGGACGATCCCTGAACTCGTATCAAAAACATAGTTATAGCCTTGTTCCTTAGCAACAGCCTTGATCGCGTTTTCGGCTGTCTGTAAAATCGGATTATACAATTCTTCCTTTTTAGTCAATAATTTTTCCTGAGCTGATGTTTGAAAGTTTTGGATACGTGCTTCAAGATCGCCTATCTCTTTCAGTTTATCCTCTTTGATAAAGTCTTCCCAAGTCCCACTATTTTTTTGAAAATCATCCACCTTAAATTGGTATTCATTGAGTAAACTGGTGTTCTGATCGTCCAGTTGCCGAGCATATTTATCCAATTGAGAATCAGCAATCTTTACCGCCGGCATAACTTCTAATAACTTCGCCGAGTTAATATGCCCAATTTTTAATTGTTGAGAAAAACAATTGGTTGTTGAGAAAATCAAGGCGAAGCCCAGAACTGCTGAAAGAATCAAATTTTTCACGAAAGTTTATTTTGGTTAATGTAATTTAAGTCGGCAAAAGTATAATAAAATAATAATATCCGCTCAATTTGAGACCGGTATGTTTAATTCCTTCAGGATATCATTACTTTTATCGTACGTTTTAGTGGTAAATAATAATGTTAAGCCGGATGATTTATCAAAAATTATATCATACCGTTTTTCCTTTGCAAATTTTTCAATGGCTTCATAGACCCTATCCTGAATTGGTTTAACTAATTCCTGCCTTTTCTTGAATAAGTCACCTTCGTACCCAAATTTTTGCTTTTGATAAGCTTTGGCTGCTTTTTCAGCATTCACGATCTTTTCTTCTTCTTTTCTCCTCATTTCTTCGGTGAGCAATACTTGTATTCGCTGATATTCCTTGTAGAGCATTTCTATCTCGTCATATTTTTTTTCAATTTCGGCTTGCCATTCTGCGGATAGCTGGTCAATGGTCTCTTGCGCAGCTCCGTATTCCGGGATTTTATTAAGTATATAATCAACATCAACATAACAGAATCTTTGAGCGAAAGCAGATTGTTTCACACCAAATATCAAAAGCACTATCAATGCCAGGAAAAAAGGAAATTGTTTAATTGTTCTCATGATTTAAGATTTAATAAGGCTCAAAGCCAAGCATCAGGCTGAAAGTTCCTCTTTGGAATAATGATAGGTCTTTATCAAATCCTATGCCATAATCAACTCCAAGCAATCCAAACATAGGAAGATGAACCCTCAAACCCAATCCTACAGAACGTTTGATCTCAAAAGGATCAAAATCTTTTGCATCGTACCAGATGTTTCCACCTTCGACAAATGCCAGTCCATATATGGTGGATGCCGGATTCAGTGATAATGGGTAACGTAACTCTAAAGTAAATTTGTTGAAAATTGTAGCGCCCTCGAACTGCTGACGAAAGTTAATTTCTTCCGGTTCGTACCCTCGTAATGAAATGATCTCCTCACCATATAAGAAGAAGGTACTCAGCCCGTCTCCCCCCAATTTAAATCTTTCGAATGGAGAATAACCCAACTTAGTATTGTACTGGCCCAGAAAACCCATACTAGCCCTTGCCTTCAGTACAAGATTGCCTATGATGGAAGTATACCACTCGGCGTCAAACTTCCATTTATGGTACTCAAGAAATTTATACTTCTCCTCTGAGTCCAGGCCGTCCCAATCCTGCTGAGTGAAGAAGCGTCTTTTTGAAATGAGTGAGTAAGGGAGGGTCAATTTCATTGTAAGCGCAAATTTGGATCCCTTCCTCGGATAGATTGGTTGATCAACGGAGTTTCGTGACAGTATTTCTGTAATGTTGATGTTGTTCGCAATTCCATTCTTGAAAAGAAAAGCGCTGAAGTTATCCAAATCAAAGCGTTGAAGTTCGATAACTGATTGCAGTATAAAATAATCATCCGGCCACTTCAGCCTTGTTCCTAACCCAATTGTACCACCAGTGGTTACGATAGATTCTGTTTCCTCAAACTTCCGGTCACTATTATAAAATCCATTAGCCCTTTTAGAAGTATAGGCCGCAACACTAAACGAATTTGGTTTCTTACCTCCGAGCCATGGTTCGGTAAATGAGGCAGTCAATGCCTGGTAAAACTCACCCTGCGATTGAGCTCTCACGGAAAAACGCTGCCCATCCCCCGATGGCATCGGAGACCAGGCATCTTTATCAAACACACTTCCCATGGAGAAGTTGTTGAATGACACCCCAAGCGTTCCTACCAGCCTATTAGCCCCGTAACCTGCGCTTAACTCGATCTGGTCAGAAGGCCTTTCTTCGACTGAATATTCAATATCCACTGTTCCATCTTCAGGATGAGGCGTTGGGATGACGCCCAACGTCTCCGGATTGAAAAAACCCAGGTTGGCTATTTCCCGTTGTGACCTTATTATATCGGCACGCGAAAACACATTACCAGGCAGGGTACGGAGCTCTCTCCGGATGACATGTTCCTTGGTTTTGGTATTACCAACAATAGTGACCTTTCCAATTATTGCCTGCGGGCCTTCGTAAACCTTTATAAGAATATCAATAGAGTCACCTTCCACCGCCACTTCAACAGGGGTGAGTTGAAAGAAGAGATAGCCATCATCCATATAGAGTGATGTGATATCGTTTCCCAGCGGGTTGGAATATAATTGTGTCTCCAACAATCCCTGATCAAATATTTCCCCACGCTTAATATTTAGAATCTGGTTAAGTGTATCCGTACTATATTTAGCATTACCACTCCAATCGATGTTCCGGAAGTAATAACGTCCGCCTTCATCTATATGAACGACAATACTCAAATGGGTTTTGTCGTAGCTATAAATAGTATCGCCCATGATCTTAGCATCTCTGAACCCTTTCGTATTATAATATGCAATGATCTTTGCCTTGTCGTCTTTAAAGTCCTTTTTTAAAAATTTAGACGAATTGAAAATACCGATCTTAAAATTTTCCGAACCGTAATCATACATACCTTTTAGCAAACCTTTAAAAGAAAGATTATTCCAATAGATATATTGTGTTTTCGTCGTGTCCCCGGTGCCGGACTTGGAAGTTTTGTTACTGAAAATATTTAACCGCGCTTGTTCTTTAGTATCTTTCATCAACGACCTAAGCTTACTCGATTTAACGTGATGATTCCCGGTGAAGTCGATAGAATAAATTTTAACCTTGTTACCTTTTTTAATATCGATGATCAGGGCCATGTAGTTCTGCTGTGAGGTATCTATTTTTTCAAAAAGATTCACCGTTACATTTAAGAATCCTTTGTTCTTATAATACCGTGTAACGATATTCACCGTACTGATCTTCAAGTTCTTAGTAATCGGATCGCCTTTTCTAATTCCAATTCGATCTTTCAACTCATCAGCATCCCCTTTTGATATTCCCCTAAATTTGAAAAAAGAAAGTCGTGGCCGTTCTTTTAAATGAATATTCAGAAATATTCTGGTCCCGATAAGGTTTGTGATAGTAAATTCAATTTCAGAAAACAGATCGGATCGCCAGAGTTTTTTTATGGCTTCGGCAATGTCATCACCCGGTAGGGTTATTTCTTGTCCAACGACCAATCCCGATCTGGCCAGCACACGGCTCTTGTCTACATACTCCGTTCCGCTAACTGTTATTCCACCAATTTCATAATCGATTGAAACGGAATAATTGATGATTGGAAGGAAGCTGGTATCGGGAGACTGCGCCGCTACATTGCTCCGGGTTAAGAGTAAGGTCAGGCAACCAAAGGTTAATACTGTATATCGGAATAATCTATCTGGCATTATTTCGCTTTTATTTGCTCACTTATCTTCCCAAATCTACGTTCTCTGGTTTGAAAATCAAGTATTGCCTTATATAATTCTTCTTTATCAAAATCGGGCCAGAGCGTTGGTGTAAAATATAATTCTGTATAGGCAATTTGCCAAAGTAAGAAATTACTGATCCTTGTCTCGCCGCTTGTCCTGATCAATAACTCCGGATCAGGAATATCCCTGGTCGCCAAATAATCCTGAAGGACATCCTCATTAATCTGATCAAAATGGATCTTTTCATCAATCACATCCTTCACTATTTTTCTTACAGCCATGGCTATTTCCCATCGTGAACTGTAACTTA
The DNA here is from genome assembly GCA_022573915.1 of Bacteroidota bacterium. Classification (GTDB taxonomy): domain Bacteria; phylum Bacteroidota; class Bacteroidia; order Chitinophagales; family JACZTA01; genus JACZTA01. The sequence continues at coordinate 4,908 of JACZTA010000008.1, read as the reverse complement.
ACGCTAAAACCAGTGTTAAGCGTGTGTTCTGCTTGGTCAATTCTATTGCTTCATTCAATTCTTTAAGACAACTTTTTGGAAGTGCATTCAGGTCCCCTATTGCCGTGAGCTTTACATTATTATCATTCAGTTGCTTAGCTTCATTTCTGATTGCCTTCACCAATAGCTTCATCAAAGCCGTGATCTCCACACGAGGGCGATCCCAATTCTCAGTTGAAAACGCATACAGGGTTAGGTAGCTCACACCGAGTTCAGCACATGCTTCCACAGCATTTCTGACGGAGTCAATTCCATGTGTATGTCCAAAGATCCTCGATTTCCTGTGCTTCTTCGCCCATCTGCCGTTGCCATCCATGATTATAGCAATATGCGAAGGAAGGTTTTCAAGGTCAATCTTGCCTAACAAGCTCATTTGCAACGACAAATTTCAAAATAAATAGATAGTAAATAGCAATCCGGCTGTAAAATTAACTAAATCTTCATGGTATTAACGACCACCGAATCTGGAAGGGCAGGAGATTCCCTTAAATGTGTAAGTGAGTGCTATTCCAACCATAGCATATTTATCCTTATTGCTGGAGTCACCTCGCTGTCTGCCGGTAACTTCAACATTGGCCAGAGACATATTGGAGAGGTCGGCGGCAATGGCTTGATCAACAACATTGTATTTAAGAATCAGGTTCGTGTCGGGATAGATCGTGCTAATATCATCAAGATAATCTGTGGTTGTCAACCGGTATCCTACCTCCACCTGGATCATCCAGTACCTGTTGAGCGCAAACTTCACTCCTCCGCCTACCGGCAAACAAGCCTGAAAGAGCAAATATTTCGCGGGAGCGCTGGTATTTGGACTGTTCTGCGCTTCTGTACCAAGTGGTTTCAGCCGTATTACCTGGCCATTATAGCTTACTTTCGGGTTGTGGTAAAAGACACCTACCCCGGCAAATATAAAAGGAGAAAAGAATCTGTCTCTGCTTCCTTTCTCTAGTTTGAAGAAATTAAACTCGGCAACCTGAGATATCTCATAGACCTCTGTAGAAAAGCTCAGATTCCTGTTTATCTGCCATGGAACATCAGAATATGAATCTTGAAACTGAAGACTGCCGTATGAAAGCCCTGTTCTGAAAGACAGATAGTTTGGGTCCCAGTTAAATTTAAACAATACACCGGAAGCGATACCCAGTGCCAGATAGCTATAATTATTATTCAGGTCGCCATAATAATGCGCAACTCCTCCCCAGGCACCGACCTCATATTTTTGGGCACTCACGCTTAATACGCATAAGCATAACCCAATGGATATCGAAACAGTTTTAAAAATTTGCATATAGAAACCCTCTCGAGCCAAAAAATAATGACTTTCTAATGGTTGCTGTTTACTGATCGTAAGGAGAGGTCTATTCTATATTATTGAAATTTAGCGGCTGAATGTGGGACAGATTATCTTACCGGTCTTAAGGGTATAAGTGATTGTCACTACGCCTGAGAATGCATATGAATCAAAATCGGTGGGATCACCCCGTTGTTGATTTTTCGCAGTTATATAAGATGTATCATTAAGCGGATCCAGGGCATTTATAATATCTGACCTGTTGGCAAAATCAATTGTTGTTGCAGCCTGGCCCGGGCTTAAACTTGCCCGAAAAATATCAGGGTCGACATAGGTTTTACTTACATCATCAATATAGTCGGTAAATGTAAATCTATGTCCATACTCAAAGCCTATTGTCCATCTACTATTTACATTAAACTTAAATCCCACACCTGTGGGCAGACAGATTTGTACCGGAGAATACTTTTTACGATCAGGATATTGCGGAAGTCCCTGGCCCTCCGTTCCCAACGGCCTTAATCTAACCCAATAATTTCCTGTCCTGTTTCGGGCCTTAGGATCGAACCAAAAAAGTCCCACTCCAGCAAAAAGATAAGGTGTAAAATTATCACGGAACCGGTCTCCAATCTGGTAGCGCATCAGGTTCACCTCGACTCGTCCGGATAACTCAATAATGCTTGTACGAAAATGCAGGTTTCGATATTTCCTGTACCATTCATCACAATAAGTACATCGTGGTTGTATTAATTTATCGTCGCCTGACAGCATCGCCCAAGCCAGATCTGCCCGTAAGCCAACATATTTAGTCATATTAACCCTGTACATCGCCCCAACCACGGGTTTAGTCATGGAAAGTTCCAGATCCCAGAACAAGGGCCGTCCGATTTTATTAGCGCCGCCGAGATCACCGTAAAAGCTGGTTGCTCCTAAGGTAATTCCAAACTCTCTGCCGCTACTTGCCAGTTTTTGAGCATTTGAAAACCTGGGAAGTATTAAAGCAATCACCGCAACAATCATCAACTTTCTCAGCATGGTTTCTTAATTTTTAATCTCAGAACAATTCTTTAACAAAAATAGGAAGAATTATTCATATACGCCACATTCACATTTAGTTTCTTTTATCAAATCCCCACATCATCTTATTTCTCAGTGTGGTGAGAAAATTCTCGTCGTCCAAGCGTATCAGACTCACTTCAAACTCCTCTTTTCGAACGGCAAGCTGGAAGGTAGAATCTATGGTTTCAAAGCGAGAATCGAGCGTGCAAAGAAAATTTTCGTTTCTACCCTCAATAGTAAACGAAATTACTGATTCATTTGATACAACAATTGGGCGAATATTTAGATTATGCGGCGCGACGGGGGTAATTACGAAATTATTGGAATTAGGAAATATGATGGGGCCGCCACAACTTAATGAATAGCCTGAGGATCCTGTGGGCGTGGAAACAATAATTCCATCGGCCCAATAAGTGTTCAGATAATCACCATTAATGTAAGTATGTATGGTTATCATAGATGAGGTATCCTTCTTGTGAATGGTGAAATCATTCAATGCATAGTTCACATCTCCAAACAATGGTTTGTTCGATTCCAAACGAAGCAATGATCTTTTGTCAAGAACGTAGGTTCCTTTTTCAACATGCTCCACAGCTTTTTTAATATCCTCTTTCCCAATCGACGCAAGGAATCCCAACCTTCCAATATTGATACCCATAATTGGAATGTTGGAATCGCGCACTATGCTTAATGCATCAAGGATGGTACCGTCTCCACCCAAACTAAAGAGATAGTCTGTATCATTGTGCACGTCATCATAATTCTTGAAAGCCTTCACCTCCTGACTAAATTTGATGCTCTTGCGCAGCAACTTGAAATAGTCGTCATATACAACAACTTCAAATTTCTTTTCAGCCAGAATATCAAAAAGTTGCTGGATGTAGGTTATATCATCCTCTTTAAGCGTTTTGCCGTAGACTGCTATTTTCATTCGAGATCAGCTTTGAAATGTATAAAGAATCCCCTTTCGTTCAACCCGTTTAATGAGTATTCTAAACGAAAAACAAGATCGTAATAGGTAACAAGATCGACACCTGCTCCATATCCATAGAGAAAGGTGTTAGGCAGTGTGTTACCCACATCGTTATAAAGGTATAAAAATTTATCTTCTACATATCCGGCGTCAAAGAACAATTTGAAATAGATATCGATAGGAATTTCCTTGAACTTTTTCAGTTTTTCAAATTTATTACTCTTGATCTTGTATGACAAAAGCCGCATTCTGCCTGAGGATTTTATAAGGATATATTTTTGGCCGTCTATTACATAATATTCATAACCTCGAACCAAATCCTGCAGATACCCAAATCCCCGCTGATTGAAATAAGGTTGTTCTTTTGGAAAGGACACCTTCCCTTTTAACCGGGAAGCCAGAAAAAATCTATCGTTAAAATTCAGGTACTTCGAGTATTGACTTTCAAAAGTGTAAATATTAAGATCATTAAAAAGTCCTACTCCTGTCTTCATAATATCTATCACGAACAAACTACCTTCAAGTGGATATGCCAGGACGTCTCTATAATCCCGTATATAAAAGTAATTGATAGTGAAATACTCTTGAGTTAGTGCTCCGTTTAAAAAGTAATTGCTGTTAAAATCGGTTACCACCTTGCCGATCTTGTTACTATGAAAGTATATATCCAGGAAATGATAATTATGAATACCTTCTCTATGGGATAAGCCCAAACCGGCAAAAAAGCGTTCTCTTATAAAATTTTTATCTTCATAAAACTGGAGTGTGTCGGCACCGGTGTTGACTGCTATTTCCCTGTTTCGCGAATACGAAACGGCAATTTGCGCTCCCTTGTTCATTGCTGAATTCAAATAAGGAACAGAATAAAACAATTCCAGTTTCTCGGTAAACCCTCCATTGGCTACTATTTTCAACTGCTCGTTACGTCCGCGAACATTAAGCTGATAAAAGCGGATACCGTAGTCGATGCGCTCAAGGTCCCTGTTTTTTTCGACCCACCAAACATTGAAGTTTCTATCAGCAATTTCAAATATAGGTATTGGAAATGTGTACCATCGCTCTTTCACTTTAATGGTCACATCAGCATCATTACCATCCCATGCTGAGAGATTTATTTCAACCTCATTAAAAAGTGCTGTAGTGAGTATTTGTTTCTCATTTTTCTCAAACACTGCCATCATCTCCGACAATAACAGAGTGTCTCCCGGCTTGAAATCCAACTCCCTGTAAATGATGAAGTCCTTGGTTTTCTCATTACCCTCAAGTATGATCTTCCCGACAATAATAAAACCGGAGTCTGCCCCGGATGAAGTGTCGGTTTCTAAATATAAATTCGAATCATTAAGAATAATGCACCGGGCTTGAACAGGTAAAGAGTAGTAAAATGCTGCAAAGATCGATATGAACAGAAGTGATTTTGCCAACATGAAGGAGGTGTTTGCAGCGCAAATTTACCAATAAAGATCTGAAAGACTCGGACGTCCTAAGTATCAAGAAACTTCATAAGAGAATCATACCTTTCTCTTAATGAATCGAGTGCTTCATC
>JACZTA010000183.1 GCA_022573915.1 Bacteroidota bacterium | reverse complement strand
TCAATACTGCCAAAATTCAATTATGCCCTGTATAGGACAGATTCATCCCACTGAGCCTTATTTTCGACAAATTTCAGCGCACTATTTTGGTATTTTTCTCCATTATTCGCAAGCGAAATAGGCGAAAACGCGAACAAAAATAATATAGAGCATAATACTGACCGAACGGCCATATGATCAGCTTTTCTGAATAAAAAAGAAACCATGAATAGTTAAATTTAACAATAAATATTCAATAATGCTGAAGGTAATCTCGATATTGGGAAAATTGGATACATTTGCTACCCTGTTGATTTTAAAAAACCTGTTTTATGAATGGAATTTGTTCAAGGAAGCTAACGCTGATACGGATTATATCTATATCCCTGGTTTTCATTTTTAGCAATAATTTAAGTTTTGCACAGGATTCAGCGAAGATCAGTATTGAGGATGTATGGGGCCGGTATCAGTTTGGGGCGAAATCGATCAGGGGACTGAATTTTTTGAATGATGGAACACATTATGCGAGCACAAAATCCAGCGATGGTTTAAGAGACATTTTAAAATATGATCTTGAAACAGGTGATGTTAAGGATACAATATTTAAAGGTTCCTGGTTGATCCCACCCGATTCTACTTCACCGGTCCGGTTTAGTAGTTATACTTTTAGTAGTGACGAGAAGAGTATACTATTTTCAACCAATGTTAAGCGTATATACCGGCGATCTACTACAGCAAATTATTATATCTGGAATAGTGAAACCAAAAAGGTCAGCGATGTCTCAACGCGTGAAGAACAGCGTCTGGCATCTCTCACAGATGATGCAACCCGGGTGGCATTCGTCAGTGAAAACGATATTTATTATACGGATTTAGAAACCGGTAAGGAAACCCAAATCACTGATGATGGAATGTTCAATGAAATAATAAACGGAGCTACGGATTGGGTATACGAAGAGGAATTCAGTTTTAGTAAGGCTTATGCCTGGTCGCCGGACGGAAAAAAGATAGCCTATTATAGATTTGATGAAAGTGACGTGGTGGAATTTACTATGTCGATTTTCGGAAGCTTGTATCCGGTGAACAATACATTCAAATATCCTAAGGCCGGGGAAGACAATGCCCTCCTGACAATTCATGTGTATGATCTGAATACCGGCACTACAACGGAAATGGATATCGGTACCGAAACGGATCAGTACATTCCCAGGATCAAGTGGACTAATGATCCCAATACCCTCTGCATCTACCGGATGAACCGGCATCAGAATAAACTTGAATTGTTGATGACCAATGCAACAACGGGCAAGTCGAAAGTAGTACTGACGGATGAGAACAAATACTATATAGATATAACGGATGACCTGACATTTTTGGAGGATAACAAGCGTTTTATCTGGTCGAGTGAATCGGATGGTTACAATCATTTGTATTTATACAAAATGAATGGGGATCCTATCTGTCAGATCACCAAAGGGAAATGGGAGGTGATGTCTTTTTATGGTTTGGATGAGGTGAATAGCATCATATATTTTCAATCGACGGATGATTCTCCTATGGATAGGCAAGTATATAGCATTGGCTTGAATGGGAAGGGTAAGAAAGAGCTCTCGAGTTCTGATGGATCTAACCGCGCGGTATTCAATAAAACTTTCAGCCGGTTTATCAATTATCACTCCGATGCCAACACGCCGTCGTTAATTACTTTGCATAGTTCTGATGGAACATTAATCAGAGTGATGGAAGATAATTCTACATTAAAAGAAAAAATGGAAGGATATTCATTCGGCAAGAAAGAGTTTTTTCAATTCAAGACATCTAATAAAGACAAGCTTAATGGTTGGATGATGAAACCGGCTGATTTTGATTCTTCAAAAGAATATCCGGTGCTCATGTATGTTTATGGTGGACCCGGAAGCCAGACCGTGAGAGATTCCTGGGGAGGGACCTATTACTTTTGGTTCCAGTACTTATTGGATCTTGGGTATATAGTTGTGTCGGTTGATAACAGAGGTACCGGGGCGAGAGGAGAAGAGTTTAAAAAGATGACCTATCTCGAACTGGGCAAATATGAGACCATTGATCAGATAGAAGCGGCGAAATATTTAGGCTCTTTAAAATATATTGATGCATCCCGGATCGGAATATTTGGTTGGAGCTATGGGGGATACATGGCTGCGCTTTGTATAACGAAGGGTGCTGATGTGTTCAGTACGGCTATTTCTGTAGCTCCCGTATCGAACTGGAGGTATTACGATACAATTTATACCGAGCGATTTATGAGAACACCCCAGGAAAACCCGAACGGCTATGATGATAATTCCCCGATCAATTTTGTTGACATGTTGAAGGGAAACTTCTTGTTAATTCACGGGATGGCTGATGATAATGTTCATTTTCAAAACTCAACCGAGATGGTTATTGCCTTGGTGGCAGCGAATAAACAGTTTGAGCAAGGCTTCTATCCGGACAAGAATCATGGAATATCTGGCGGGAATACCCGTTTACATTTATTTACAAAAATCACGGATTTTATATTAGAGAATCTTTAATGTCTTATTTATCACTACTGTATGCGGATTTTAGAGATTCATTGATATATTTGTGCACAACTAAACCCCTTTTTACATGAGCGACATAGTAAAAAAAGGTCAGCCGGATGGATTGTACGTTCTATTTTTCTCTGAGATGTGGGAGCGATTCTGTTACTACGGAATGCGTGTTCTGCTTATACTTTATCTTACAAAATCCTTATTAAACGGAGATGCGGATGCTGCATTAATTTATGGAGCTTATACTGGGCTTGTATATGCTGCCCCGATATTAGGTGGAAGACTAGCTGATAAATTCCTGGGATACAGGTTAGCAGTAATTGTAGGTGCAGTAATGATGTCAATTGGAGAATTCCTTATTTTAGGTGGTGGCGAACAGATGCTCATGGTTGGCATGGGCGTTTTGATCATCGGGAATGGTTACTTCAAAGCAAATATATCCACCATAGTTGGCAAACTATACAAAGACGATCCGGCACAGCGCGATGCTGGATTTACAATATTCTATATTGGTATTAACATCGGGGCATTTCTTGCCACAACTGTGGTCGCATATATTGGAGAAACATATGGCTTCCAGTATGGCTTTGCACTTGCAGGTGGAGGTATGCTGCTGGGTGGGTCAATTTTCTATTTAGGCAGGCAACGTTATTCGGCAGCCGAAGGACTGAATATCACTGAAGAAGGTCGAAAACCGGCTTTTTTAGGTCTTAATAAGGTTACTGTAGTGATTATTGGAACCTTTTTTCTTATTCCCGCTTGCTATGTCCTCATCCAACAAAATGAGGTACTTGAATGGCTCCTTCTTGGCTTATTCGTGTTCATTGCTATTATGCTTGTCAGAGCGGGTATCACAGCCGACCAGAAAGAAGGAGCAGGTAATTCTGTTTGGCAGAATCGCATGATTGCACTCGTAATATTCATGGTAATTAATATCGTATTCTGGGCTTGTTTTGAACAGGCAGGAACTTCACTTACACTCTTTGCGGACCGTAATGTGGACCGTATAATAATGGGTTGGGAGATGCCTGCTTCAATGACACAGATGTTCAACCCATTATTTATTGTCATTTTTGGGTCGATATTCTCAGTGATGTGGATACGGCTTTCCAAGATAGGCAGGAATCCAAGCATTCCTATGAAATTTGCATTAGGTATTTTCCAATTAGGTATAGGCTTTTTGGTCACTATGATTGGACTTCAGTTTGTCAACGAAGCCTACCAGGTGCCATTATTAATCTTAGTATTTCTCTACATGTTCCACACCTCGGGTGAACTTTTCTTGTCACCCATAGGTCTTTCAATGGTCACGAAGCTGGCACCTAAAGCGATTGCCGGTTTTGCGATGGGTGCTTGGTTTCTCAGTTTTGCTATGGCTAATTTTGCGGGAGGAAAAATCGCCACGCTTACCGCAGGGCATACTGAAGATGGTATAACATTAACATTAGCCGAAGGACTGGAAAAGTATACCAGTGTGTTCTCTAACCTCGGGTTCATCTTGTTAGGCATAGCAGTGCTTTTGGCTCTTTTGAGCAAGCCACTGAACAAACTCATGCATGGTGTAAAGTAAGGTGTGTGTACATGGCACGTGTAGGTAGAATGTATACACGCATAGATGTGTGGTAGTGCATGTAGGCTGCGAAACTGCGGGGGCCACCAATCCTCCTCCCCATTACGAAGTTCGTCAATAATGATTCTTCTGTCAATGATCAATTACTAGACGGGCTAACCATCCGAACACCTTCCTAAGATTCTTATTCCTTGATCTTATCCGTACCTTTGTGCTCTTTTAAAAATTCAGGATATGGAACTCGTAGATGGAGTGTATAAAATAGGAGGTGTAAAAGCGGTAGATCTGGCTGCTCAATTCGGGACACCTCTATATGTTTATGATTTAGAGAAAATGAAAAACCAGTATGAAAAGCTCGAAAGAGCCTTTCAGGGTACAAAAGTCTCCTTTAAGTATGCTTGCAAAGCATTGACAAACCTCAATATTCTAAAATATTTTAAGGACTTGGGTACCGGATTAGACACCGTCTCCATCGGAGAAGTACAGCTTGGATTACAAGTTGGTTTTGATCCTAAAGACATCATATATACTCCCAATAGTGTCTCAATGAGTGAGATCAAAGAAGTAGTTGATTTGGGAGTTCATATCAATATTGATAACATTTCGATATTAGAACAGTTTGGCCACGAATATGCCGATTCTGTGCCTGTTTGCATAAGGATCAATCCGCACATCATGGCAGGTGAACATTCACATATTTCGACAGGCCATATAGATTCAAAATTTGGAATCTCCATTCATCAAATGCGGCATGTTGAAAGGGTAATTCAAACTAATAATATGAAGGTTATCGGCCTTCACATGCACACGGGTTCCGACATCCTGGATATTGAAGTTTTCCTGAGAGCAGCAGAAATACTATTTGAAACGGCCGCTATGTTTAAGGGACTGGAATACCTGGACTTTGGAAGCGGTTTTAAGGTTGGTTATAAGGAAGATGATGTAACAACGGATTTACAAGAACTGGGACAGCGGTTATCCAAACGGTTTTCAGAGTTTTGTAAAGAGTATGGAAAAGAACTTGAATTATGGTTTGAACCGGGTAAATTTCTGGTTAGTGAAGCAGGTTATTTCCTGAGCAGTGTCAACGTAGTAAAGCAAACCACAGCTACAGTGTTTGCGGGGGTGGATTCCGGATTCAATCATTTGATCAGACCCATGTTTTATGATGCATATCACCATATTGTTAATGTATCCAATCCTAAAGGAACTCCCAGGATATATACTGTCGTTGGTTATATCTGTGAATCGGATACATTTGCCTGGGACAGGAAGATCGGTGAGATCAAGGAAGGGGATGTTTTGGTCTTTCATAATGCGGGAGCTTATGGATTTAGCATGTCCTCAAATTATAACTCCAGATTCAGGCCGGCAGAGGTCGCAGTTCATGATAATGAAGCGCACTTGATAAGAAAAAGGGAGTCGTTGGATGACCTGACGAAAAACCTCGTCATGGCAGAATTTGAAGTATTAACCTAAAGATTGACTTTTAAGTAAATCATAAGTAAATTTAATATAGTAGAAGATTTTTTTAATAGATTAAACACAAGATCATGTCATTATTTGAAAAACATAAAGATATACTGGATGGTGCGGTTAAAGCCATTCACGCAAGGACGTTTTACGCACAATACCCTGAACACCCTAAGGCTTATGGAGAGGATGCTGGAGCTAATGGTATGGAAGCTTATAAAACGTTATTAGGCAAGCACTATGACGAATTAGAAAGCGCCGGCTCGAATGGCCAGATAGGGGACGAAACCTCACCATACCTGAATGAACCTTTGGGGATCACTTATCCTTCCTTTGAGATAAAGACATTGATTGATAATAGCAATGCCGCATATAATGCATGGAGAAAGGTTGATGCGGAAGAGCGTGTTGGAATTTTAGTAGAATCATTGGAGAATATAAAGGAAAGATTTTTCGAGATTGGTTATGCAACCATGCATACCACGGGTCAATCCTTCATGATGTCTTTTCAAGCCTCAGGACCCCATGCAAACGACAGAGCGTTGGAAGCGATTTCAATGGGCTATGACGAATTAACTCGGTTTCCGAAAAATGTGACCTGGGAAAAACCAATGGGTAAGATTTCTGTTACACTTCAAAAGTCATGGTATGCTATTCCGAGGGGGATTGGATTGGTGATCGGTTGTTCTACTTTTCCAATATGGAACTCGGTTCCCGGAATATTTGCTGATCTGGTAACGGGTAACTCAGTAATCGTAAAACCTCATCCAAAAGTGATCTTACCTATTGCTATTGTGGTTGCTGAAATACAGAAGACTTTCAAAGCAAATGGACAGGATCCAAATACTATACAGTTAGCCGTCGATACTGCTGATAAACCTCTGGCAAAAGAATTGGCAGAGCATGCAGATGTGAAGCTCATCGATTATACCGGAAACCAGGAGTTTGGTGATTATCTCGAAACGCTGAAAGATAAGGTGGTCTTCACCGAGAAGACCGGTGTTAATTCGGTAATACTAGATTCTATGGATGATCTGGATGCGGCATTTCAAAATCTGGCTTTCTCTGTGTCACTTTATTCCGGGCAAATGTGTACCGCGCCACAAAACTTTTTCATTCCGCAATCAGGTATAACAGTTGGTGGTGAGAATGTTTCTTATGATGATGTTGTACAAAAGCTCAAGGAAAATGTAACCGGACTTGTCAACCATCCGAAGATGGGAGCCGGTACGCTTGGTGCGATCCAGAATGAAAATACGGTGACGCGGGTGAATGAAGCTTCTAAACTCGGGGTAAATGTGATCCTCAACACCAATGGAGTCGAGAACGAGGAATTCCCCAATGCTCGGGTTTGTTCCCCAATTATTTTGGAGGTGGATGCTTCAAAGAAGGATATTTACGAGAAGGAGATGTTTGGGCCAATCGTGATGATCATTAAAACTAAGGATACCAACGATTCGATTGCCATCGCCAAGGAGATGGCGCAGAAGCATGGTGCGATCTCATGTGCGGCTTACACGACGGATAAGGGAGTTAAGCAGAAGATCGGTGAAGAGATGGCCCTGGCATATACTCCTGTTTCTTTCAACCTCGTTGGCCCGATATGGGTAAATCAGAACGCGGCTTTTTCAGATTTCCATGTAACCGGTGGTAACCCGGCGGGGAATGCCTCTTTTACGAATCCCGAGTTTATTGTGAAGAGATTTGTGTGGGTTGGACACCGGGAGATTGCGTAGGTGACGCTTCGCTTGATAGAAGATAGACGATATTAGATATTGGAGTTTTGATTTGATTGTAGATTTATGGAAATCAATTCTTGAATAATTAAATAACCAAATAATAAAATAGTCATGTCAGTAAATTATCAGCCCTCACAATACCATAGTGTTACACCTTATATTTTATTAGCGGATGTTCAAGGATTAATTGACTTTTTAGGAGCAGCGTTTAATGCAGAAGTGGTTGAAAAGATAGCCACTCCGGATGGAACGATCATGCATGCAGAAGTGAAGATTGGTGATTCTATTATCATGATGGGCCAGCCTTCACCGGAATTCGAACTTTCGAAGAGCTTGATATATGTATACACTGAAGACGTTAATGCTACGTACAAACAAGCTCTGGAAGCAGGTGGCACTTCCATGGAAGAACCTAAAGATCAGTTTTATGGAGATCGCATTGCAGCTGTAAAGGATCCTTTCGGTAACCTATGGTGGATCGCTACACATATTGAGGATGTTTCTTCTGAGGAACTGGACAAACGTTCAAAGGAGGAGTTCGAAAAGCGCGCGCAGGAGAGTTGATGAATCCTAATCTTTTTTATAGCGCCGCTGCACTTGAGAGAAGGGGGGCGCTTCGCTTGATAGAGGATGTAGGACGCTCGATTAGTGAGGTTTGATTTAAGGGTTTGCCGTCCTTTGAACCTTGAGTCCACTCCGAAAAGTGTAAGAATAGATCATGCCACAAAAACACGAAAACACAAAATTTCACAAATGATTGATATTTAATTATTTATATTTTCTGTTCTTTTGTGATTTAGTGCTTTTGTGGC
>JACZTA010000182.1 GCA_022573915.1 Bacteroidota bacterium | reverse complement strand
CCACCACTCAGAAAATTTCGGAGTTTTTTTTATTCTCGTCAAGACTAAACGAGTAAGTGTTTCTATGTTTCGGTTTTCCACACTCCAAACATATTTAGTAATTTGACCATGCCCAATTAAGGTTAACCGTTTTTGATTAATTATTCAATAAGTTTAAGTGTCATCCAGAATCATTTCGGGCAACTTTTTTTGAAAATGATCAAGAACAAACGAGTGAGTGATACCACATTTGGCTATTCGACCTCCCAAAATTTTTAACTAATTTGTCGTTATTACATTATTAATATTCAGTCGGTGTTATTGAAGAACCGCTCCAACGGAGGCAAACTGAGCACGCATACAGGCTGGCCGTTAGAAATAACTGCTATGATCAAAGATATCCTCTTCGCAGCATTCATTATAATATGTTTATTTATTGGCCATCAATGTAAAGCGCAAACATACGCTCAACACGGTATGGTTGTCTCAGATAATAGCGTCGCCTCACAAGTAGGCATTGACATATTGAAAAAAGGAGGTAACGCAATTGATGCCACTGTAGCTACAGCCTTTGCGCTTGCCGTCACATATCCTCAAGCGGGAAATATTGGCGGAGGCGGTTTTTTAGTTTTCATGGATTCCGGTGGTGAGGTAACTACTGTTGACTTCAGAGAAAAGGCTCCTTTACTTGCCAGCCCAGATATGTTTTTAGACCAGGAAGGTTCCTTAATTAAAGGTAGTAATCATACCGGATTAAAATCTGCAGGCGTTCCAGGTACTGTTGCCGGTTTGTATTTAGCCCATAAGAAATATGGATCGATGCCGTGGAAGGACTTAGTTCAGCCTGCTGTTGACTTAGCCGAAAATGGAATAATTCTTTCCTGGACCTTAGCTGAACATGCTAAAAAAATAGAACAACATTCTGATTCCGAATTTTTGAAAAATTACTTTAAAAATGGTGACGGAGAATTAACCAGGCATGGTGATATCTGGGTACAACAAGAATTGGCCAATACGCTAAAGCTAATAAGGGACAATGGTAAAGATGGATTCTATAAAGGATACGTAGCGGAGGAAATTGCGCTTTTTATGAAAGAAAATGGTGGGATTATTACCACAGAAGATTTGGAGAAGTACACCGCTATAGAGCGCAGACCGATAATGGGGACATATAAAGGTTTCGAAGTATACTCCATGCCTCCTCCAAGTTCCGGAGGTGTAGTCCTAATCGAAATGTTGAATTTAATGGAACAAGCCAATTTGGATTCAATTGAATTTAATTCCACCATCTATGTGCACCTTGTTGCGGAGACCATGCGAAGATCTTTTGCTGATAGAGCAGAACACCTTGGCGATCCGGATTTTAATATTGAGATACCGCTTGACAAACTAACCTCTAAAGAATTTGCTGCTGTTAGGTATAAGAACATTGACCTTACGAAAGCATCTGTTAGCGATTCATCAAAATTTGGCCAACTTTATGATGGCACGAATACAACTCATTTTTCAATAATCGATGAAGATGGAAATGCGGTATCATTAACGTATACTTTAGAACAATCATACGGCTCGGAACTGGGTGTTCCTAAACTGGGCTTCATATTCAATAATGAAATGGGTGACTTTAACCCTCAACCCGGACATACTAACAATGGCGGGTTAATCGGTACGAATCCAAACATAATTCAACCCGAAAAACGTATGCTTTCAAGTATGACGCCTACAATTGTGGCAAAGGATGGTAAACCTTACCTGATTATTGGAAGTCCCGGAGGAAGAACAATTATTAATACGGTATTTCAAACCATATTGAATGTGTTAGAATACAACATGCAAATTGATAAAGCAATTGAGGTCATGAAAATTCATCATCAATGGTTGCCGGATAAGTTAGTTTATGAGGAAGATCTAATGTCCCCGGATACCCGAGAAGCACTAATATTGATGGGGCACTCTTTGGTAAGCCGTAAGAACTTAGGACAACTAATGGGAATTTCATGCGACCAGGAAAATAAAATTTATATCGGAGCTGCAGATTCGTCCAGTCCCGATGGAGCTGCAATTGGCTATTAATAAACTAATTCTGACAGAAAAATAAACCCCTTAATACGGGCGTTTATTCAAAACGCTAGCAGTATTATTAAATGGGTTTCAAGGAAATCTGAAGAAACATGCCGGATTTAATATTGAATCAAGATTTAAAAGCAAACAACGTATTCGAATTTAATATTGAATTTGATAAAGTTTATAATCTGGTTAGCGCCATCTTGGAACAATTAAATCATACCAGTTTGTTTGACCCAACCAAAAAAAGTATACACCTGAGCGAGCTATCTTTGCCGATGTTTGTACAAATACCGAATTGGAACGGTGACATTGCCTGGATAAGTGCCGCTTCAAAAGAATCTTTCGAGTTCTTTGATTTGTGTTTCCGGGAATTACAGATTGAAAATAAAACCCGAAAGATTGCCCATTTGGATTTTCCTTTGATGATGTATTCAGGATTCTTTGTAGCCAGATCGTATGTGACGTCTACCTATTATCATGAAGATTATACAAAAGAATGCGGCAATAACGCTTTCACAATGATGACCCCTGTTCAAATTGATGAAACAGCTGAATTTGGTCATTTATTATATAAAAACGTCTTTCAAAAAGAGAGCAAATACAGATATAAAAAAGGTAATGCTATTATATTTGGAAGTGATTTTATTCATTCTACCGAACCATTTGAAAGTAAGCAAAAATATATTTTTTTGTGTTTTACCTATGGTACCACCGATTTGACAAAATGGGATAATATTAAAGAAACCGTAACAGAGCAAGGAGTTTCTTACAGGCACCCCAATGGTATTATAAATGTGACGAATGCAAAATTCAAAAAGTACTTTTGAAGTATTCTATGCTTAGGATTTATGATACAGGGAATGTAAAAGTCATTAATATTAGCATCCGTTATTGCCTTCGTAGCTGTATCATATACAACTTTTTATCCTGGCAGAGCTACAGGAAATAAGATTGAAAAAACCGGCTCTTTTTATGAGTAAAATTTCCAAGTACAACTTATATAGGTGAGGCAGTGAAAACACAATCAGAAGTCAAATTAAAAAAGAGAATTAAATTTTGGATTGCCTTTTTTATTATCAGCCTTGTGTTGAGTGGTGTAACTGCCTTTGCCATTGAGGCTCAGTTAGAAATTGTTGTTCGAAACTTATCGCACGTACCCGGGTTTTTGAGGGAGTGGGTCGATCAAGTTTATTCAGGTGTAAAAGCAACGAATGATAAATACCCATTTATAAGTTACGGTACCGATTGGCTTGCATTTGCCCATATTATAATAGCCATTGCCTTTATCGGTCCTTATATTAATCCGGTGAAGAATATTTGGGTTATTCAATTTGGGATGATAGCTTGCTTATTGATCATCCCATTGGCCTTAATTGCAGGAACAATCCGTGAAATCCCATTTTATTGGATTCTGATCGATTGCTCATTTGGCATCTTAGGTATTATCCCCCTCTATTATTGTTACAAAGGCATTAGAAGATTAGAACATATTCAACTAGGGGATAACTAACGAAATTTTACCATCATGTGACGGAATGCTTATTTAAAAGAGCGATTATTCGAATCGCGAAGAACCTGAATAAATGAAAAGCTGGAAGAAACCTGAAAGCGAAAGTATATTAGAATTTGATTTAGCTGCCCCAATCAAGCCGCCTGTCGGACTGGGAGGGTTTTCGTTTAAGCAAACCCTAAGTGACTTCCAGGGAGCACTTACAAACAAGACTATCGACGGTAGCTCCGGCGACAATTTCAATTATATAATAGATAGCCATTATTTCTGCTTAACCATATCAACAAAACAAGAAGAATTAAAAATCGAATTAGATCTGTTTACAGGTAAGATGATTTCAATTGCTTGTGGTAAGGGCTACATTGGAAAACTTGAAAATGACATAGGCATCGGAGATTCAATACTTGAAGTACTCAATAAAGACAAAACCCTTTTTTTCAACCTTGATACCAGCTGGTTTAACAGAACTCCTTTTGATGGATTGATTTTGTATCCACCCAACAACATGCTGGACGAGAGTATTGAAGCAGCAGTTGATGGAACAGCTTTTCCAGACTTTAAAATAGAAACGATAGAACTTATCGACATGAATTTTGCCAGGGAGAACTTTGGTGACGGTCAACTGACATTTGAGGAAATGTGAAATAATAATGGCGGTCAACTTTCTCAAGCATTACATGATAATTCATATCTTAATTTAAAATATTAAAACTGCTATGAAAATATCATTGACTAAACCAGTGGATTTATCATTCGGAACAAGATTAAACCTGCATGCTCTCAAAAAGTACTCTTTGGTGATGGTGACTTGCCTTTCGTGGTCATTTAGCATGGCTCAGGTTTCAATTGATTTTGATAATACATCTGATCTCACTAATAATTTTAACCCCGATGCCTCCCCCCAATGCACTAATATAAGTACCGGTGGATTGAGTGGCTCCGGTTCAGTGGATATCCCATCGCCAACAACAGATTGTTGGACGAGTAAAACCAGTTATCCGCTGGTAGCAGGTAATGTATATACTGCATCAGCATACTTTCTGAACGCGATAAATTCAGGGCGTGGCGGTCTTGGCTTCGCAAAGTCGGCAACCAATGAACCCGCCCAGTATGGCCATCCTGATACGAGTGTAGGTATGTCCTTTCACGGTGGAGTTGGTGAATTTATGAGTAATGGAGTCGTTGGTGCGATCATGTGGCCACCGGATCTTACCTTGGGAAATTGGTATAAAATGATCTTTCAGATGACTTATACAGGCTCCAATAATTTTGACATAGTTTTTGAAATATGGAATTCTGATTCCACCGGTGCATTGGGAGCCATAAAAGCCCAGGTAACTTCAAACGGTATAGTAAATACATTTCTTGGTGGTTCCGCTGTTATCTATCCCTATTTTTCACATCAAACCTCCAGGTTCAGCAATATGGATAATTTTGTAGTTCCCAACTCATGCGTACCCACGACCGATTCCATTTCACCAACTGCCTGTGTGAGCTACGCTTCACCCTCAGGCAAGTACATGTGGACTACCTCTAACACCTATATGGATACCCCTGGTAGGAGGAAATGCTATCGGATGTGATAGCATCATTACGATTTTTCTAACAATCAATACTGTTGACATAACCGTGACCAATTCCTCCCCCACACTGACAGCGAACGCTACCGGTGCCATGTACCAATGGATCGATTGCGCGACGATGTTACCCATATCCAGTGAAACCAATCAAAGTTTTACTGCTACGGCGAACGGTTCTTATGCGGTTATAGTGACCGAGAACGCTTGTACAGATACTTCTGCATGTGAGAGTGTAACCGGCCTCGCTATTACTGAATTGTCTTACAGACCGGAGGTCATACTTTACCCTAATCCTAATCAGGGAGACGTTATAATTGACCTTGGTCGAACATATAACAATGTGAATGTAAAAATCAGAACTATAACCGGACAGGAAATCTCATCGACCTATTTTGGAAGAACCGATAAAATATTCATGAAAGTTGAGGCACCTGCTGGCTTCTACTTCATAAATATTGAAACTGAAGGAGGATATCTTACCATACTGAAGCTTGTGAAGAACTAAGTTCATCCGGTAAACTACATTTCATCACACCCAATAAAGGTCAGGGTTAGCTTAACCCTAAACAAAAATGAACGACCAGGAAAAACAAGAAAAACTAAGTGGCTATAAGGAGCGATTCATTCGGTGGCAACAACTCACCATTCAGCATCTTTCCTACACTAACAATTTACTTCTCACGCTCAACCTTGCCTTCCTGGGGTTTTTAATTACTCAAACAGGATTTGAATTGAGCAGCAATCCATTTCTGATAACCGTTCAGATTGTCAGTATAACCTCGTTAGGAACGTCATTTTTTGTAGGTATACTAACTGTTTTAAACAGATTGCATGACTTTCGCTCTACAACTAGAGTAGCAAACAATAAAAGATTGAGATTTGAACATAAGAATGAGCTTAAGAAAGACCTGGATATCTCAAAGATCGAATCAGAGATCAGTAAACACAGCGAGATTGCCAACAAGCGTGGCAAAAAAACCTGGATCTATTTGCAGTGGCAGATCTGGACCTTTACCTTAGGAGTTTCTGTGGGAATAATTTTTCTTTTGGTAAATCAGAATACCTCCGGGTAAGCGATATATCCAATCTCGAACTATCTTTTTAATTATAGTAATGACGACAGCTAACAGGTTCACCGATACTATGAAAGAGCAGTCAGATGCTGAACTGATCGATATCCTGACCAGCTTTCGTAACGACTACCAGCCTGATGCAATTATCGCCGCTGAATTAGAATTGAAAAACCGGAATCTGTCGACTGATAAAATTGAGCAAGCCAAAAAGGAAGTTGTTCAGAAACATGAAGACATTAAAACGAAAGCGAATGAACCTCTTGAGATCTCGTCGAAAATATTGGTCTTCCTCCTTCCGGGAATACCGAGCCTCATCTTTTCACTCATTTATAAGGGAGAGGGACATGATAGAAAATTCAGGGAAACCTGGCGCTGGACATTCTATGGAATCGGTTTTTATATCTTGCTGGTAATTGGATTAAGTGTTGTCATGGGATCAATATATGACTAACAACAATCCTGACTCAGGTACTTGTAAAACACTGTTTTGTGCATGACCGTGCACCTGTTGATGAAGACAATGAGAACAACTTCATTTTCTATTCAACAAAACTATAACGAACTAAATGTTTAGACACGTTTCTAGGGGGACATTGTCCGCCTTGCCTTTTCGCACGGTCTTCACGCATCGCCTTGTATAGCCGTTTCCTCTCTCCTTGCACTTCGAAGAACAGGTCAGCCGAGCGAGGCCCCATGCCACCCAGAAAATTTCGTTAATTTTTTATTCGTCAAATCTAAATCATTAGGTGTCTTAGATGCTTATATTTTCCGATTCGAACAAGTTTAAGTAAATTGATTCTAGTTGGTAGTCAGTAGGTGGCGAGCTACGATAAACATATTAAAAAGATGACGAAACCTTTATAAAGTTCCGCTATTTGAAAAGATTTACTCTACTAGTATTAACATTATACCTGGCAGCTGGTGCTTGTGCGCAAAACTGGATTGAAAAAAGCAAAATAGTTGCTTCCGATAGGGAAATTCAAGACTCTTTCGGTCATTCAGTATCCATAAGCGGTAATTATGCCGTTGTAGGGGCGTATCTTGAGAACAACGACACCTTAGGATTAGATACAATGAATGACGCCGGTTCTGCTTATTTATTTGAGAAGGATAGTAATGGATACTGGAATCAGATACAAAAAATTATTTCAGCAGATAGAGACACCGGTGACAATTTCGGATCTGCTGTATCTATTTGCGGAGATTATCTAATTGTAGGCGCCGCACAAGAAGATGAAGATACATCGGGAGGAAATACTTTGTATAACTCCGGTGCGGCATATATTTTTGAAAGGCAAGGAAGTGGACCTTGGAATCAGGTACAGAAGATCGTTGCAGCAGACAGAGACAGCAATGACTATTTTGGTTTTTCTGTATCTATTAGTGGGGATTATGTAATTGTTGGTGCTTTTAGAGAAGACGAAGATGTTTCCGGAGGAAATTACTTAAATGCAGCAGGTTCTGCATATTTATTTGAACGTGACAGTAGTGGTACCTGGAGCCAAGTTCAAAAGCTCGTGGCCTCTGGAAGGGAGGCATTGGACTATTTTAGTTTATCTGTTTGTGTTAACGGAAATTACGCTATTGTAGGGGCTTCAGGGCAAGACAAGGATGCTTTAGGTGGAAACTTTGTATCCGCCGCAGGTGCTGCTTATCTATTTAAACGAGATACCATTGGTTTTTGGAATCTTGACCAAAAAATTGTTTCAACCGACAGATCATTTGAAGATCAATTTGGCATTTCTGTGTTCATCAACGGAAATTATACTGTAATTGGCGCTTTCGCTGAAGATGAGGATACTTCAGGTGGAAATACAAAATCTGGCGCCGGTTCAGCTTATATATTTGAAAAAGATAGTACTGGAAATTGGAATCAAGTGCAAAAAATTGTGGCATCTGACAGAGCAGCTTATGACCTTTTTGGTCGTAATGTCGCAATTGATGGAAATCATATTATTGTAGG
>JACZTA010000181.1 GCA_022573915.1 Bacteroidota bacterium | reverse complement strand
GGTACAAGCTTGTGCCATCCATATTTACGGTCGCACCTAAAGGAAGGACGAAGCTGGTCACTTCTTCAGATACATTCAGTTTTTCTTTAACCTGCCTCATGGTTACGGGAAGCGTTGCTGCGCTGGAACTGGTTGAAAAAGCAACTATCTGTGCACGTGAAATACCGCTTATAAATTTAGCGTACTTCATTTTTATTAGCAATCGCAATACAGTCGGATAAAAAACAAAAGCCAGGAAGAACAATCCAATTAACACCGTTCCCCCATATTTAGCTAATCCTATGAGTAATTCTATCACATCATCACCTCCCATGTCAACTATCACTCCCGCCAATAATGCAAATACTCCTATTGGCGCAAATTTCATGGCCATCTCAACTATCTTGATCACAACGTCGTTGATACTCTCAAATAACTTTAGCAAGGGTGAAGCTTTTTCCTTTGGAATAAGGATGAGGGCAATACCAAATAGAATGGCAAAAAAGATCACCTGCAACATATTGCTATTATTTGAAAAAGAACTAAAGATGTTTTTTGGTACTATATTGACAATAATGCTTAGTGGACCTTTCTCTTTAACTTCTTCTGCTGCCGCCTGCTTCAGATCAACCTCAGAAGCATACTTTTCCTTGAGTCTGTTTTGTAAATCCTCAGAAAAACCTGCACCCGGTTTCAGGGTATTAACTAAGGTTAATCCTATCGTGATAGCAATTACGGTGGTAAGGAGATACAGCCCCAATGTCTTTCCTCCAATACGCGATAACTTCGTCATGTCACTCAAACTGGCAACGCCTTTGATCAAAGATGCCAGTATCAGTGGCACGGCGATCAACATCAGTAAGTTAATGAATATGGTTCCCCAGGGTTTTACCCAGTCGATGGTAAACTTGGATAGCGCACTATCACTCACCGCAATTATACCCCAGACCACTCCAAGGCCCAGACCGATGAATATTTTCCAATGAAGCGGAATCTTTTTCATTTATTTAAAATTAGGATATGCTAAAATAGAAAAAACTAGGGAAGGGAAAGTGTTGAGTTCTAACGTGAGATGCATGGGCTTCGAGAATTGGTTGGCATGATCGGTTAACGCGCATGACTGCCCACCGAAGCGTGAGCGAAGGTAGGTAAAAGCATGAGGCTTGGATCTTCTCAATTAGATACTTAACTCCGCAAGCCTAAACGCAATGTGCGCCAGGGCTTCGCAAAGTGATCTAAGAAGATTAAACGAAATTCTACCTATTACCCATGCTTCATGCTTTTCCATGCTAATACACGTCTGAAGCCCCACAACTTCGGTGCCCATGCGTTTTCATGGAAGGGTTTGTATTATTGGATTACCTGCTCGCTGCCTTCTTTCCTAATCAGATGGGATTACCACCTTCGCATTATCCCATTTATCCTGCCATTCCGAAGGAGGTATGATATGATTGTTTTCGTCAAGGTAGTTTCCTTTTTCATCCTTCTTGATTATTCTTAGCTCACCTCGTTCCATTGCTGCGAGGATCAGTTCCGTGAGGCCTTCAGGAGTTAAACTTCTGTTCTTAGTCCCAATATGCACTCCGATCTTATTATTCCACAGATCCATTTTACAGGACGGGAGATCAGGCAGGAATTCGTTGGTGTATCTGCCTCTCTTGAATGCCAACCGGTTTCCTTTTTCATGAGCTTGCCCCAACCGCAACACCTTCTTCGTCTTTATGGTTTGAGAAAGATAAGCCATCCAAAAGGTATGACGAAACGCGTCCACCTGACCACCATTAGCATCACCATCAAGCGCGGTACTTGTTTTCATATCATTGGCAACAACCCTCGCTTCCTGTGTAAGTCGATACGCTTTTTTTGCTATCCGAAGATGTGTGAATGCCCAAACATATTCAGGTCTTGAAACTTTTCTTTCCCGCAAGGTCGACTCGCTTTCTTGTGAGTAAGCAAACAGATGTACAGCGGTGAATATGAGAACGATGATCAGTTTATACATTCCACGATATCTAGAAGTAATGAACTATTGTTGTTGGGGTAACGCTTTATGTTGCCAGTACTTGCCATTATATTCCCATGTATAGCGGAGGCCGCCATTTCGCCGATGAACGTACGTAGACGAAGGAATCAAGTTAAGGTCGTCATCCAGCTGCATTAAAATATCAATGTCATAAATAATGCCATCTGTGGATATAAAATCTACGCAGGCAAAGTACATGTCTTCTGAAGTTTTTAACAGCCGTCTATCGTTGAACTTCTGAAAAGTGAGATCTAGTTTCTTGATTGTAATTGGATCCGTTGAACGGTAATATCCTTCATTCCGTCCACTTTCTATTTCGATGTGTTCCATGACAGCATCTTTTAGATCATCAAAACTAATCGCATCATTTACCGAACCACCTGCTGATAAATCCGTTCTTTCTTGCTTCTCGTTATTACAAGAATATAGAACCGGTAAGCAAATTACAATCAATAAACTAAATATTGCCCGAGCTGGATTCATCCTTGGAGTCTGAGTTTGACTTGACAGGTAATAAAGAGATCGCGTCCACCGGGCAGCCGGATTCAGCATTTTTATTCAACTCTAACGCTTTTTCATTGATGGTTATTTCCCATAAATCGCTTTCCTCATTGAATATTGAATCAACCAGGTCTATCTTTCCATCCTCGGCTTTTATCCAGTATTCGGGTGCTGCTGCGTTACATGCATGAGAACCAATGCATGAGTCTCTTTCCAACTGTAACAGGTATGTTGACAATATTTATAGGGAAATTTTAAGAACAGAACAAACGTGGTTACTTGGGGGTGGCTTTCCACAAACCATCTGTTTCATTCCAAGTGAATCTTTCAGTACCACCGTCAATATGCACGAGCATATGCATGGTCTTAATATTCTCCTTCGTATCGCCGCCCAGGAGCATATCAATATCATATTTTGTTCCATCCCTGCTTTCAAAATCTACGCAGATCGAATACAATCTATTGCCTACAGAGCGCAATTCATCGTCGTGCACCTTTTTCATCTTCAGTTTCAATGTATTCGAATTGACCCTGTCTTCAACCATAAAGTAACCTTTGTTTTTTTCCGAAGATTTCTTTATGTAGCTTGTAACAACTGCGGCTACTACTTCCGCGGTGAGTATATCTGCTTCCGTCTCATCTTCATCAGGAGCAAGGATTTGATCCTGCACCAGTTCCTCTTGTGCGTCCTTTATCTCATCAATCTTTATCTCATCAGTCTTTATCTCATCGGTATTCTCCTGCGCTGTAGTGAGATTACTAAATAGAAAAACGAGCATCAGGATCATGGCACTTACTGATAGAATTCGAATTTTCATAATTTATTTCTTTTGTTTTTTTAATGATTAAGTACGTAAGTAGGTAAATATAAGCAATTCAGGGGCTTAAAACCACATTAAAATAAAAAAGTTTTCAACTGAAACCCTTACAGTGTATACTTTCTACCTTTGTTCACTTCTTTCAAATGGTCTAGTAAAGGTTCGAAGTATTCAAGCATAGGTTTGGCACTAATACCTTCCCCAAGATGTAGCTCCATCATTTCTCTCCAATCAATACTGGCTCCGGGATACATCACATCACGAAGAAAATCACCCACTTCTTTACTGCCATAATAATTGGTTGCATGAGGATCCTGCTTCAGAATATTCTTTGCAATATGATCGTGGAATTGAAACAACAGGATATATGAAATAGCGTAGTCATAATATTGAGCCGGATCATTATTAATGTGAGTCTTGGATGCTGCATCACAAAACTCCTCACCACGTTCGGTAGGTGGAACAATTCCCATTCTATTCTTTTTAATTTCCCACCATTTCGCGTTAAACTGATCAACAGGAAGGTTGTTTGAATATAACTCATGCTCAAAATCAGTCATAACACCGGCACCCCATGGGATCAGGATGATGTAGTTTAATGCCTCTTTTAACAATATCTGCAGATCATCGGTCTCGGCATTTTCAGGCAAGAGACCTAATTCAGCCAGAAATGGTTTTTGCATAGCAGCCAGTCCCATCATGCTTCCAAATGCTTCGTGAAAGCCACGATTGGCTCCGCCTCTTAAAAGTATCGGTACATCTTCATTTGCGTAAGTCAGGTAATAATAGATATGTCCGAGCTCATGGTGACTGGTTTCATACCATGAAGGATCCGGTTCTATGCTCATCAAGGACCGTACATCCTGTTTGTAGTCCATATGCCAGGCAGATGCATGATTATTCTTGCTGTAACCGGCATTCTCAGGTAATGGATACAAGGATGAATTTTGCCAGAATACCTCGGGCAGTTCAGGGAATCCCAGGCTAACATAGAATCGTTCCCCTTGTTCTACAATCCATTCCTTTGATTTTGTACCAATGATACTGTCAAGATTTAAGCCTTCAACCTCCACCATACTTGCCCAATCCTGGCCCCACCTGTTTGGCAGCCAATGTGCAGGCAGCATATCAGGTACTTCATCAACACCATACATTTCAGCAAGTTCGTAACGGGCATATGTGTGCAACTCCCTGTATAACGGCCAGACTTCTTCAATAAGCTGATCTGTCAAAGCGAGCATTTCGTCTGTCGTCATTCCATAATCTGATACCTGGTACGCGAAGTAATCATCGTAACCCAACGCCTGAACAGTCTCGTTCCTCAGATCCCTCAGGTTCTCCAAACCAGGCTTTAAACCAACTCCTACTTCCTTGCTGGCCTCCCATGCCTCAAGTCTAACATCCAGATCCTTCTCTTCCCTGAGTATCTTGTCGATCTCATTAGTCGTTATTGTATCTCCATTCAGCATAAAAGTGAAGCCGTAAAGATCTTCCGTTTGCTGCGTTTCTGCCTTTATCCTGGCGCTGACGACATCAGGAATGGTTGCCGGATTATTTGCCGCAGCATAAAGGATAACTTCCAACTGTTTGATCTGTAAATCTGTAAGGGATTCTTTGTCTTCAAGATATTTCCTGGCTATGTTTATATTTTCTTCGCTGCCTGTATAAGCCGCGTAAGCTTCTTCGGCCATGGTGGCAGCATATGCATTTGTAGTATCATCCTTATAAATTTCGGTGTTAAGCTTCCATGCCGCTTCACCCGCGACAATTATCAACTTGAGGGATTCATTCGTATAATCATCAAGGAAAGACTGCACATCCGTGCTTTGAGCTTCTTCACTTGTATTTTCGCTGCTACACATGATAAGAAATGTAACGTTGAGGATAATTAGCAGACCTATTAGTATTCTTTGAATTTTCATATCTCAGATATTTTGTATAAAATTAGTTTTACCACCCGCAAAATTAGTTATTATGAGTTAATATCTCTAATCATTTATCAGCAATTTAAAATTTGATTACCTACATTTGAGTTAAATTTAAAATTGAATTTGTCCATATGTTAAGCTATCTGCGCGGGACATTAAAATTCACAGCCCTTCTCACGTTATTTGTCCTGACCGCCCTGGATGTTACCGGCCAGCAGAAATATTGGGTCTTCTTTACAGATAAAGAAGGCGTGAGTTTCGATCCACTAACTTACTTTGATCAAAAAGCGATTGACCGAAGGATAAAGCACAATATTCCTTTAAATGATCCCAGCGATTGGGCCGTTAAACAAGAATACATCGATGGAGTTACTACCATTGCTTCCCTTGTTAGCAAATCAAGCAGATGGTTCAACGCGTTAGCTGTACAGGCAACCCCCTCAGAGATAAAGAAGATCACGGAATTGACTTTTGTGAAATCTGCCAATGCGTTTAAGACAACGGTCAAACCTTTGACCGCGGAAAAAATAGGTTCAGTTAAGGCTGAACTTAGCTCCTACAACAAGGAGTTACTCAAATTTCAAACTTCCCGGATGCAAGGCGGGTTATTTACAACCGGAGGAATCGATGGCAGCGGAATAAGAGTAGCAATATTTGATGTCGGATTTCCACAAGTAGACACGCATCCGGCTTTAGAGCATATTCGCAAGGCTAAAAAGATCATTGAAACATATGATTTTGTAAGAAATAAAGAGCACGTTTATGGACACAACGGACATGGTCGCTCTGTGCTTTCCTGCATAGCAGGTATTCATCAAGGAACCAACATGGGATTGGCAACAGGAGCGGATTTTTTACTAGCTATCACGGAGAGAATGGTTTCAGAAAATTTTGCTGAAGAAGAAAATTGGGTTGCTGCCATTGAGTGGGCTGATAAAAATGGAGCTGACATTGTGAGCAGTTCCCTGGGTTATACTTATCACAGGTATTTCCCGGATGAGATGAACGGAAGCGTATCACTGGTTGCAAGAGCAGCTAACAAAGCGGCATCGAAGGGAATGCTGATAGTGAACGCTGCAGGAAATGAAGGATCCAACAATTGGGTCACAATAGTCACCCCCGGAGATGCCGACAGCGTGCTGACCATCGGAGGCATAGATCCGAAGAGGGATATGCATGTTAATTTTAGTTCTTACGGCCCAACAGCAGATAAACGCATGAAACCTAATGTTTGCGCTTTGGGAATAGTGGTTGTCGCAAATAAAAATTTTGTAACTACGTCTTCCGGTACTTCATTTTCTACTCCCCTGGTTGCCGGCTTTGCGGCTTGCGCGATGCAACGATTTCCAAATATGACCAACATGGATATGTTCAAGGCGATAGAAGCTTCAGCTCACCTTTATCCTTATTATGATTATGCACATGGCTATGGCATTCCACAAGCTGATTATTTCATGAAGGATAACGACAACGATGTCAGGCCAACTTTTAAGTTTGAAGAAGATGAAGATTACATTAATATTATTCAGTTAGATGGTGCATTTGATCATCCCGATACTCTGATCGTAGATAAAAGTCCCATTAGAAATTTATATTACAACATCCAAAATGAAAAGGGTGCATTAATCCGGTATGGAGTAGTAACAGCGGAAGAGAAAAGAGTTTTGTCATTTCTAAAGTCAGAAATAGGAAAACACAATTCGTTATTCGTGCATTTCGAAGGTTACACGGATTCGTATAGTTTAAAATTTTAATAGAATGAATAAAAAAGTTAATGCCAGTATTGTATTATTCGCAGTTTTATTAATCATCAGTTCATCGGTAACCCGAAGCCAAACTGTGCTACTTGATGTGGAAACACGCGCCGATAGCGTTGAGACGAATTTTGGCCTAAATAAAACTCATTACCTGAACTTCTATTTTGGATACGGAGCAATCGTAGGCCCCTCTACCACAGGGGCAGCCATAATATATTTGGGTTCGGGCGGATCAGACATTGGTTTAAGGTATAAGCTAAAATTGGGTGAGACTTTTTCGACGGGAGTTGATCTTAGCTATGAATCTCCAACATATAAGTTAAAGCAAAACACCACTAAGGTGTTACCTGATGGAATAATACATGAAGAAGAGAGTTTTGAGTACAACACCCTGGCAGCCGGCCCTTACTTAAGGATCAACTTTGGAAAACGAGGAAATTATATTGGCAAATATGTAGATCTAGCCGGTCGTTTCCACCTTGTGATAAAAGCACAACACTATGCTAAGGATGAGCAACCTAACGGAAATATTACGCGAATTTATACTTCAAAACTAAATTATACCCATCCCTCGTACTATGATGCTCTGGTTCGCGTCGGCAATAACCGTTACGCTATAAAAGTATCATACCGGCTGACCGATTTATTCACTACTGCTTCTGCACTTCCTGAGCTACCTCAGCTAATGATTGGTATAGAGGTGGGTGCGCATAAGTGAAAATGTATGATTTAACGTAGGTAAATTCTCGCAAACTATATGGTGGAAATAATATTCTTGATCATTGCGGGAATCTTCATGACCGCTGCTATTGGGATAGGATTCCTAATAATATTTGGGAATTTTTTCATAGTTATGCTACAGCCTGTTGCAGAGCGAATCAACAGTTATCTGTTACGATTTAACCTGCGCAAGGTTAATCCCGGCTATATCAAAATACTTGAAAAGTATTTCTATTATTACAAGAACCTTACCCCGGCATACCAAAGACGTTTTGAACAAAGGGTGAGGGTGTTTATCACCTCCAAGAAATTTATTTCAAAAGACATGGAGACTGTCACCGAGGAAATGAAAGTGCTTATTGCCGCTTCCGCTATTCAACTAACATTCGGGCTAAGCTTGTTCACGCTTACTCATTTCATAAAAATAATTGTGCATCCCGATTCGTATCATTATTCACCAAGGAGCAAAGTAAAATTCCAGGGGCACGTAACCGGAA
>JACZTA010000007.1 GCA_022573915.1 Bacteroidota bacterium | reverse complement strand
GGACAGGACCTAATGCTTTTTCATCATCATCTCAAAACCCGACCATAGCCGGGGTCATCCTGGCAAATGCGGGTGTTTATTCCGTAACCGTGACTGTCAGTGGTTGTACAAGTGCAGCAGGAAATACCACAGTGGTCATTAACCCTATACCTGCAGCACCAACTGCATCCAACAACGGCCCGTTATGCGAAGGCGCTACACTTAACCTTACTACCCCATTTGTAGGAGGCGCCACTTATAGCTGGACAGGCCCCAATGCTTTTTCATCATCATCTCAAAACCCGACCATAGCCGGAGTTACTTCAGTAAATGCAGGTGTCTATTCCGTAACGGTAACTGTTAGCGGTTGTACAAGTGCAGCAGGAAATACCACAGTGGTCATTGACCCTGTTCCGGCAACGCCAACTGCCTCAAACAACGGACCGCTATGTGAAGGTGAAACACTTGACTTAACCACCCCCTTCGTAGCCGGCGCTACCTATAGCTGGACAGGCCCCAATGCCTTTTCATCATCATCTCAAAATCCGACAATAGCCGGGGTTATTCTGGCAAACGCAGGTGTTTACTCGGTTACAGTAACTGTTAGTGGTTGTACAAGTTTAGCAGGTAGTACAACAGTAACAATTAATCCCCTTCCTACTATTGATTCAGAGGCAAAAACAGATGTTACTTCCTGTGTGGCAAACGATGGAACGATCACGATCACTGCAAGCGGAGGCACATCCCCATTACAATTTTCCATTGACGGTGGTTCTACTTTTACGGGCAGTGGAATATTCACGGGGTTAAGTGCCGGCAGCTACCTTGTTGTAGTATCTGATGCTAATGGCTGCACAGTAACTGGAAGTATTTTGGTCATCACGGCTCCGGGTGCTCCAGCAGCGCCTGTCGCAGGAACAAATGCAACCTATTGCGATGGTGATCTCATTGACAGTCTCACTGCAACAGGCACTAATATTGAATGGTTCTCGGATCCCGGACTTACCGTTTCGATTGGTACGGGTTCGCCCTTTGCTATTTCTCCGGGTGTGGGCACTACTACTTATTATGTAACACAAACTGTTAGCGGATGTCAAAGTCCTGCTGACTCTGTGGTGATTGTTGTAAATGCAGCACCTTCTGCACCAACAGCCGGAACAAATGCTACCTATTGCGATGGAGACCCTGTTGCCGACCTCACTGCAACAGGTACTAATATTGAATGGTTTTCGGATGCCGGACTAACAACTTTAATCGGAACCGGCTCACCTTTTGCCATTACTCCCAGTGTTGGAACTACTACCTATTATGTAATCCAAACTGTAAGTGGGTGTCAAAGCCCGGCAAGCTCTGTTGTTATTACCGTTAATGCCATACCTTCAGCACCGACAGCAGGAACGGATACAACATATTGTGAAGGAGATGTAATTGCCAACTTAACTGCATCAGGCAGTGGTGGCATATTTACATGGTATGATAATGCAGGACTAACTAATGTAGTAGGAACAGGAGTAACCTTTACCCCTGACTCAACTGCCGGTAATTATACTTATTATGTAACTGAGACAGCCGGGACATGCGAAGGGCAGGCAGATTCTGTTTTTATTACTATAAATGCTTTGCCAACAGCCATCATTATTCCAGCCAATCCTCCTCCTCTTTGCAATGGAGATACTATTACTCTGACAGCCAGCGGGGGAAGTAGCTATCTGTGGAATACCTCTGACGTTACACCGCCAATAACTGTCACACCATCTGCTACCACTACATATACTGTAACGGTATCAAACGGCACTTGCTCAGATGTTGCTTCTGTAATAGTAACTGTTATTTTACCTCCTGTAGCAGGTATTTCGGGTATAACGACTATTTGTAACGGTCAAAGCACTGTTTTAACAGCATCGGGTGCAGGCACATATCTGTGGAGCACCGGTTCAACTGACACTTCAATTACCGTTAGTCCGTTAACTGACACTACCTTTTATGTATCAATTACTAATTCTTGTGGTTCATCAGTTGATTCTATTGCAATAACTGTTGTCAGTGGAGTGGTTGCCGAGTTTACTGCCGACCCTTCTGAAGGGGAAGCTCCTCTTGAAGTGGAGTTCACTGATGAGAGTACGGGAGCAGTAGATACCTGGCTATGGGATTTCGGAGATGGAACAAATACTTCAACAAAACAAAATCCAACTCATACTTATGAAAATGAAGGACAATTTGATGTTGTACTGATAGTTACCAATTCCATATCAGGATGCACAGATGAAGCTACTATTTCTATCATAGTTATAATGAATGAAGTAGTTTTTATCCCGGAAGTTTTTTCACCCAATAATGATGGGGTAAATGACATCTTATTTGTAAGGGGAAAAGGAATTGACTGGATATTCTTTAGGATTTATGACCGCTGGGGAGAATTGGTCTTTGAAAGTAATAATATTGATGATGGATGGGATGGTAAATACAAAGGAAAAAATCAACCCACCGGTACTTATACCTTTGTGCTCATTGGCGTTGCTGTGAACAACGAAAAGGTTATTGAGAAAGGTAATATCACTCTTATTCGCTGATTATTTCCCCTGCGGATCCCGATTTTTTTTCGATCGGATATAAAAGCATTTCCTTAGCTTAGTCTCCGCAATAGGCATTAAAGATATGGCAGAGTTGATAAGCTATAACGTGAATGGTATTCGCGCAGCGATTAAGAAAGGTTTTTACGATTGGCTCAAAAAATCGAAAACAGATATTATTTGTGTTCAGGAAACCAAAGCTATGCAAGAACAAGTTGAAACAGAGGAGCTGGAAAAGTTAGGTTATACCCAATATTGGTTTTCGGCTGAGAAAAAGGGCTATAGCGGGGTCGCGGTGTTTTCAAAACTTAAACCGGACAATATTGAGTTAGGGATGGGAATTGACAAATACGATTCTGAAGGACGGGTCATCAAAATGGACTTTGGAAACGTCTCTCTGATCAATGCCTACTTTCCTTCCGGATCCAGTGGAGACCACAGACAAGAAGTTAAGATGGCTTTCCTCGATGATTTTTATACTTACACAGAAGAATTGCAAAACAAGGGGAGGGAGCTGATTATCTGCGGCGATTATAATATTTGTAGAAAGCCTATTGATATTCATAACCCTGTTGGCAATGTAAACTCATCCGGGTTTTTACCAGAGGAAAGAGAATGGTTTGCAAAATTTATGGAACTAGGATTTATTGACACCTTTCGTCACTTTCATGATGCGCCACATAATTATACATGGTGGTCTTATCGTTTTAATGTAAGGGCCCGGAATCTGGGTTGGAGAATTGATTATTTCCTGACTAGTAGGTCATTGGAAAAAAATCTGATGGAGGCATCTATATTACCAGAAGTCAAACACTCTGATCATTGTCCGGTTCGTTTGAAAATTAATTTATAATTTCGTGCTTTTAAGTGGGTGTTTTGGTATATTTGTCTGAACACCTTTATTGAATTTCATCTTATTAATTTTAATTGTTTAGTTATATGAAGAGGATAATGGTATTTGTTCTGGTAGGAATGATCGTAGCATCATGCGGCAGTGGAAGCAGAGAACCACTCAAGGGGCTTAAGAGCGCAAAAGGTGGTATCAATTATGGCGGCACGTTTTTATATAATGAAGAACAAAACTTTAAAAGCTTATATCCACTGGCTGTTACCGAAACGGTGTGAAACCGGATTATTAGTCAAATTTATGAAGGATTGACAAGGCTATCTCAAAAAAGGGATTTAGCGATCATCAGTTCTTTAGCAGAAAGCTGGGAAATTGATACCTCTCTCACCTTGTACACTTTTTACCTTCAAAAAGGTGTTAAGTTTCATGACGATCCATGTTTTTCTTCAGCTGAGCAAAGAAATGTAACCGCACATAATTTTAAATATTGTTTCGACAAACTTTGCGAGAGCAGTCCTGAAAACAAGGGATTCTGGGTTTTCAAAGACAAGGTCAAAGGCGCTAATGAATATTATCAGTCGAGCTTGGATGGAAATCTTCTAGAGGGTGGAGTTTCAGGTGTGACGGTTATTGACGATTATACCCTTACAATAGAACTTGAACAACCATTTGCTAATTTCTTGTATATCCTCGCTATGCCGTTTACTAACTTATTTCCGAAGGAGGCGCTGGACATGTATGGAAGTGGCCTTCGGACATATTGCGTCGGCACCGGCGCTTTTGAATTAAATCAGGTAAAGGAGGATGAGGCGGTTATCCTTGTGAGAAATGAGGATTATTGGGGAACTGACCAGTATGGAAACTCACTCCCCTATCTCGATGGGATTAAGGTGTCTTTCATAAAGGAGAAGAAATCTGAACTTTTCGAATTTAACAAGGGTAATCTGGATATGGTTTATAAGCTTCCCATTGAAATGCTTGATGAGATTCTGGATGATAACGAGAACACAAAAGGCAGCTATAAACAATATCAACTCCAAATTACTCCGGCGCTCGCAATACAATACTATGGATTCCAGCATCAGAGTGAAATTTTCAAGGATAAAAAGGTGAGACAAGCTTTCAATTATGCAATCGATAGGAGGAAGTTGGTAGACTTTACAATGAAGGGTGCCGGTATCAAAGGGATTTACGGTGTGGTACCGCCTGCAGTTCCTTTCTACGATTCAAAATCTGTAAAAGGCTACCAGTTCGATCCGAATAAAGCCGCGCGGTTATTGGCAGAAGCTGGCTACCCGGATGGAAAAGACTTTCCTGAATTTACCTTGCAGATCAATTCAGGTGGTGGCCGAAATATTCAAGTAGCTGAAGCAATATTGAAAATGCTTGAGGAGAACCTCAATATCAGCGCTCAAATGACTGTCCTGCCTTGGGGCCAACTTCTTGAAAATCTCGAATCCGGCAAAGCTGCTTTTTGGAGAATTAGCTGGGTCGCCGACTATCCTGATCCGGAGAACTTCCTGAACCTGTTCTACAGCGTCTATATCCCTAAAAAAGAGGGCGAAAAATCATATCTCAATACGACAAGATATGAGAGTCAGGTGTTTGATTCCCTATTTACGCTTGCAATGAGAACTGAAAATGAGGATGAACGTTTTAAAATATATCTTCAAGCCGATTCTGTAGTGATCAACGATGCTGCAATTTTACCACTCTATTACGATAAATATTATCGCCTTCTGCAGGGTTACGTTCAGGACCTGTACCAAAATGCCATGGAACTACGTGATTTTCGCAAGGTTTATTTTGCAGAACCGGTAACTGAAGAAGGAGAAGAAGAGCTCGCCTCGGAGTAAGATTAATTCATTTGCCGCTTCACGAATTTTAGGGAATCCACTACATTTACACATCTATTTGCGATAAGGCATGATATACAGAACTAATCTGATGTTGCGAGCATTAAGTATTCACTCAAATACTAATTTTTATAATTGGGATATTCTTGTTAAATTTATTCGAAGGGCATTATTATTGCACTTTGAAACAAAATTTAACTGAACACGTTATATATCAAATATGAGCGGTATAAAAGGTCTGAGTAATTACGATAGTCTTCTAAAGAAACTTGACGAGTTTACACGTAAGTACTATTGGAACAAGGTCATTAAAGGAAGTATCATCAGCGTTTCCCTGATCCTGCTTTTCTTTCTATCGGTCTCTCTTCTCGAATACTTCGGAAGATTCAGTTCGGTTATCCGGGGATTTCTGTTTTATGGGTTGATTGGTTTTAATGTCGCCGTATTGTACCTGTACTTCATCTCTCCAATCTTACATTTTTTCAAATTAGGACGATTACTCTCCAATGAAAGGGCCGCATTCATAGTTGGTAAGCATTTTCCGGAAGTTCAGGATAAACTTTTGAATACACTTCAACTTAAAAGTTTATTTGACAAATCGGAAGTAGCTTCTGAAATCAATCCTGCTCGTGAATTGCTGGTTGCCAGCATCGATTATAAAATAAAAAAACTGAAACCTATCAGGTTTACTAAAGCCATTGATCTTTCCAAGAACAAAAAATATTTAAAGTACGCCGCGATCCCGCTTTCTTTCTTTCTGATCATTCTTCTGTCATCGCCTAATCTCATTAAGGATGGTTCGTTCCGGCTATATAATTATAACAAAGAGTTCGTAAAACCCTCTCCATTTGAGTTTTCTATATTAAATGAAGATCTCAGTGTAATTCAGTTCTCAGATTTTGAACTGGCTATTAAAGTAACCGGGTCTGAACTGCCTAATGAAGTGTACATAGAGATTGGTAATAACAAATACAAGCTAAAAAAAGAGGATACGAATAATTTTCTTTACAAGTTTAAAAATGTGCAGTCCGGCGTTGACTTCAGACTAAGTGGAAGTGGACTTACTTCAGAAGAGTACAGCCTCAATGTTCTTCCCAAACCGATGTTGCTGAAATTCGATGTTACATTAGATTATCCTGCGTACACCAAAAAATCCGGTGAAGTATTGCAAAATGTAGGAGATCTTATCGTTCCGGCAGGTACGCATATTAAGTGGACCTTTTTTACAGAAAATACGGACAATATTCATTTACATTTCAATAATTCGATTGACAAAACCGAAGTCCTGGAATCCAGTATATTTAAATTTGGAAGAAGATTCTTTGAGAATGAACCTTATACGATCATTCCTTCTAATGAGGTTGTGAATGCAGCAGACTCTATTCAGTATTTCATCTCCGTTATTCCCGATCTGTTTCCTTCAATTGATGTAAGCAATTATCGCGACTCAATCAACTCTGAATATCTCTTTTTTACGGGTGAAGTTAGCGACGACTATGGGTTTAAGTATCTGTATTTCAGGTATTCAGTTTCAACTAATGAAGATGTGAAGGATTTGGACGCCTTTTCAAAGGTACCCATCAATATTGGCAGAGAGTCTACTCAAGAAGGATTCTTCTTCAACCTCAATATGTTGAATGAAGATTTATTTTCTGATAAGGCGAGCCTAATGGTAAATTCAAAGAACATTGTAGTTAAGCCGGGCGAGATCGTAAAATACTATTTCGAAATATGGGATAATGATGGTATTAATGGATCCAAATTCACCCGGTCAGCACTCGAGATCGTTAAGACCCCCACTCTGAAGGAACTTGAAAAGATAAGTGATGAAGCTAATGATAAGATCAAAGAAGAACTTAAGGAAAGCTTTGAGGAAGCAAAGGAACTGCAGGAGAATATTAATGCCCTGAGAGAGAAGATACTACAGAAAAAATCTCTTTCCTGGGAGGATAAGAAGGCGCTTAACGAACTAATTAACAAACAAAAAAGCCTCCAGGATAAGCTAGAGAATCTGCATAAGATGAATGAGGAGCATAATAAGCAACAATCAAAGTTCAAGGAGCAGAATGAAGACATACTCGAAAAACAAGAACAGTTGCAAGAGTTGATGGAAGAACTTTTGTCTGATGAGATGAAAAAGCTGCTTGAGGAAATGGAGAAGCTTCTTGAAAATATGGACAAAGAGGATGCGCTCGATAACCTGGAAGATATGGATATGAGCAATGAAGAGCTTTCTAAAGAACTGGACAGAATGCTTGAACTCTTCAAGAAACTTGAATTAGAACAAAAGATAGAAGAAACAATTGAAAAGCTGGAAGAACTTGCCGAACAACAGGAAGAACTCTCTGAGCAAACAGAAGACAGGGATAACTCAAAAGAAGAGCTGGGCGAAAAACAGGAAGAACTCAACAAAGAATTTGAGGACATAAAAGAAGATCTCGATGAAATTGAGAAGATGAACGAGGAGTTGGAACAGCCCAATAATATGGAGAATACCGAACAGGAAGAGCAAGAAATAGAGGATGAGATGGAAAATAGCAGCGATGAACTAAAGAAGGGCAACAGAAGTAAGGCTGGCAAATCTCAAAAGAAAGCTTCAGATAAGATGGAGAAAATGGCGCAACAAATGGAGGAATCGCTCGAATCGATGCAAATGGAGCAATTGGACATCGACATGTCATCCGTACGCCAGATACTCGAAAACCTAATGAAGCTCTCGTTTGATCAAGAACAATTGCTCGACGATCTAAAGGATATCAATTTCAATGATCCCGCTTATCTTGATTTAGTTCAGAAACAACACCAGCTTAAAAACGAAGCTAAACTTGTGGAAGATAGCCTCTTCTCCCTCAGTAAGCGCTTATTCCAAATTGAACATTTCGTGACACAGGAGATGAATAAGATCAACAGGAATCTTAGCAAGAGTCAAAATGCAATGGAAGCACGTAATCGGGGCGAAGGTGTTATAAGACAGCAGTCTGCCATGACCAGCATGAATAATCTAGCCCTGATCATGGATGAAACCTTGCAGCAACTTCAACAACAAATGGCTAATAAATCCAAGGGAAGCCAGATGTGTCAGAAACCGGGCGGAAAAGGTTCACCTAAAATGTCCAAGCTACGCCAGATGCAGGAGGAGATTAACAAGGGCTTAATACAAGCTAAGAAAAGCGGTGGAGAAAAAATGAGTAAAAAACTTGCGGAACTTGCAGCAAAGCAAGCCGCTCTGAGAAATGCCTTGCAAAAGGTCAATGCTCAAGAAAACAAAGATGGAGAAGGTTCTTTAGGGGATCTTGATGACCTAATGAAGGAAATGGATAAATCTGAGACCGATATCGTTAACAAGAGAATCACTGATGAATTAATCAAGAGACAGCGAGACATTCTCACTCGACTGTTATTTGCAGAGAAGGCCGAAAAAGAACGTGAACTGTCTCCTGAAAGAATTTCAGAATCTTCCAATGAAGAAAACCGGATTGAACCACCATCTTTTGAAGAATACAAGAAGATGAAGGAAAAACAATTAGAATTGTTCAAAACGCTTCCTCCTTCCTTAAAACCTTATTACAAAAAACTTGTAGAGAATTACTTCAAGGACATCAGCTACTAGGGTGCTTTTACCGATCATAAGTATTAATTCTGAAAGTATTAATCGGGCAATATCCGGTTTTAAAAGAAACTGATTATATTTGCGATGATGGTGGAATAGTCGTGGTACAGCGGAGTTTAACTTTTTAATCTCATTTCCTGTCAGTTTTTTTTAGTACTTTTATTCACCAATATTCTAATATGACAGATCAAAAATACAGGCTCGAAATCCCCTCGAAACCCGAGAATATTTCGCTAGTTGAAAATTTCATTGAAAATGTTTGCCAGGATCTGGACATCAGTGATGAGGTCTACGGTAACATTCTGATATCGGTTACAGAAGCTGTTAACAACGGCATGATCCATGGCAATAAAATCGATGAGACTAAAAAAGTAGAGCTTACATTAGAAGAGAAAGACGGTGTCATGACTTTCACAATCAGGGACGATGGACCTGGTTTCAATTTTGCTGATCTGCCGGATCCAACTGCTCCCCAAAATCTGGAAAAACCCACCGGTCGGGGCATATTTTTAATGCAACAGCTTTCAGACGAGGTGAAGTTTACGGATGAAGGCAGAGAGGTCGAGATCCAATTCAAGATAAAATGAGGCAAGTCCCTCAGGTTTCCTTTATTACCCGCCAATCCCCATTTCGAATCCCTCATAAAAATCGAGTACGTACGTGGTTATCCAAAGTGATCCAAATGGAAAAGTATACGCTCAAAGAGCTTAATATCATTCTAATAGATAATAAGGGGATCACAAAGCTCAATAAAAAATATCTTAATCACTCCTACCCTACCGACATTATCACATTTGATAATTCTGACAAAAGAAAAGAAATCGAAGGGGATATATTCGTCGGCATCGAAGTGGTGAAGGAAAATGCAAAACTTTATAAAGTACTGATATTCAATGAGTTATGTAGGATAATTGTACATGGAGTACTTCATTTAATGAATTACAACGACAAATCCAGAAGGCAACAATTGCGAATAAGAGCAAAGGAAGAATATTATTTACGTATGTTTAAATAGTTTGAATGTTCCATGTGGAACATAAGCCTGTTTTATTAACCGGCTACTTCTCCCTGCCCCCAATCCCTGTCTGCGCTACGTTTCACGTGAAACATTGGGTTTCGTTATTCAATCCAAATGAAAGTGTTAATTTTGCAATAATTATTTCTTAAAGGATATGTTCAATTCATATGATGTACTGGTGGTAGGTGGCGGTCACGCCGGATGTGAAGCAGCAGCAGCAGCAGCGAACATGGGATCCTCTGTGTTGTTGATTACGATGAACCTCCAGAACATCGCTCAAATGAGCTGTAATCCAGCGATGGGAGGAATAGCCAAAGGCCAAATAGTTAGGGAAATTGACGCCTTGGGAGGATATTCAGGAATTGTGGCTGATAGATCCATGATACAGTTCAGAATGTTAAACAAGTCGAAAGGTCCCGCTATGTGGAGTCCGAGATCTCAAAATGACAGGATGTTGTTTTCGGCGGAATGGAGACAGATATTAGAACAGACTCCCAACATCGACTTTTGGCAGGATATGGTGGTAGGCCTCATAGTAAAAGCGAAGAAAGCTATTGGGGTACGAACACAAATGGGTTATGAGATCCTTGCAAAGAGCGTGATACTGACGAATGGTACCTTCCTCAACGGGAAGATCCACATAGGCGACAAGAGCTTTGGCGGAGGAAGGGTTGGAGAAAAGGCGGTTGAAGGTCTTACGGAAGACCTCATCGACATTGGATTTGAGAGTGGAAGAATGAAAACCGGCACCCCTCCCCGAATAGATGGCCGGTCACTTGATTTTTCAAAGATGGAAGAGCAGCCGGGTGACGAAAAACCGGGTAAATTCTCTTATACCGGCACAAATGCCCTGGCTAAACAACGTAGTTGCCATATCACCTACACGAATCCGGAAGTACATAAGATCCTTGAAAAGGGAATTGAGCACTCCCCTATGTTCACCGGCAATATTACCGGCACCGGGCCAAGATATTGTCCTTCCATTGAAGACAAAATATTTAGATTCGCTGACCGGGATCAACACCAATTATTCATAGAGCCTGAAGGATGGAATACAATCGAGATCTATGTAAATGGTTTTTCTACCTCTCTTCCTGAACAGGTACAATACGACGCTTTGAGGAAAATACGAGGGTTCGAGAACGTGAAGATGTTCAGGCCAGGATATGCCATTGAGTATGATTACTTCCATCCCATGCAACTGACTATGACATTGGAGACACATCTGGTCAAAAACCTCTATTTCGCAGGTCAAATTAACGGAACAACTGGATATGAGGAAGCCGGCTGCCAGGGACTCATGGCCGGAATAAACGCACATTTGAAAAACAATGATCAAGAACCATTCGTTCTCAAACGTTCAGACGCATATATAGGAGTTCTGATCGATGATCTCATTAATAAAGGCACAGACGAACCTTATAGAATGTTCACTTCCCGTGCTGAATACAGAATACTCCTAAGGCAAGATAACGCAGACCTGCGCCTGACCCCGATTTCTAACAAGTTAGGACTGGCATCTGATGAAAGAATGGATGTCGTACGATCAAAAGAGGCTGATCTTGAAAATATTGGGGCAGCATTCAACAATATTAGCTTTGAACCGGATATTGTAAATGGATTGTTGGAAAAACTCGATACCACCAAGATCAAACAGAAAGTCAGGTTAAAAGACCTCATATCCAGGCCCCAGGTTGCTTTGATCGACCTTGTTAAGGTAAGTAAGGCAATTGAAGAATTATATGAGAAATATGAGTCAGAGTTGCTTGAACAGACCGAAATCAACCTTGCTTACGAAGGTTATATTGAAAAAGAGAAGGTTTTTGTCGAAAAGATGAATAAGATGGAAGATTTCAAGCTGAGTAATACTTTCAATTATAAAGAAATTGGATCTTTGTCTCTGGAAGCCAGAGAAAAGCTCAGTAAAATTAAACCCAGAACCTTAGGGCAGGCTAGCAGAATAAGTGGAGTATCTCCTTCAGATATCTCCGTTCTTATGGTTCATATGAGCAGGTAAATTTGAAGCTTAATTTGCCTACTTTGCTCTTTCAAAGAGATCCTACTT
Source organism: Bacteroidota bacterium (assembly GCA_022573915.1). Taxonomy (GTDB): domain Bacteria; phylum Bacteroidota; class Bacteroidia; order Chitinophagales; family JACZTA01; genus JACZTA01. Next base: position 17,835 of record JACZTA010000007.1, on the reverse strand, counting down.
AGCATATGGCTATGCAAAGAGTTCAACTCACCTGCTTATTACTCCTGTTTCTGTATTCTTGTGCTAATGTTGTTAATCCAACCGGTGGAGAAAAAGATAACCAAGCTCCCTTGGTGCTGAGTTCGGATCCGCCCAATTATTCAACTAATTTTAGCGAGCGTACGATTACGCTATACTTGAATGAATACGTCAAACTAAACAGTCCTGAAAGGAATGTGCTCATTTCTCCTCCCCTTAAAAATCCGCCCGACTATAAAATCAGAAAAAAAACTGTCGTTATTAACCTCGACGATAGCTTGCTTCCCAATACCACTTATATCTTCAATCTGGATGAAGTGATTTCTGACGTTAATGAAGGCAATAAACTTAAAGAATTCAAGTACGTATTTTCTACAGGAAATGAACTGGATTCCCTTAGAATTTCAGGTATAACAAGAATTTTGCCTGAAGTCAAAGGGGAAGAAGGTATTTACGTTCTTTTATTTAAAGGATCAAATGACTCAGCTGTTTATAATCAGCTGCCGGATTATTTCACGAAAACCGACAAACAAGGAAAGTTTACGATCAATTACATTAAAGAAGGGGAGTACCAGCTCTTCGCCGTAAAAGAAATCAATAACAATTATAACTATGATCTATCAGACGAATTAATAGCATTCCTGGATACAAACATAATCATAAACGATACGACAGGTATCTACGATTTGTTTTTGTTTAATGAGGATGAGCGACCCCTTAAATTAAACTCAGTCTCTGTACCCAGCTATGGCAAACTCATTCTGGCCTTCTCAAAACCGTTTAACTCGCTTGAATTCGAGATTGCACAAGATATTGATTTTCAACGTGTTATACGAGAAGAATCGACTAATAAGGATAGTTTGATTTATTGGTTTAAAGAATTTGATCAGGGGTTCTTAAATGCGAAGATCACAACCCTGGACACGTTATTTTTGGAAAGTAAATCCGGAATGACAATTGAAGATGAATTTTACGAGAAACTTAAAAATAGTCAACCCCAATGGCTTGACACCTGTCATTACGACTTGATAAAGGATACTTCAAAAACTGATGGTTGGTTTTTTATCAAAACATGCATCGACGATTTTGAAATTGAAAATCCACCATTTTCCGATTCCAGTACACTTGGAAAGGGTCAAAGACTCAAAATAGGCTCAAACATTCCCAAAAAAGGCTTCCTAAACTTCAATGAGGGTTTTATACTTAATTTTTCAAAACCTGTCGCTAAGAGCCTCTATGATGCCATTTATCTTTTCGAAGACACATTAAAAACCCGGGTTAATGCGAAATTTAGTTTTGAAGATTCCTCAAAAAGAAAATTAAAAGTTTTATTTCCATGGAAAGACAATTTACTTTATGTCCTTCATATCCCGGATTCAGCTTTTATCGATTTTCAGGATAACCCAAATGACAGTATTAGTTTTAATTTTCAAACCACGGCAAAAAGTAATTTTGGAAGTATTAAGTTATTATTAGATATGAATAATTCAAATTCATCTTATGTTCTTGTATTGGCAAACAAGAATGAAGAGATGTCTCATTACGTAATAACATCCGACACGACATTGGATATTAATTACATACCTGCAACAAAATACAAGCTTTCTATAATTAATGATGTTAATGGAAATGGAAAGTGGGATCCGGGAAACTACCAGCGTACAAAACAAGCTGAACAAATATTCATTTATCCCGATGCAATAATCCTGAGAGCTAATTGGAATATGGAGATAGAGTTAGACCTATCCTGAATTTTTGAATAACATTCATATATTCTTTTATTTTAATTAATTAATATTTGTATTTAAGCAATAATATTGATCTTTATATAACCAGCGATGCCGGGGTTAAAAGATAAACTAACAGGGTAGGGTAGAAAGGATTTTGCTGTCTCTATTCAGCATCCACGGCAGTATCTTAATCAGGATTCGATTCAAATTTATTAGAATTATTATCCGGGGCAGGAGTTTCTTTTTTCACATCTTCGGTAATAGTTTTTTTCTCATCAGTATCCTCGACAGAATTAGAATCTTCCTTTTGTACATCAGCATTATCTACCTTGCTCTGCTCTGAATTTTTGTCTTTGACCGTTCTGTCACTGCCGAGTACATCAGCGCCGGCACTTCCTTTCTTGAAAAATTTTCGCTGGAAGACAAGGATTAGCAAGACTCCTGTCGTGATAGACGCATCTGCAATATTAAACACGGGCCTGAAGAACACAAAATACCTGTCTCCAAACCCCATCCAATCGGGTAAATAACCACTGGCTATGGGAAAATAAAGCATATCAACCACCGCGCCTTGTAGTAACGTAGCATAACCACCACCCTCCGGCAAAAACTCTGCTATCTGAATACGAGTGCTTTCCGAAAATATTGGGCCATATAAAACACTGTCGATAATATTGCCCAATGCACCGGCGAAGATCAGAGACATACTCGCCACCAGGCCCATACCTGCATTCTTCCGGATAATTCTTACCAAATACCATCCAATGAAGAACAGCGCTATGATTCGAAAATTACTAAGGATCGCTTTGCCAATTGTACCCCCCAGCTTCAATCCAAAAGCCATTCCTATGTTTTCAGTAAAATGTAACCTGAACCAATCTCCTATGACGTTGAATTCTTCACCCAGATGCATATGGGTTTTAACCCAGATCTTCAGCGTCTGGTCAAATAAAATAACCAGAAAGATTAAAATAATCGATTTATAAAATCTCAAGATTAATGCTGGTTAAGCTTTGCTTCGATGCTCAGTGTGGCATGAGGTACAGAACGTAACCGGTCTTTTCTGATAAGATTTCCGGTGGCTCTGCAAATCCCGTAGGTTTTATTTTCTATTCTGATTAACGCTTTTTCTAAATTGTCTATGTAAATTCGTTGGCGCTCGGCCATCTGATGCAAGTATTCCTTTTCCTGATGTAAAGAACTATCCTCAAAGCTCTTGAAAGAACTTACCGTATCATCCGTGCCATGCTCGTTATAATGCATGATAGCATCCTGGTAATACTTTAACTCCAGTTTAGATTCTTCAATCTTTTTTAAGATGAGTTCCTTGAACTCCATCAAATCATTATCAGAATATCTGGTACCCTTTGGCTTATCGGGAAGTTTCCTTTTTATTGATTTCGCCGTATCGCTTATAGTTTGATTCTTCTTCATTTCTGTAACATTTAATTCTCAACCCTGCTTAATAGAAGTTTCACTTCCTTATCATTTAAATCCATCGAAAATTTTGTATCAATAGAGTCACTCAAATCCAGCTTTTCTGCCAGAATTTCGCTGCAAATATACTCAAAATTATTCTTAATCGCGGGCTCAATCCAGTCTAGCTTTTCTATCTCAACCACGATTCTGTCGGTTACATTGAACTTCATTTCCTTTCGCAGATTCTGAATTTTGTTAACTAATTCACGGGCAATCCCTTCGTCAATCAAGCTGTCAGATAAGTTAATATCAAGCGCTACCGTTAGGTTACCCTGATTGGCAACAAGCCAACCCGGAATATCCTCCGTTACTATCTCTACTTCATCTAACGCAATTTGAACTGACTCATTCTCAACTTTAATATCGAAACTACCGTTAGTTTCAATGGCTCTGATATCCTCCTGTGTAAATTCAGACAAGGCACCGGCTATGGCTTTCATCTTAGGGCCATATTTCTTACCCATCTTTTGAAAATCAGGTCTTATCTTTTTATTAAATCTACCTGCAGTATCAGAAACATATTCAATTTCCTTGACATTAATTTCTGAAAGGATCAAACTTCGCACCTGCTCAATTTTCTCCTCGAAGCCCTCATCTAATATGGGTATCAAAATCTTTTGAAGCGGCTGCCTGACCTTAACATCCGCCCGTCTGCGAAGAGAAAGGACCAGCGAAGAGATATCCTGAGCGAGACTCATCCGTTCCTCAAGTTCTTTGTCAATTACTGACTCATCATACTCAGGAAAATCGGAAAGATGAATTGAATGAATATCTTTTTCCGTAAGGTTCAGATCCTGAAAAAGCTTATCAGCATAGAAGGGTGCGACAGGTGCCATTAATTTAGCCACCGTCATCAGGCATTCAAATAAGGTCTGATACGCCGATATTTTATCTTTTGAATATTCTCCCTTCCAAAATCTACGTCTGCATAATCTAACATACCAGTTGCTCAAGTGATCCGACACAAAATTTTGAATTTCACGCGCAGCAATGGTTGGTTCATAGTCGTAATATGCCTTATCAACTTTAACAATCAGCGAGTTCAAGAGTGATATGATCCATCGATCCAGTTCCGATCTCTCGCTCAGTGGAACAGGATCCTCTCGATTAATAAACTCATCAATGTTGGCATAGAGTGCGAAAAACGAATAGGTGTTGTACAGCGTACCAAAAAACTTTCGTTGTATCTCTGCAATCCCTGCTTCCCCAAATTTTATATTCTCCCATAATTGTGAGTTGGAAACCAGATACCACCTGGTGACGTCCGCACCATATTGTTCGATAATCTTAAAAGGATCCACAACATTTCCAATACGCTTCGACATCTTATTTCCATCCTTATCCAATACTAGACCGTGGGACAGGACATTTTTAAATGCAACTGAATCAAACAACATAGTGGCAATTACGTGTAGTGTAAAGAACCATCCACGTGTTTGATCAACACCTTCAGAAATAAAGTCTGCAGGAAAATTAGTCTCAAATAACTCCTCATTCTCAAATGGGTAGTGTAATTGTGCGTATGGCATGGCTCCGGAATCGAACCACACATCTATCAGATCCGGTTCTCTTTTCAACTCCGTGCCCTTGTCCGATATCAGGATGATGTCATCCACATATGGCTTGTGCAGGTCAAATTTTTCATAATTATCTTTTGAGAAATTTGATGGTTCAAATTCTGCCAAGGGATTCGACTTCATCATACCGCCGGCAATTGCTTTTTCAATTTCTTCCTTAAGCTGCTCCACCGAACCAATGCACAGGTGTTCCGCGCCATTTTCAGAACTCCAAATTGGAATCGGAATACCCCAGAATCGTGATCTTGACAGGTTCCAATCCTGCAGGTTCTCGAGCCAGTTTCCAAAACGGCCGGTACCGGTGTATTCAGGCTGCCAATTAATAGTGTTATTAAGATCGATCATTTTCTCCTTCATCGAAGTCGTCTTAATGAACCACGAGTCAAGAGGATAATAGATGATCGGTTTATCTGTTCTCCAGCAATGAGGATAGGAGTGAACATATTTTTCAACCAGAAATGCCTTATTCTCTTCCTTCAGCTTGATTACAATTAATACATCAGTGGATTTAAAGTCCTTAGCGTTCCTGATCTCGTCACTATAATACTCCTCCCTGACATACTCGCCTGCAAAGTCGGTTACCTCTTTAACAAATCTACCTTGTTTATCTACCAGGGGCATTTCGTCACCGTTTTCATCAGTAACCATAATAGAGGAGATCCCGTTTTGTTGACAAACACGAAAGTCGTCAGAGCCAAAAACAGAAGCCGTATGTACTATTCCTGTACCTTCTTCTGTTGATACAAAATCGCCAAGGATAACCCTGAATGCATCACCCTTTGGCTGAACATATGGCATCAATTGCTCGAAATTTACATTTTCCAATTCTCCACCGGTAAAATGCTTGACTCCAACACAGAAGGGGATGGCTCCTTCACCCTGCTTATAATTATCAAGCTCAGTAATTTCCTTTACCTTTTTCATCTTCTTATTCGAAGGTGAAAAATATTTATCAACCAGGTCCACAGCCAGAAAAACGTTAATGCGCTCAAATGTGTAGGCGTTAAACGTATTAACCTTCACGTATTTGATTTTCTTTCCCACGGCAAGTGCACAATTGGCCGGCAAGGTCCAGGGAGTTGTGGTCCAGGCCAAAAAGTGAATTACTTCCTCCGCAGAATCGTATAGTTTTTCTGAATGTTCATCCCTGATAATTTTAAACTGAGCTGCAATAGAGGTATCGCTTAGATCGCGATAACAACCAGGGAGATTCAATTCATGTGTACTGAGACCTGTACCTGCTGCGGGAGAGTAAGGTTGAACCGTGTAACCCTTGTATAGCATTTCCTGGTCAAACAATTTCTTCAACAAGTACCATACTGATTCAATATATTTATTTTCAAAGGTGATATATGGATTGTCAAGATCGACCCAATATCCCATTTTGTTAGTCAGGTCATCCCAGGACTCCTTGTATTTTAAAACATCTTTTCTGCAAGCTTGGTTATATTCTTCTATCGATAGTTTTTTACCAATATCCTCCTTGGTTATTCCCAGAGATTTCTCTACACTAAGCTCAACGGGAAGCCCATGCGTGTCCCAACCACCTTTTCTGGGAACCTGGTAACCCTTCATGGTTTTATACCGGCAGAACAAATCCTTTATAGTACGGGATAGTACGTGATGGATGCCCGGTAAACCGTTGGCTGAAGGAGGACCTTCATAAAAAACAAATTTTTTCTGCTTCGATCTTTGAGATATACTTTTCTCGAATATCTCATTCTTCTTCCAATAAGACAATATCTTCTTCTCTATTCCGGGCAGATCAAATTGCTTATGTTCTTCAAACTTCACGCTTCGATAATTTCATATTCAAAGGGATCTCAAATTTAAATGACCCTGATACAGCTTACTTAATAGTGAGCTTCTCCAGCTCAATATCTTCTTCCTCCTCTTCATATACTTGAAGAAATGGTTCTTTGATGGCTTCTCTTTTAATAGACCTTTCAACCGAAAGAAGTAATGATGGAAGTAGGATAATATTTGTGAGCATGGCTACTACCAGGGTTATAGAGGTTAGCATTCCCAGAAAAACTGTACCTCCGAAATCGGAAAGAGTGAATATTACAAACCCGAAAAACAGGATCATGGTAGTATATATGATACTCCTTCCGGTATTATGCAAAGAGACAGAAACTGTTTTCGCTATATCCCAATCATGTCTGTAAATCTCTTGACGATACTTAGTGAGAAAGTGAATACTTGTATCAACTGCTATCCCAAAGGCTATACTAAATACGAGTACCGTAGATGGTTTTAATGCTACATTAAAATACCCCATGATACCGGCTGTTATCAAAAGTGGTATTAAGTTCGGGACCATTGAAATCAATATCATTTTGATGGATCTGAATAAGAGGCCCATTATAATGGCAATCAGAATAAAAGCAATGATCAAACTAAATAACAGACTTTTGATCAGATAATTATTTCCTTCCAAAAAGACTACGCTGGTTCCGGTATAGCTGATTGTAGCATCAATTCCGTTCATGATAACAGAAAGTTTGGATTCTAAATCATCCAGAAATATCGGTAATTTCTTGGATCCGATATCAGCAATCTGCATGCTTATACGAGTGTATCTTCGGGTACTATCCATAAACCCGGTTAGCAACCTACTATCGCCTTGAAATCGCGCTAAATAGGGTAGTACAAACTGTTTTTCAAATTCGTTTGGAAGTTTATATCTCTTTGGGTTTCCATTATAATAGCTCTGATTTATAAACTTCATTCCTTCTGCTACCGATAAAGATTTAGAAAGTTCGTCATATTCAGACAGCACCAGCTGCATCTGTTCGATCTTCATCATTGTAGCAAGCTTTGATGCTTCTCCCTTCTCTTTCATATCCAAAACTATTTCAAATGGCATGACTCCATTGAAATGCTTCTCTAAGAATTTTAAATCTGAATATTCCTTTTCTTCATGTGGAATATCGTCTGCTATATAACCTTCGGCTTTTATATTAAAGATCCCAATAATACTTGCAATGATCAGGCATCCTGTTACTATGTATATAGCCCTGTGATGTCTTCGAATCAAGCTTTCAACATAAGAGATAATGCCATTAATAATTTTACTGTCCAGATATCGCACCTGGATTTTAGTTGGATCCGGAAGTACACTAAAAACGATAGGAATAAAGATCAGGGAAATCAAGAATGTAGCCATGATACTTATACTGGATACAATCCCAAATTCAACTAATATCTTGCTATCCGTAAACGAGAACACACCAAATCCTACAGCAGTGGTTAGATTCGTAAAAAACGCGGCTACTCCAATTTTCTCGATAACCCGCTGTAGCGACTTAATTTTATTTCCATGCTTTTTAAACTCAATATGATACCGGTTTAACAAATAAATACAATTCGGGATACCAATCACAATGATCAAGGGGGGTATCAATCCGGTAAGGATGTTAACCTTGAAGCCTAACAACACTATGATACCTACACAAGCTATCACACCCATGCATACTACCATTAAGGGAAATATCACCATAAAAATAGATCTGAACAGGAATAGCAGTACCAGTGCCGTGATGATCATGGCATAGATTAGAAATTTCCTCATCTCTTGGGCTAATTTTGTAGCTATAATTGTGCGGATGAAAGGCAGGCCGGAATAATGGACCTCCATTTTATGCGTTTTTGAAAACAATTCTCCTTCCTCCCTCACAGCATCAACCAGGCGGATTCGCTTTCTTGAATCAAGATAATCCTGTTCCAACGTGATTGCCATCAGTGTTGCACCTGTTTCGCTATTATACAGCAATCCTTCATAAAACGGCAGCGCAGCAATAACACTTTTAATGCTATCTACCTGCAACTGGGAAACTGGTGTTTTAGATACTATGGGCTTTAAAGCAAAGTTCTTTAGGCTATCGTTCTTTTCAAGAGTATAAATATGGGCCAGCGAGATCACATCTGACACACCATCAATACTCTTGATATCATTGCCCAGTTTGTACCAATCCTGAAATACCTCGAACTTATAAAGAGAATCAGTTTGAATAGCTAATGTGAGGATGTTGCCCTCTTCACCGAAAAGTTCTTTGAAATGGTTATACTCGATACGTTTTTGATTGTCTTCGGGAATGACCTGAGCGTAGTTATAACTCATCTCAATTTTCCGTCCCTGCCAAGCCATAAAAGCCGTCAGGAGCAGCAACCCACCGAGGAAAAGGGGTCTGTTTCTTAGAATTAATCTTGCAATATTTGCCCACATAATTAAAACGGAGCACAAAGGTAGCAAAAACAGTACGATTGCTAAACAAAATCAAGTATTGCAATACGTTGATTATCACTATAATTTGATAAGCAACCCTGCATCTGGTAGAGTGTTAGATTTTATTAATTTTGCAGCCCTGTTCGTACTTAATTCCAGGAATCCATGCCGGGATAGCTCAATGGTAGAGCAGCGGTTTCGTAAATCGCAGGTTGGAGGTTCGATTCCTCTTCTCGGCTCATATTACATGAGTGAGCGATTTGACGGATCAGGTTGTCACGTTATCTTCTATCCAACCTGCATAGACGGATTTCAAGCCTTCTCTCAGACTTATCTTAAACTGCCAGCCGGCTTCAGATAACTTTGATACATCAAGCAGCTTTCTGGGTGTTCCATCCGGCCTGGATGAATTAAATTCGAGATCGCCATCGAAATCCACCTCTTCCTTAATCATCCGGGCTAGATCGGCAATACTGATCTCCTCTCCGGTTCCTATGTTGATGATGGAAGAATCATTATAGTTTAACATTAGATGATAACAGGCATCCGCCAGGTCATCCACATGCATGAATTCACGCATTGGCTTACCCGTACCCCATATTTCCACCGTCCGATTCCCGTCCACTTTAGCCTCATGAAATTTTCTGATCATAGCGGGAATCACATGAGCATTCTGGAGATCGTAATTATCGTTGGGGCCGTAAAGATTGGTGGGCATTACAGAAATAAAATTAGACCCATATTGCCGGTTATAATATTCGCAGAGTTTTATGCCAGCAATTTTCGCTACAGCGTAGGCTTCATTCGTTTTTTCCAAAGGGGCAGTCAGAATATATTCTTCTTTCATAGGCTGATCTGCCAACCGAGGATAAATACATGAAGACCCCAGGAATAATAATTTTTTTGCTTCATGTATATGCGCGTTATGGATGATATTACTTTCAATCATTAAATTATCATAAATGAAATCCGCGCCAAAACTATCATTGGCCAGGATACCCCCAACTTTTGCCGCAGCCATAAAGATGTACTCGGGTTTGTTCTCTTCAAAAAAACTGTTTACTGCCGACTGGTCCCTCAGATCAAGAGCTTTAGAATCTTCCAAAACAAAATTTGAATATCCTTCCATTTCGAGTTTTCTCAAGATCGCCGAGCCCACCATGCCGGTATGGCCTGCGATATATATCTTGCTTTGCTTGTCCATATTTAAATATGATCTGAAGGAAAGTCCGGGAATACGTTATTCGTGATAGTTCATGATCTCATGGCCGCCTTCCCTAAGATATTTATCCTTCTTGAAGAGTTCAACGTCAGCCGCCACCATCTCTTTAATGATGGATTTAATATCATGCTTTGGCTGCCAGCCAAGTTCGTTCTTCGCTTTTGTTGCATCCCCACATAACGAATCTACTTCCGTCGGACGGAAATATCGCTGGTCTACGGCAACCACCTCCTGGCCCTCCTTTAACCGGTAATCTTCATTCTCCGAGCTAACCACCCTGGCTATTTCACTTTCGCCGTCGCCGGTAAATTCAATGGTCACGCCAATTTCTCCAAAAGCCATAGCTATAAAATCCCGTATGTTGGTTGAAACGCCGGTAGCGATTACATAGTCCTCCGGTTTATCTTTTTGCAACATCATCCACATTGCTTCGACATAATCTTCTGCATGGCCCCAATCACGATTAGCGTTCAGATTACCAATATATATGGTGCTTTGAAGTCCGAATGCAATACGCGCGACACCCCTGGTGATCTTTCTTGTGACAAATGTTTCTCCTCTTCTTGGCGATTCATGATTGAATAAAATGCCATTGACTGCAAACATGTTATAAGCTTCCCTGTAATTCACAGTGATCCAATATCCATACACCTTGGCCACACCGTAGGGCGAGCGTGGGTAAAAGGGTGTTTTCTCGGTTTGAGGAGTCTCTTGTGCCAAGCCAAAAACTTCAGAGGTCGAAGCTTGATAAAACTTTGTTTTAGATGACAAGCCAAGAAGCCTGATCGCCTCCAGGATTCGTAAGGTGCCTAATCCATCGACATTGCCCGAATACTCCGGCATCTCAAAACTAACCTGTACATGCGGCATGGCGCCTAGGTTATAAATCTCATCAGGTTGGATCTCTTGTATAATCCTGATCAGGTTTGTTGCATCAGTCAGATCTCCATGATGAAGCTTAAAGAGGACATTAGCCTCGTGGGGATCTTGATAGATGTGATCAATACGCTGAGTATTAAATAAGGAACTTCTCCTCTTCAACCCATGTACTTCATATCCTTTGTCCAGGAGGAATTCTGCTAAATAGGAACCGTCCTGGCCGGTTATACCGGTTATCAATGCTTTCTTCATAACTGAGTGTGACAAAAATAGGTTTATTTAGATGAAGTCTAAAATGACATTCCTGAGTGCTTGCCGTGTAATATGTTAAATACTCTTTGTGCTTTATTCCTGCATTCTTATTTTTGTGGCTTGATATAACTGATTTAATAACATCCTGGTGAATGTAAACGTGAAAGAAAAGAGAATAGCGATTTTCGTATCCGGAGAGGGTACAAACATGCTTAACATTATCAAGTATTTTGAGGATCGCACCGGTATTAGTATCCCATTGGTATTTTGTAGCAACGCGAATGCAAAAGCGCTGGACCATGTCCGAGAATACAATATCGACGCATACATTTTGAATAAAGAAGATCTTTATAATTCGGACAAGATCATTAACGAATTACAAGACAAGGATATAGATCTCATCATTCTTGCAGGGTTTATGTGGATGATCCCGGATAACTTAATCACCGCTTTTCCTGATCAAATGATCAATATTCATCCGGCCTTATTGCCACAGTACGGAGGAAAAGGAATGTATGGTAAGAAAGTACACGAAGCGGTAATAGAAAATAAGGAATCGGAAACAGGAATGACTATACATTATGTTAATGAAAACTATGATGAGGGAAAGATCATTTTTCAAGCTAAATTACCCATATTAGACAGCGATACGCCCGAATCGATCGCCGCTAAGGTCAAAGAACTCGAATTTGAACATTATCCAAAAGTCATCGAAGATCTTCTGCTTAACTTAAACTAGATTTGCCAGTCTTAACCTCATAGATCAGAAAGAAATGAAGAACAAGGGCAATATGACTTTTTTGGATCATCTTGAAGAATTAAGGTGGAACCTGATTCGCGGTCTCATTGCAATAATCGCCTGTACTATTTTTGTATTCGTCCACAAATATTTTGTATTTGAGCATATACTGCTCGCTCCGAAGAGTCCGGAATTTCTAACATTTCGTGCGCTTTGCAAGTTTTCGCATTTGGTTGGCCTGGGTGACAGACTTTGTTTAAACACTGTTTCTTTTACAGTGATCAATATAAAATTAGCCGGGCAATTCCTAATGCATATAAAATCCAGTTTCGTTCTGGGATTTGTCCTATCTTCTCCATACATAATTTGGGAAGTATGGCGGTTTATTAAACCTGCCTTACACAAGAAGGAAAAGAGATATTCCAGGGGCATGGTATTTTACTGCTCCTCATTGTTTATTATAGGTGTATTATTTGGCTATTTTATCCTTACACCTTTCTCTGTTAATTTCTTAGGAACATATAATGTAAGTAGAAATGTGGCTAACACAATTGATCTTGGATCATTTATAAGCACCCTCACCTCATTGGTTCTTGTTTCCGGGATCATCTTTGAGCTACCCATCTTCACTTATTTCCTATCCAAAATTGGATTAGTCACCCCGACGTTAATGCGCAAATACCGCAAACATGCTTTGATCGTTATATTGATTGTTAGTGCCATCATTACGCCACCGGATGTGATCAGTCAGCTTATCATATGGTTTCCATTATATTTTCTTTTTGAGATCAGTATTCTCATATCCGCAAGAGTAGTGCGTCGACAAGAAGTCTAATCATGCCCGAAAACAGTACAAGTAAAGTGTTAATTACAGGTGGCTGCGGGTATATTGGTGTTCACACCATTGTCGACATGATATCAAATGGTTATGATGTCATTTCTATCGACAATAACTCCAGATCTGACGAAAGAATTCTCAAAGGCGTTTTTGAGATTACAAAGCAAAATGTAAAAAATTACAAGATCGATCTATGTGAAAAGGAAATGGTAGATGAGGTATTCAAGGAAAATCCGGATATCAACTCTGTTATCCATTTTGCAGCCTATAAGACCGTACCGGAGTCCGTTGCAGACCCTTTATTGTATTATTATAATAATCTCAACTCTCTGATTAATGTTGTGGATTGTTCAATTGAATATGAGGTTAATAAATTCGTTTTTTCCTCCTCTTGTGCGGTTTATGGAAATGTGACTGATCTACCGGTTACGGAAGAGACAAAATTTGCGGAAGCTGAATCGCCTTATGGCAGTACCAAACAGATTGGCGAAAAGATCCTTGAGGATTTTTCCGGATCAAATATTAATTGTATCTCCTTACGGTATTTTAACCCGGTGGGGGCTCACCTTTCAGGATTGATTGGAGAAGTACCATATAATAACCCTGATAACCTGGTTCCTATTATAGGGCTTGTTGCCAAAGGAAAATTACCTCAGTTAATTGTGCACGGCAGCGATTACGACACTCCGGATGGAACCTGTGTCAGAGATTATATTCACGTGATGGATATCGCACACGCACACACTAAAGCGGTTAATTATCTCGATAAAGGAGAGAACGAATCAGCTTACGAGGTATTCAATCTTGGATCGGGGAAGGGAACCAGTGTCATGGAAATGATTAAAGCATTTGAAAAAAACACCGGAGAAAAATTAAACTACAGTATAGGGCCCCGGAGGGATGGTGATGTCGCGGCAATCTATGCGAATAACAGCAAAGCAAAAGAAAAATTAAAGTGGATACCGGAGTTGTCCCTTGATGACATCATGGTAAGCTCCTGGAAATGGCAGGGAAGGTTGGAGGAATTGGGATTGGAGATCGAAATAGATTGAGTTTGCATGCTCTCCGCAGGCTTTGCGAAGGAGGGAGTTTGTAGTTGAGTTTTTGAGTTTGAGTTTGTGCCGGACTAGAGGATTGATAATCCCATTACAACTTAACCAGCCGTTCAACCATGTAACCGCCTGCCCATTTGACATGAACTAAATAATTCCCGGCCGGCAGCGTTTTTAGACTAATTCGCTTCTCGGTAGTCTGAACGTTCTCAACCATTATTCTTTCACCCAACATGTTAAAGATCTCGATCTCTAGTTTCATGGTTCTTTCCAACTGAATAAATAGATTATCTGCAATTGGATTTGGGTAGATACGAATCATATCCTTTGGCGCGAGTTCTTTTACTCCCAAATGCGTCATATCCACTTGCTTGGTTTTAGAGTCATAACATACCGCAGAGTCTTCATGAACAGTGAGGGTAACATCATAAACTCCTCCATACAAGAAATAATGGGTAGGGCTGACTGAATTTGAATTACTTCCATCATCAAAATCCCAATCCCAGAACACAGCCGTGGTTGAGTTATCTGTAAAGTTCACAGTATTTCCGGCAACCGAATAAGTAAAATCTGCTGCAGGTGAGGCAAATACATTAACGATCTGTGTATCTGCGCCGCTGCATCCACTCGTGTCGGTGTATGTATAAATGATCTTATGTGTACCTAAGCCTGCAGAAGAAGACTTAAAGGTCGAGTCGGTCATGCCCGAGCCACTGAATATACCACCGGAAGGAGATCCGCCCAGCGTGACAGGAGTATTGTTCATGCAGTGATTAGTGTCTAATCCGGTGATCTGAATTGGAACGCAATTATACCCTTCAACATACACAGCCATTTTAAATATATAGATAAGCCAGGTTACGCCGCCATCCTTGGAGGCTTTCATGGTTTCGCCGGTATCGGTAAAGCCAGTGGATGTGCCAACACTTGAATAGCCCGATGTACTCGGATTTTTATATCCATCTATCAGGACATAATATTTTTTTCCGGTGTCAACCTGGATACTTAATCCTGTTTCGTAATACCACATACCACTTAGACCCGGATCAATTAGAGCGCTCTCATAAACCACACTATTCACATCGGCATTTCCCGATCCATTATCAGGAGCAATAGCAATCCTCACCTCTCCTTTACTTGCTCCTTCCTGCAGCCATACACCAAACTTGGAGATCGTTGAAACATCCGCATAAAAGGATTGAGCTACGAACGAATAACTAGTAGGACCTGCGCCGGACACAAATCCCGATTGAGTCGTACTCTCATCCACAATCTGCGCAAATGATGTAATTGTAAGAGAAAGAATTACAACTAATAATAATGATGTTAAGATTGTCTTCATTTTCGTATTATATGGAATAAATTTACCACTTATGATTTAGAATACCAAGGTGGGAAAAAAGGTTAACAAAGATTAACAGTAGGAAAATTTAAATGTTATTCCTTCACAAACTTTTTAATGATGATCTCTTCATCCAACCCAAATTGCAGATAGTAGATTCCGGGGGGAAGTTCATTTATACTCAGTGTTTTGGCAAAAGATCCTGCTGAAGTTATGTCCATTGTTGAGCTCTGAACCACTTGTCCGATTGAGTTTAATATAGTGAGTTCAATATGCTTTGCAATTGGTAGAATCCCTTTCAACATCAACTCGTCCAGGACAGGATTCGGATAGATTTGAATCCTTGCCGCTGTTGAATGAGGATCATCTATACCCAAATGAGTCATATCTATCTGTTTAGTAACATTATCTTCACAAATCAGGGAATCTTCTTTGACAATTAATTTTACATCATAAATACCTCCATAGAGAAAGAAGTGAGTCACATTTTGGAGAGTAGAAATATATCCGTCACTAAAATCCCAAACCCAGTTTGCTGCCAGGATTGAGTTATCCGTGAAATCCACTATCGGTCCATTAACGGTATATGTAAAATCTGCAGCCGGACTGGCATAAACGATCACTTGTTGCGTATCCATATCGGTGCAATTCCCATCCGTGTAGCTATAGATGATATCGTGTGTACCCACTCCTGCTAAAGATGAGTTAAAAACGGAACCGGAGACAC
This sequence comes from Bacteroidota bacterium, assembly GCA_022573915.1. GTDB lineage: Bacteria > Bacteroidota > Bacteroidia > Chitinophagales > JACZTA01 > JACZTA01. The sequence goes on along the minus strand of JACZTA010000007.1, from coordinate 1,752 downwards.
CCGGTCCACTCATGATACCTCCGAGGGGTGAGCCCGTTAACACGATTGAATCATTGCTCGCACAATACCAAGGATCCAGACCGTTGATACGGGCAAATTTGCAAAGACTACCTTCCACATAAATGCAAAGAGGGTTACTCCAAACGTTCCAGTTAGTATTATCCTGAGTGTACCTCATTCCCTCACCGGTACTTGTAAATGTTGTGGACCAGCCGACACTCGAATAGCCTGACGCCCCACTGTTATTGTAGCCATCAGCAAGCAGGAAATATTTTTTTCCCGAATCAATATCAATAGATAAACTATCTTCATAATACCAAGCGCCGACAGAACTTGGTAATATTAAACTGCTCTCGTGCAAAATCTGAGATAGGTCAGGGTTACCACTTCCATCAGCAGGACATACCGATATTGTCACGCCGCCATTTGGTGCACCCATTTTAAGCCACATGCCGAATTTGGTAATTACGAATACATCGGCAATGAAAGATTGAGTAAAGTAATTATAAATTAAGGATGGACCTATACCGGTTACCAGACTTGAATAAGGCGTATTCTCATCAACAATTATCTGGCTTTTTACAGAAAGCGGACCGGTAAAGAGAAGAATAATAAAAAATATCTGTAATACAGTTCTAAGCATTACCATTCATTTAATGGATGATCTGGCTAATATAATATGAAAAAGCAAACTCATTTTCGATCATCAAGCCTTTATTATTCAGGTTCAATCCTTCACGAACTTGACCCTTCTCGTTTCATCACCTATCTGCAGTTGCAGAAAATATACTCCAGATGCCAAAAAAGAAATGTCCAATTCATGGATCAATGTTGCCGAATGGGTTGGTTCCATGATCAGATTGATTTGCAATACGCCCAATGCATCATAAACAAGAATTTCTGCATCAGATGAACCAACCGGCGTATATACTAAATGCAATAAAGCTGACCCCGGATTTGGAAATACACTCAGCTTCGGTCCCGTAGGATCAATTTCGCTTGCGCCCAGATGAGTCATATCAATCTGTTTAGTAACATTATCTTCACAAATCAGGGAATCTTCTTTAACAATTAATTCTACATCATAAATGCCTCCATAAAGAAAGAAGTGAGTTACATTTTTGAGAGTAGAAATATATCCGTCACTAAAATCCCAAACCCAGTTTGCCGCCAGGCTTGAGTTATCAGTGAAATCCACTACCGCTCCATTAACGGTATAAGTAAAATCTGCTGCCGGGCTGGCATAAACGATCACTTGTTGAGTATCGACCTCGCTGCAATTCCCATCTGTATAGCTATAAATAATATGATGCGTGCCCACTCCTGCTAAGGATGAGTTAAAAATTAAACCGGAAATTCCCGGTCCGCTTAATGTACCTCCCGCCGGAGAGGTAGTCAAAGTGATGGATGTATTACTGGCACAGTACCATGGATCCAGACCGGTAATACTAGCCAACTTGCAAAGACTACCTTCCACATAAATACAGAGAGGCCGGGTCCAAATTGTCCAGGTGGTATTATTCTGAGTATACTTCATTGCTTCTCCGGTGCTGGTATATATTGTCGAATAACCAACCCTGGCATACCCTGATGCCCCGGCGTTATTGTAACCATCCACAAGCAAGAAATATTTTTTTCCTGAATCGATATCAATAGTTAAGTTATCTTCACTACAACCAATAGGTACATTTTGAGTTATCTCAGGACAATCTCCGGCAAGACAACTTACCCCATCAGGACACCCATCTCCAT
>JACZTA010000180.1 GCA_022573915.1 Bacteroidota bacterium | reverse complement strand
TGCGGTTTTGTCCTTGTATATAGTCCATAATGTGGGTGTTTATTTACTACATACAAGTTATCCCTAATCCTTAGGTTATAAAAAATAGATTATCAACAGGACTGAGGTTAATGCACAGTCTGACGGTTAGTGTATGGTGCGTTCTAATGCACTATACACATTGTTCTATGCCGTCTAGTTTTTCTTTTTCCCCGCAATCTCTTGCCCGCCTTGATATAGAATGAAAGATTCAAAGTTCCCATTATCATTTTCAATAAACTCAATTTGAGCGTCTACTGCTTTAAGAAAGAATTTTGTTTGTGATTCAGGGAAAATCTGAAATTTCTGTTGCCCTGTGGCTTGTGACATCAGCTTTTTATCTTCTATTGTAATTGTAATGTCAAATCCAGGATTTATCTCATATACTCCAATGTATCTCTCCAATAACTCGAGATCCAATTGGATTTCATTGTGCACCGGAATGGGTTTGTCCGTTTTTACCCCTTCTGTTTTGTTTATTCGATTAGCGAAGAAGGCTTTAATCTCATTACCATTTTCTTGAAACTGAATTGTAGCAAAATGATTATCATATGAAAATGTATTCTTTTTAATTGGGTATATTTTGATTTTACTGCTTCCGGAACGTTGGCTATACAACTGATTATCTTCAATTGTGATAATGCGTGATGAGCTGTCAGCAAAGTCATAAACTCCAACCAACTTTTTTAGATTATCACTTTTAACTGATATTATATCTTCTTGTCCAAGGTATGGCTTCCCAATAGCTATGGCAGCCATCTTTGTAGAAACCTGTCCGGGTCCATTGCAACCACAATTCGAATAGATTGCTACAAATACATCTTCATTTGGCAGGTATATAGAATTTGTAAGATAGCCAAAAATGCCTCCAGCATGTTCAACTGTTTGGCTTTCGTTAATTTCATTTATACTCCATCCGTATCCATAATTGATTTTCTCGCCATTGTTCAATTGATAATTAGTAAATGCTAATTCAATCGATTCTTTCTTCACAAGTTTGTTGGAACGAATTGCCCTGTTCCAGATAAAGAGATCTTCTACAGTTGACATCAAAGACCCGGCAGCATAAGGTTGTGTCAAACTAAGGTATTCGGCATTAACATAGTTTCCTTTTTTTTGATAGCCATAGGCTCTTTTTTTAATGATCTCTGAATTGCTACCATAAAGGGAAGATTGCATTCCAAGTGGCTTAAAAATATTGGTTTCAATAAACTGTTCATAAGTTTGACCAGAAGCCTTTTCAATGATATATCCAAGAATAAAATAGGCTGAGTTATTATACCTCCATTCTTCACCTGGCGCAAAATCCATGGGTTCATTTTTGAAAAAATCAATGAGTTCTTTAGGTTCAAAGTCCTTTCTCCAAACGGGGGCCCAGCTTTCCATGGATGTATAACTTTTTATTCCCGAAGTATGTGTCAACAAATGATGAATACTAATATTGTGACCATGTGTAGGATAGTCTTCAATGAAATTTGTTATATCATCATCCAAATTTAGTTTACCTTGCTCCATAAGCATTAATATGGCCACTGAAGTAAACTGTTTGGTTATCGATCCTATTTCAAACACCATATCTGGTTCCATCTTGACATCTAGTTCTAAGTTAGCCATTCCGAAAGCCTTGTGATATATTATTTTACCATCAATAGCAACTAGAGCTGTAACTCCAGGTTCCATAGGTAAGTATTGCTCACTGAGCATTTTATCAAACTGTTTTTCGAGTTTTTGAGCATAACTAATTGCTGATAGCCCAATTAGCAGAATCCCAATGTAAAATGTTTTTCTTGAATAAATCATTATGTTGTGTTTAATTAAAATGGCATGGAACGTTTTGGATAAACCGCGTTTCTTTGACCAACGAAGCTTTAGCGGAGTCGGTTAATGCGGTTTATTTTTTGTTGTATTCTGTTTTTTATGCTTTTAGTTGATTATATTATTTTTTTACAAGGACTATTTGGGTATGATTTTATAATGCAGCTGTAAAAACTTCATTTTCCGCCATCTGAAATAGTGATCCGTTCGTAATACATTGTATTGATCTTGGAAAACATGGATGGTTTCTTTAATAGGAATCATACGCGCTTTAACCACACCATGTCGGTTTTTATGCAATCGGTAGTATCCAGATTGTCCAAATCGCTTCCCGAGGGACATTAATTGGATGGATCCATCTTCCAGTACTTCTACTTTAAGTATTACTGTAACATTTCCCTTAGGGAGTGGGAATACCACCTTCACGTGCTTAAAAGGTGAATCACCGAGTTGAAAAGAACTATAGAATCCAGCATATACAACTTTATTCGATTTAATCGATTTTCGGAGCCAGCAAGCGTATTCAATATCTCCATCCCCATTCAGTAAATGAATAACGGAGCTATCCATGCCATAACTCGTTTCGAGAGAATCTAAAGGAATATTGAGTTGTTTCATTTCAACACTCACCAATCGAATCAGTAGCTTAGCTATCCAACTTATTGGAGGGCTCCATTTCGACCATACTTCCATGTTGTAGTGTGATGTTTGCTCATAGAATTTAGGGATTTCAGGATCCAGCTTGTCACTAAATGGACGAATTTGATCAATAACCTCATGGAAATTCAAAAGTAATCCACCCTCGGTTGTATATTTTATTTTGAGATTTTCCCGTTCTGCAAGTTTATGATAGAATTCCTCACCTATCTCCTCATCACCGGCGATTGGTCCTTTGAGAACCGGGTAACGGGTAAAGTCCACCTTTCTACCAGTAAGGTTTAACCAACCCTGAATACATGACTGAATAAATTTACTAGCACTCATGAGAGTTAATTGAATACAACGATCTGGGCTAAGTGCCGTCCTCGCCTTCTCCGCCGGCCTTCATTTACCCTGACGATAAATTAATAATCTTATAACGACAAATTACGGAATTTGTTGATAGGAGGGAATAGAGAGATCGAGCGTGGAGAGCAGACTACCAAGGGGTGGGAATAGCGAAAGCCGGCCTTACTGCGCGAAGGCAAGCATGGCATATAGCCAATATTGGCGGTAGAATTAAACTTGGGTAAAATCACTCTTACTTAACTTTACTTTTGGATTGTCAAGTTTATCTATAGATGCTTTTATTTTTATGGTTAAAGTGTGGGGCAAAATTGTAGGTATTAAGTAAGACAAATCAATTTTCAATAATCTATTAATTATTACCAAATCTTTAATCGTAAATGGGCTGATACCGTTTATTAATTCAGACATGTAAGATTTGCTTTTGTGTCCGAGTATAACTCCTAATTCTAGTTGAGTTAAATCAAATTTCTTTAATCTGGATCTAATTAATAGTTTTCTTCGATTGCTAAAGTTTCTTTCACCTTCTGCAATTAATTCTGCTATATCATTATCTCTAATTTTCTTTTCGCTAATCTTAGAGTTTTTAGACCAATTAGATCTCTCATAATCTTGGATTATAACTCTTAATTTTTTTCTTACAGATTTTAAATTTGGATGCTTTTTGGAAAGAACACGCAATTTTCTATCTGCAATTAAAGCCCTCTCAAAATCCAATTCATTTTGAATTTTGCCAAGTTCAATTATTTTTTCTACGTCAAATTGTGTTTTCATATCTTATTCAATCCAATCATTAGCTTTTAGCCATTTTTTAATAGTTGTCTTATTATTCTTGAATGTAGATTCGTACCTACTATGGTTTCCTACCCAAACTATTGTGGCCTGATGCTCTTCAAATTCTATCATGACCATGGTTCTATGAACAGAGATATTGAAAATATAAAAACCATCATTATGAACACAATCCACATCATTTCTTGTTTCTGATAATTCTAAGGGATTATTCCAATCATTTTATTCAATATCATTAATTAATTGGTCTATGGCTGCTGTTAATCTCTTATTACCTATTCTCTTTCTTTTTAATTTTTCTAATTTTTTCTTATTTACTAATTCCATTATGTTATACGCAAATATATGCAAAAAAGTTCGGAAATATACCGAACTTCTTATTTTTCTATTACCGCCAACGGTTGTGTCTATGGTGTTGTAGCATCCCGTAGGGTAGCTATGCACTATATATTTTATTGTACAGCGTTTATCAAGTACTGTGCATTATTAACAGTATTGTACTGTCTTCGTATAAATACCATAATTTTGCATTTACTCCTGCTTTAAAATGAAAGTCGGGATGACCATGATAATTTGGTTTACTGTTCATTAATTTATTTTTTGTTTTTTCTGGAAGCCAGCTAAAGTCAAATTCTTCTTTATTATAATTTTGATGCATCCATTCGATGGTCAATTCAATCTTTTGAAGATTTTTAAATGTCAAAGAATCAAAGGTCATTGAGGCTTCTAAAGAATAATCCGAGGGACCAGGAACAGAGAGCCTTTCATTTTGGCCGGAATTATCAATAAAGGTATACTTATACTCAACTGAAATAGGTCTGTATATACTGAAGTCTAGAAGTTTTCCGAGTTTATCTATGTCTGTTGATGTGGTGGTGGTTACATTTTCATTCTTTTCAATGACGGGATCTTCTTTCACTTGTTGGATATCATGATTATCACTACCGCTTGAGCAAGAGACGATAATCAAGATTATGGAAACAATCAATATATTCGTAAGGTTCTTCATTTTGTTATGATGTATAACGGTTTGTGTATGGCTTGTGGCGGTTTCGGAGTACCAACTTGTCCACCGCTACAAACTTTGCTAATTGCACAAAACTTTTGGTTTAGTATTCACACGCCATAAGCTATACACGTTGTTATGTTGCGTTTTCTTATTTTTCTATATTTTGGTTAATCCAATCTGTAAAAACGGAAACTCTAGTCCAATAAGATATTATTTGTCCATAGTATTCAAAATTCTTCATTTGTTTAGGGTTAATAGTAATTATACTACCCGTTGTGACGCCAATTAATTTCCATCGATTACCATTGTTTGTAAATAGACCACCGCCACTATCTCCTCCAGTTATGACATATTCCAATGGAAGCGGTTCTGGACTTCCAATTTTGTTACAGCATTCTTTATTATCAGGATGGTCAAGATCTGCGTATAGAATTGCGTATTCATTGGTTTCAGGTACTTTGTAGCCCCCTAATGAATCTATGACATTTTCTCCTGCCATTTTTATTCTTGTGGTGTCGGTATATTGAGGCTGATTTGCAATAATTAATACTCCATAACCGACTGTAACAGATATTGAATTAAGTTCATCATAAGTTGTGTTTAATATGGCCGGTTCCACATCTGTTACTTCGATTTCAAGTTCTATTAAGGCAAGGTCTGTATTATTTTTATTCGCTGTGTCCATGTAGGCCGGATGTAGTATAAGCTTAACTCCTTTATACAAATTATTCATAAGTTTAATTTGATAATCAGCAATATCACCTATTCTTTCATCCAATTTCTTTTGAGTATCAGGTTCAAGATCAAACTCTCTAAATAAATGCGCTGCTGTTATAACATATTTGTTATTTATGAGTACACAGGAACCAACTAATCCTTTTTTGTTAAGAATCTGTCCAACACAATTAAATTGCTGTTGTTGAGCAAGCTCTAAATATTTTTCTTTTGAAACATCATGCCTGATAATTCCAGAAACTAAAATAGATGCAACAATAAGTAGAACTACCATTTTCAAATAGCTTTTTGTTTTCATTAATGTCTTATTAAAATGCTACATAACGGTTAGGGCTATGTGCCGTCCTCGCCTTCGCGTAGCGCTTCGGCGGAGCAAGGGCGGCTCTCAACTAACCGAGATATTTTATTAATATTAGTAATAACGACAATGTAACTAAATATGTTGGGAGTTGGGAATAGAGATATCGGATCTGGTTAAGTCCTTAGTCGCACTCACGCAAGTACTGGCGACAAACTACGGACAGGGGGGAACGTCACTTCGATATGCTGCCATCCAGTTTTTTTGGTAGAATCATAAACGCATTTTGATATGTCCCTTTCGAAGTATATTTTGACTTTCCTATATTCATTTCTTCGCGAAAGTTTCCAAAACAGACAATCTGATTACTCTTGTTGATTATGTGTTTTGGCCATTCCGATCCTTTTCCTTGATAGACAATAGTTGTAAGATGATTTCCATCTAAATCAAATAACTGCTGATAGACTTCCGATTTATATGGAGAAGTATTTTCAACGGATTTAAAAGAATTTTTCCCATCAAACAAGTTCATTACCCAAAATCCGGTTACAGCTAATCGATTATTACCCACGGTAATACTGGATACTCTGTTTCCCCGGTCGGATTCTAATACATAAGTCCATTCAGTGTTCCAGTCCGAACTAAGTTTGGCTAAAAAACTAGCTTCCTGATTTTTGCGGGATCCTGGCAATACTTTAGCTCCAATTTCAGGAGCAGGTTGGGAAGGCGTCCCATCCATTTTTCTCAATTGTTCCTTATTGTTTCCTTTGTAATAACCAGCAACGAACATAATTCCGTCTTCACCAAATGCAATAGAGGTGTATTTGCATTGGTATTTAGAAAGCGCTATCACTTTTTCCAGCTTTCCTTCCGGACTAAGTTTCATGAGGTAACTTCCTTTATAATAGAAATCAATTGCACCAAAATTAGGAGCATAGACTAGATTGGTTATTAATTTGGTAGAGCCATAAAAAGCTTCTTCACCATATCCTCCAATTGCGTAAAAGTTATTGTCCTTGTCGAAACTCATGGCTTCCAAATGCATATCTGTGAATGAGTTGAAACCACCTTCTGTATGTTGTCGCCACTTCTCGTTGCCCTCCTGATCATATTGAATGTAGCAAATTGCTCCATATTTCTTTTTTGAAAGGGTTTCACTGTCAATCTTTGTGGTTTTGTCTTTCACCCATATTAAACAGGCCATTGGATGTGCATTGTTGTCTAAAATTCCTTGCATATGAAGATCATACAAATCTCCTGTAAATTTGCAGATTGATTTCACCGATTTCTTTTTGCCTTCCAAGTTCAATTTGGTCAATTTCATTTCCAAAGAGCTGGTTCTGTCGACCTTGTTCTTTTCTTTATAGATTGATAGAACACAAATGCCCTTTGAAGTTACGGCAAGGTCGGTTATAACTACATCCAACTCAGTAACCCACAAGAACTGTCCGCTAGTATTAACCCTTGCCACATAACTGGCTTTGTCTTTAGACAATCTACTGAAGGATCCAAATTCTGCCTTCCCCTTATAGGTTCCGCTGATAATAAGATCGTTATTTTCCAGTGATTCAACCTGATAAATATCAGAGGTAATGGTGCTATTAATCTGTAGAAAAGACTGCCCAGTTGCTGGCACATAACTGATTATTAAAAAAAAGAGGGCGATTAAATAACTTGGAATTGATATTCGTAACATAAATTTCGACTTTGCTACTAATATACAATTAAACAGAGGGGATAGAGGCGAAAACGAAGCTAATTGTCATGTATACTTAAAGTTTTATAGGTGTCTAAAGACGGTTCGGTTTATTATTTCGATTGTGGTTATTAACGCTTGTACATTTTACGTATGTCACCAACCTTAATATATGCCAACGGTTAGTATAACAAGCGTAGCATCCCGATAGGGTGCTATGATTTGTTAAACACTGTTGCGCTTAGTTTTATCATAAATTTATTAACCTTTCTTAGCTTTCTTTAGCCTCTTTTCTGCTTTTTTTTCTTTTGGAGTTTTAAGAGCTTCTTTTTTAACGTTTTTCTTTGCGTCTTTACCTTTTCCCATGATATTATCTTTTAAATGTTATTAATTTCTCTATTCTACGTGCGTGCCTATTAATTCTGATGTGAAATTCCATTCTTAGAAAATCTTAATTTAAATTAAGTACAACGATTAGTGTAAAATACGTTTCCTCTTCCTGGCGCAAGAATACTTGTCCCTGCCTGACGGCTTTGCTCCGCCGAAGCGGCTACGCGAAGGCGACGCAGGCAGGCGCCGCTGGAGGATTCTTGTGCCTTTCACTCGAAACTATTACTCATTTCTTATTTTATTAATACAATGTTTCTCTCAATTTCGGGAAAATTGAATTAATTACAAATTGAGTAGGAAATACAAGTTTCATGATCCCGACGGCATCTATTTTATTACGCCTACAATTGTCGGGTGGCTCGATCTTTTTACGAAAAGTTATTATGCTGATATTATTATTGAGAGTTTAAAATTTTGCCAAAAAGCAAAAGGTTTGGTTATTCATGGGTATTACAAACAAGTTCTCAACCGGCCAAAGATACCGTCATTCTCCAAATCAAGTAATCCTGCCTTTCGCCGCACAACTAGCTTTTGTCGTGTCAGGTTTTAAACCTGACACCAAATCAC
>JACZTA010000179.1 GCA_022573915.1 Bacteroidota bacterium | reverse complement strand
AATTTTGATACAAGTTCATTAACTTCTATGAATGGTATGTTTTATTTAGCAAATAGTTTTAATCAAGATTTATCTTTTGATACTAGTTCTGTAACTGATATGGCTTCTATGTTTTATAATGCTGATTCTTTTTTTCTAACATTGTATTACACCTAAAATACCGTATTGAATTATGACCAGAATCACATCATTTTCAATTTCAATGGAATATGCTTTACAAATCCGGACAAGGTGGCGTACCATTATAAATTGGAAGGCTACGACGAAGAATGGTCTCCGATGGTGACAGAGCGTTTAGCCAAGTATACAGGGTTACCACCCGGTGATTATACCTTCAAGGTAGTAAGCTGTAATAATGAAATGATCTGGAATAAGGACCCTGTTGAATTCAGCTTTGTAATTGCATCGCCCTTTTGGCAGAAATGGTGGTTCAGGACAACGGTGATCGGTTTATTTGCATTTATCATCTGGTACTTCATATACTTCAGGATCAGATCGATCAAAAAGAAGAACAGCCTCAACAGCAAGATGGAGCAGCTTAAACTGGAAGCACTCCGATCCCAGATGAATCCGCATTTTATATTTAATTGCATGAACACCATTCAGCATTATATTAATAGTAATGAGAAAAAAGAAGCAAACATGTTTCTTTCTAAATTTGCCGAGTTGATGAGAATGATCCTGGATAATTCTCAAAAATCCCTGGTTCGGTTATCTGATGATCTCAAAGCATTGAGGCTTTATCTGGATCTGGAACGGTTGAGGTTTGATAATAGGTTTAAATATGAGATCAATATAGGTGATGGAATTGATGCGGATTCGCAGTTGATACCACCGATGATCATCCATCCGTATGTCGAAAATGCAATTATTCACGGATTATTAAACAAGGAAGCGGAAGGAAAGGTTACCGTCAATTTAGGGTTAAGAGATAATTTTTTAATTTGCGAAGTAGAGGATGATGGAGTCGGCCGGGCCAGGGCAGAGGAGCTCAAGAAGGATAAGCATGGGCATAAACCGGCAGGGATCAAATTAACTAACGAGAGAATTGAAACACTCAATCTGCTCAACCAAAGCCAAATGCACATCAATATTAATGATCTGTATGACGAAAATGGAAAAGGAAATGGAACGAGAGTAGAAATTGCAATTGAAGCAAACCTTGATTAAAACTTAAAATGATTCACGCAGTAATAATAGACGATGAGGAAAAGGCAAGAAACAACCTTGACAACCTGCTAAAGGAGTATTGCGAGCAGGTGGAAGTAGTTGCCAAGGAAGGGACTATTGCGGCAGGTATCAAAGCCATAAATAATTCTAACCCCGACCTTGTTTTTCTGGATGTAGAAATGAGAAATGAAACAGGTTTTGATCTTTTTGATAAGAAGGAGGACATAGATTTTGAGGTGATCTTCGTTACAGCCCACCATAAGTATGCGGTGAAAGCCTTTAAATTCAGCGCCATGGATTATCTGTTGAAGCCAATTGATATTGAAGAGTTGAAAGCAGCAGTTGATAAGATCGAAGAAAAAAAAGCGAGCAGCATGACCAAGGAGAAGTTTGAATTGCTGGTTCAAAACTTAAAAAATCCGGGTGGGGATATGCAAAAGATAGCCTTGCCGTCGCTTGAAGGAATCATATTTGTCAATCTGGATGAGATTATTCGATGCGAATCAACGGCCAACTACACGAATTTTATGTTATCCTCGGGCAAGAAGATCCTGGTCTCAAAAACAATCAAGTATTTTGATGATCTACTTTCGGATTATAATTTTTTTCGTGTTCACCAATCCCATTTGATCAACCTAAGACATATCAGTAAATATGTCAAGGGTGAAGGAGGCCATACCGTTATGTCCGATGGCGCTATGGTCATGGTATCACGCAGGAAAAAGGAACCTTTCCTTAAGAAGATGTCCGCTTTATAAGCCTCTCTTGTGCTTACCGAATTATAACCTAAACCTACCAATTTAACCTGCAAACCTGCCATATTGTAAATATGGGTTGCGGGAACAATTATATTAGCAGATATTACGAACCATGCTTAATTAAGGTAAAAGTGAAAGAAGGTTTTTTCGACTATTTATTTGAATTAATTGGTAATTAGTCATTAAATTAGCACGCTCAATCTTTCACACTAGCATAAAGAAAATACTATGAAGGCAATTGTTACACTACTATTACTAGTCTCGTTTACCTACTTCGCTATTGGACAAACTTCTGAGATCCAGGGCCAAATTATTAATAAAGAAACCGGGGAGGAGCTTCCCTTTGCATCAGTCGTTGCTTACTTGAATGGAATTCAGAAAGGATATGCAACCGCCGACTTCAATGGCGACTTTACCATCAAACCTTTGCGTCCGGGTAAATATGTACTCAAGGCGTCGAATGTAGGTTGTCAGGAAGTAGAAATACAAGAAGTTTATGTTACTGCCAACAGAATTACCGACGTAGTTATCCCTTTGAACTGCGGTGAATTTGACATTATTCTGGTAGACATCATCGTTTATAAGAAACCACTTTTCGAAAAGGATCAAACGACTAAGCAGCTGACTCTTACTTCAGATGAAATTGAAAAAATTGCCACTCGTAATATCACAAATTTGGCAGCGTTGAGTTCAGGAATAGTGCAACGAGCCGAAGGAGAAGGACTAAACGTAAGAGGTGCAAGGAGTGATGGAACGGTTTATATTATAGATGGTGTGCTGGTGAGAGGCTCCAGTAATCTGCCCCAAAGTGCAATCGAGCAAATTACCACCATTACGGGTGGAATTCCTGCAAAATATGGTGATGCCACAGGAGGTATTATATCCATTACCACGAAAGGCCCCTCCCCTAGAAGGGCAGGAGGTATTGAGGTGATTACTTCAGAATACCTCGATCCGTATGGATATAATCTGGTTAACGGAATTATTTCCGGGCCATTTTTATGGAAGGATAGAGATACGGAGGACCAAAGAATTGTAGCCGGTTACTTTTTAACCGGTGAATACACCTACAGAAGAGATAGCGATCCTTCGGCCATTGGAATGTGGAAGATCAAGGATGATGTTCTTGATTCATTGGAACAATTTCCTCTCCAACTATCTCCTACCGGATCAGGTTTTGTGAGAAGCGCCGAGTTTATTACCAAGGATGACATGGAGTATATTAATGCTAAGCAAAATGTATCTCATAATGGATTTGCTTTGTCCGGTAAGCTTGATTTTTCTCCAACAAAATCCACCGACCTTGTATTTGGCGGAAACATGTATTATCGCAATTTCCATAGTTTTGTCAGGGTATATTCGTTGTTCAATCCGCTAAATAATCCCCAGGGAATCAGAAATGATTGGAGGGTATATGGAAGATTTACCCAGGTTTTTAATGAAGTAGAAGAGGACGATGAAGAAAAGGATTTGATAGATAAGGGTACGATGCTTCGAAATGCATTCTATTCTGTTCAGATCGATTTTACAAAAAATAAAGGAAAAACTCAGGATGATTCACATCAGGACAATTTATTTAATTATGGACACGTAGGTAAATTCACTACCTATAAGGCACCAGCCTATGTCTTTGGTTATGATTCAACCGTAGAACTGACTGGATGGCTACTTTCCAGTCTGAGTGATACCCTGCTTACTTTCGAACCGGGTACGGCTAATCCGCTCATGGCTCGTTACACCTCAGTCTATTACGATCTAGTGGATGCACCACCAATGAACCGGACAGATTTACTGTTGGGAGGTGGCCTCGAGAATGGACAGCGTCCGGGTAATGTTTACTCTCTGTGGTATAATACAGGAAGACAGTATAATTTTTGGGGATATAGTGCAGATGACGAGCAGTTGAGCCTGTCTATTGAGGGATCAGTAGATATTAGTGTTCCCAGCAAGTCGGATCCAAAGAAACGCAGTACTCATGCTGTTGAGTTTGGATTTAAGTATGAACAGCGTTGGGAAAGATATTATGGCATCAACCCGATTGGGTTATGGGATTTGATGAGACAGTTGACTAACAGGCATATTAGTGATCTCGACATCGACAACCCAATAAAGGTTGAAGATATCAATGGTATTTTTCTTGATACGATCAACTATGACAGGCTATATGTTGAAACCGACCATTCGTTTTTTGATAAACAACTTAGAGCTTCACTGGGCTTAGACGAAAAGGGAACGGATTGGATTGATGTTCATTCTCTGGATCCTTCTACATTTGACCTAAGTATGTTTAGCGCCGATGAGCTTCTTAACCAGGGAAGTAATTACATCTTTTATTATGGTTATGATCATCTTGGAAACAGGCTGAAGAAAAATCCAAGTTATAACGATTTCTTCAGACAAAAAGATGCGTTTGACAATTATACCAGGGCCATTGGGGCATACAGTCCAATATATACTGCAGGTTATATACAAGATAAATTCTCATTCCACGATCTTAGATTTAATATTGGACTGAGGGTGGATGCATTTGATGCTAACCAACAGGTGTTAAAAGACAAGTACTCTTTATATGATATTCAAACCAGGGGCGAAATAGATGGCTCAAACAACCCTAATGGATCGCATCCGTCAAACATTGGTAATGAGTATGCCGTATATGTTAGAGATTTCAATGCCCCCACACCTACCATCGTAGGATATCGGGATAAGGATACTTGGTATGATATAAACGGAGTAGTTGTGACGGATCCTTCAATACTGGCGGAAGCTTCTTCAACCGGGCTGATAACGCCACTATTGAATCCTGGTAACGTGAACGACATTAAAGATCCAACTTTTGATCCTTCTCAATCTTTCGAGGATTATAGTCCACAGGTTACTTTGATGCCCAGAATTGCATTTAGTTTTCCGATCTCTGAGGAAGCTAACTTTTACGCGCACTACGACGTATATACGCAACGTCCAAAATCAGTTAACCTGGGGTCGCCATTTTATTATTATTATTTTGAAGAAAGAAGTACCGGTAGCCAAACTAATCCTGCCTTAAAACCGGAGAAAACAATAGAGTACGAAGCAGGATTCAAACAGCAGATTGGTAAATCTTCTGCACTTTCTTTATCTGCTTTTTACAGGGAGTTACGAGACATGATTCAGATTACCAGGGTCAATTTTGCTTATCCGATTGCTTATACCTCTTTTGATAACATCGACTTTGGAAATGTAAAAGGTATGGAATTAGGTTATGACCTAAGGAGAGGAAAGACAAATAAAAATGTTTCAATGATTGCAAACTACACACTCTCTTTTGCAGAAGGAACAGGATCCAGCGCGGGTTCTCAAGGAGGAATAATTGGATCAGATAATCCAAACCTAAGATCCGTATTCCCGTTGAATTTTGACCAGAGGCATGCGATAAACATTATCATGGATTACAGATTCTTTGAGGAGAAGGACTATAATGGGCCTAAATTGTTTGGCAAGGATGTATTTTCAAATGCGGGAGCCAACATCACCTTTGTTGCAGGTTCGGGCAGGCCTTATTCGCCTCAGGATGCTGAAACACAAAATGCTGCTTTTGGTATAGCTCAGCGGGCTGTATTAGAAGGAACGATCAATGGTTCGAGATTACCTTGGACATACAGGGCAAATGCAAGGCTTGATAAGAGCTTCGAAATTAAAACAGGGGATGATAAAGATGATCCTAAGCATAGATATCAGGTGAATGTTTATTTGCAGGTGCTAAACGTACTGAACACCAGAAACGTGATCTCGGTATATCGTTATACCGGAATAGCCACCGATGACGGCTGGCTCTCTTCAGCTAAAGGTCAAGCCTATAGGGATCTTCAATTAGATCCTGAATCTTACACCGATTTATATAATATTAAAGTTAATAATCCGAGTAGTTATGATCTTCCTAGAAGGATTCGCCTTGGATTAGTATTTAATTTCTAGGAAAAACTAAAGGCATATGAAACCCACAAGACAGTTTAAATCAGCATTATTGTTATCATTACTTGTTGCGTTTTCTATCGCGCAGGCAAAAAATAACGTAAATACTCCGCCACCCACGGCTCCGGCGTTCACGCAAAAAACTACTGCGGCGCCTTGTGATCCTCCAACATCCTCGATCGATTTGGATATAAATAACGTTAGGACGAGAATACATAATGGAGGTGATATGTGGTGGGATCTCGTTGGCAGTGCTAAATATGAAATTCCGAAGGGAAGTGATATCCACTCACTTTTTGCCGCATCGATTTGGATCGGTGGTGTTGATGCCGGCGGCCAATTAAAGATCGCAGCACAAACCTACAGACAGAGTGGTAATGATTTTTGGCCGGGTCCCCTGGACAGTAATGGTGCCACCGTTAAAGAAACTTGCAGCGATTGGGACAGGCATTTTGAAGTCTCGCGGTTGGAAATCGATGCATTTATTGAAAATCCAGACGTTATTCCAACATCAATATTGCAATGGCCCGGTAAAGGTAATCCTAACCAACCCCTGGTTGCTCCATTTTCAAATATTGGCTTAGCGCCTTTTGAAGATGCAAATGCTGATGGTATATATGATCCGGCTGATGGTGATTTTCCGATTTTAATGGATGAATGCCCCGGGGTAAGAGGTGATCAGATGATCTGGTGGATCTATAATGATAAGGGTAATATCCACACGGAAACACGAGGGGAAGCAATTGGAATGGAAGTGCAGGCGATGGCCTTTGGCTTTAGCACCAATGATGAGATCAATGATATGACCTTTTATAGGTACGTTCTTATTAATCGATCTAATACAACTCTTGATAGTGCGTTTATTGCACAATGGGTTGATCCCGATCTCGGTTGTTTTCAGGATGACTATATTGGTTGTGATACTAGCAGATCTTTGGGTATTGTTTACAACGCAGACGCCACTGATGAACAATGTGGTTCTAATGGTTACGGGAGCGAGATTCCAATGCTTGGCATCGATTATTTCCGAGGACCAAAAGATGAATTCGGTAAAGAGCTGGGAATGTCCTCATTCACTTATTATCTGAATGACTTTTCCTTGATGGGCAATCCGGAAAGCGCCCCCCATTACTATGGTTATTTAAGCGGTACCTGGAAAGACGGTACCCCATTCACCTGTGGTGGTATAGCTAAGGGCGGATCTCAAACTTGTAAATATGTATTTCCTGATGATCCTACCTTACCGCTTCCCGCCTGGTCAGAATGTAGCGTGAACACTCCTCCATTGGATAGAAGGTTTGTACAAGCTTCAGGACCGTTTAGCCTGGCTCCGGGAGCAAGTAATGATGTGATCGTTGGTGTAGTGTGGGTGAGTAATGTTGTATACCCTTGCCCGTCTTATAAAACACTGCAAGCTGCAGATGATAAAGCGCAGGCCTTATTTGACGCTTGCTTCAAACTTGTTGATGGTCCCGATGCTCCGGATCTGACCATCCGTGAATTAGAGAACGAGCTTATCCTTACACTAACAAATAAGGATGGAAGCAATAACTATAAAGAATCATATTCGCAAGTTGACCCTACTATTATATCTGACGTGGAAAAGATTGGTTCTGCTGATTCTGCCTACATATTTGAAGGATACAAAATTTATCAACTGGCCAGCGATATTATTTCCATCGCAGATGTAGATGATCCTGATAAAGCAAGATTAGTGGCTCAGGTGGATATTGAAAATGGTATTGACCAGCTTATAAATTATACGTTTGATAATCTGTTGGGCGCTGATGTAGCTACAGAGATGGTTGATGGTGATGACCTGGGAATCGTTCATACCTTCAAAATTACGCAGGATCAGTTTGCTCTCGGGGATAAAACCTTGATCAATCACTGGCCTTATTATTTCACGGCTGTAGCATATGCATATAATATCTATCAACCTTACGATCCGGCGAATGATACGCTTCTTGGACAAAAGAAAGAATATTTAGAAGGCCGGAACAATGTTAAGGTTTACTCTGCAATTCCACATAAATCTGATCCGCTCAGTGGCGGAACTAAACTTAACTCCGAATACGGGGATGGCCCGCTTATCACTCGAATAGAAGGCTCAGGTAACGGTGGACGTGTACTGGATCTAACGGACGCAACCGTTGATTTGTTCTTTAGTAAGTCCACAAGCTTTATTAAACACCTGGTATATCAAGAGAACCTGGGCCCAATCGACGTAAAGGTGTACGATCCCCTGCTGGTTCCTAAGGATGGCTTTAAATTTTACATGCAGGATACCGCTGGTATCAAGATGGGATGTTTTTACCCTGAGATCGATAAATCTTCTACCTGGACATTGATTGACACGACCAGAGGTGATACTACCCAGGCAGATAGAAATCTATCGACTAAGAACGAACAATTATTTCCTGATTAAGGTATTTCTATCACCTTGGAACAAGTAACCGATGTGT
>JACZTA010000178.1 GCA_022573915.1 Bacteroidota bacterium | reverse complement strand
TAATCTATCAGCACTGATGGCGCAGGAAGCGTATATGTGACCGGATGGTTTGAAGACACCGTAGATTTTGACCCGGGTGCAGGGATCTTCAATATCGCATCTAATGGTAAGCAGGATATATTCATCCAGAAGTTAAATGCAGGCGGGAATTTTATTTGGGCTAAATCGATAGGTGGATCATTGACTGACGTCGGTAGATCCATCACTACTGACATCTTTGGGGATATCTTACTCACCGGTAATTTTCGAGGGGTTGTGGATTTTGATCCGGATACTTCGGTTTTCGATGTAAGTTCACTTGGCAGTGAGGCCATATTTATCATGAAATTAGATACCGCCGGGAATCTTATTTGGGCAAAACCCACTCCCGGAAATCTCTATAGCAGGGGGTACTCAATCGCCACGGATCCTTTGGGCAATGTATGTGTAACGGGATGGTATTGGGGGAAAGTAGATTTTGACCCGGGGGCAGCATACTATTATATGACCTCCAAAGGTTATGACGATATCTTTGTACTAAAACTGGATGTTGGAGGAAATTTTATTTGGGCCAAATCCATGGGAAGTACGTTCCCAGCCCAAGTAGGAGAATCCATCACTGTCGATACTGCAGGAAACGTATATACTACCGGGTATTTTAGGGGTAATGTAGATTTTGACCCGGGCGCGTCGACCACATATATCTGGTCAAATGGTATTAATGATATTTTTATCCATAAACTAGATTCCGGAGGAAATTTTATTTGGGTAAAAACAATGGGGTCATCATCTTTCGATGAGGGCAGGTCCATCACCAGTGACGCTTCGGGCAAAGTTTACGTAACCGGAAGTTATCGGAGTACTGTAGATTTTGATGCGAGTGCGGCTACTTACAAGTTGACAGGTTCTTCCACAGGCAGTTCTTTTACCCTAAAGTTGGGTCCCTGTATTACGTATAGGGGTATAGATACGCTCAATGTCTGCGATTCCCTCACCTGGATAGATGGTAATACATATTTTTCGAATAATAGCACAGACAGTTTTTTACTGGTAGCTGGTGCTTTAAACGGTTGTGATTCTCTTGTCACATTAAACTTAACCTTAAGGTATAGCAATGGAAATACAGATGTTATCAGCGCCTGTGATAGCATCACATGGATTGACGGCAATAGTTATACCTCCAGTAATAATACTGCTACATATTCTTACACCAATGCGGTCGGTTGCGATTCGGTGATTACGTTAAATTTGACAATAAACAATAACACAGGGATAGATGTTATCTCCACTTGTAATCCTTACAAGTGGATTGATGGAATTACTTATTCTTCTACGAATTTTACGGCTACGCATACTTTAACTAATGCATCAGGTTGCGATTCGGTGATTACACTAAATTTGACAATAAATAATAACACAGGGATAGATATTATCTGGACTTGTAATCCTTACAAGTGGATTGATGGAATTACTTATTCTTCTACGAATTTTACGGCTACGCATACTTTAACTAATGCATCAGGTTGCGATTCAGTGGTTACACTGAACCTAACTATAGTTATAGTAGATGTCAACGTCTCATCAACAGCCACGCTTATAATCGCAAATGCGATAGGAGCTACTTACCAATGGTTGGATTGTAATAATAATTACGCCATGCTTTCAGGCAAAACAGGCAAAACCTTCAGCCCCGGAATGAACGGTGATTACGCTGTTGAAGTGGCAGAAAATAGATGTGTAGATACTTCAGAATGCACTAATATTTCGGCTCTTAATATTAAGGAAAATACGCTCTTTAATAATGTTTCTATCTTCCCAAACCCCAACTCAGGACTGGTTAAAATTGAATTGGGAAACCTGCGAGATGTATCTGTAAAAGTATTTACAGAGACCGGTCAATTGATTTATCAAGAAGAAGAAATCAATACCTCTATTTATCAATTTGAGTTGGAAGTGGCAGCGGGTGTTTATTTCCTTGAGTTAAACGCTCAGGGAGAGAAGCGACGATATAAATTGGTAAAGGAATAGCAATCTGAAATGAAATTAAAGGAGAGAATTAGCGCATTGGTGAAATTAGGTGAGCGCTTTGGAAATGGGTCAGAAATCTCTGAAAAGCTAATCAATCAAGCATATAACGAGAATAAGTGGTTTACACCTGAGAATATTAAAGGGGCCTTTAATGCACTCAGCATCAATCTAAAGCAAGAAGCGCTCAATACCTGGACAGGCGCCTATAAGATCGCGGACAACCACAGCATGCTTGAAATTGCTATCGTGATGGCCGGCAACATCCCTATGGTGGGTGCACACGACCTGCTGACTGTGCTGGTAAGCGGTAATGCAGCCAAGGTGAAGTTATCCTCTAAAGACGAGCTATTGATGAAGTTTATCATAGATGAGCTTAAGACAATAGAACCAATGCTGGCAGAGAGAGTTGAAATAGTGGAGATAATGAAGGATTTTGATGGTATCATCGCAACTGGTAGCAATAACAGCGCAAGATATTTTGAATACTATTTCAATAAGTATCCAAATATCATCAGGAAGAACAGAAGTTCTGTAGCAATACTGGATGGAACGGAATCCGATGAACAGCTTGCCAGGCTGGGCGAAGATGTATTTACTTATTTTGGACTGGGTTGCAGGAATGTCTCCAAGCTATTCTTGAAAAAAGGCTACGATCCGGAGAAAGTACTTTCAGCGCTCGCTTCTTACAAGAAAGTTAAAGAGAATAATAAGTACATGAATAATTTCGACTATAACCTTTCCATTTATATCTTAAACAAAACGCCTTACCTGAGTAATGACTTTTTAATTCTCACAGAAAGTGAATCGATCTCCTCCCCCGTTGCTTCCTTGTACTATGAATACTATGAAGGAGATGAAGATCTAGCGGGAAGACTGGAACAACAGAAGGCAGAGATCCAATGCTATGTTACTGACACCAAACAGGATCTATTGATCAAGCATGATATTCAACCGACCTCTCTTGGTAACTCTCAAACCCCTGCCCTATGGGATTATGCAGATAATGTGGATGTGATGGATTTCGTATTGGGGCTGAGGAAAAAAAGACCGCTGATTAGGTTGATTTAGCTGATTACGCTGATTTGTATTATGCTTAGTGCATGACATTCAATCGCTTGGTAATCATCTTCTCCCCTACCTTTAGCTGACAATAATAAAACCCGGAGCTAAGGCCTGAACCATCGAGGTAATACGTGTATATGCCGGAACTTTTATCTCCTTCAACCACCAGCACCTTCACCATTACACCGAGCGAATTATAAAGATAAAGGTGAACCGGTAATTTTTCCTGTAAAGTAAACTCTATAGTAGTTGTTTGGTCGAATGGATTTGGATAAACCTTAAATCCAATATCTCTGCCAGGAGTTTCCGGAACAACACTGAACGCAGCGTGCGGTGGAAATACTATATTATCTACCCAGGCGCAATCGTCATAACTACTTACATAAAGATCTTTCTTGTACACCCATTTAAAAGTATGCATTCCAACCGAAATCGGATATTCCTCTTTAGACCAGTTAACAACACCTGACCATTTGCCCTTTTCGTTACCATCTATATAAAAGTATAAATAGTCGTAATCCTGCTCACTTGCAACTTGCCTGAAGAATGAGAGTGTGTCTGCAATTAGTACACCCATAGTCAATACAAGTTCAGACTGTTGACCACTACCAATGGCGCCTGATTTGGAACAATAATCACCCTCCAGTGCATTATCAGAAGTAACAAACCAGGGGAGATCACCTGAACCGTCTTTCCAGGGATATGCAGTCATGGTATTGGATTCAAAGTCTTCCATCTTCAATGCAATAACCTCTTGATAATTCTTATTAACAACATAGGCTCCATCTGCTACCTCAAAAGTAAAGTCAACGTTGGAACCTGAGAGTGCACTGCTGTTGATTGTTACATTAAATATGGCTGTAGAATTACCACCCTTCGCAACTGCTCCAAGATTATAATTTGCTGTATTGATCGTTACCAGAGGATGGTTGGTAGTTAGGGTCGCTACAGCGCTCTTCGTATCGCTGCCACCCGTGTTAGAGGTAATGATTTCAATATCAACCGTTTCTCCCGGATCAAGAATACCATCGTCATTACCATTTGAGTCATCAATGGATATCGTCAATGGAGCGACCAACGCAGGTGCATTTAAGGTTAACGAGATAGCCGAATTCCAGTTATTACCAGCGCCATCAGTAAGCGTCAAATTAAATACGACTACATACTGATCAGGGACATTGTTTGCAATATCAAAACTATAGGCATTGGTCTGCGTCGCCGTGGAACCTCCGTTAACATTTCCAAAATTTTCCGTGTTATCAGTGATCGTGATATAAGGATCAGTAATGCTTATAACCCCTGCAACATTATTAGAAACAACGTTACCGATGTTCTTGAGCGTTACATCAAGATCTATTGATTCCCCAAAATCCGGTATTTGATCATTGTTTCCCGTTAGATCATTTACAACATGCGTATCACTAACCATATAAGGGCCATTAGGTGGAATAACCATAGCAGTACCCATATAAGGAATATTATTGTATCCTGTTACGGTTACGAACATAGTGTCCACACTACTAATTGCCGTAAAAGTAACTGTAACAGATCCTCCCGCTACTTTGCCTGTTCCCAGAACCTGACCATTCATAGTCAATGAAACCAGGGCATCCGTTTGATTACAAAATACCTGGAACGAATTGGCACCCATTAAAATGTTATTATTATGCGTGACCGTCATGGCAATGGGTGTAGCTGTACGAACCTCTAAAGAGGGATCACCGAAGCACATCCAAGTATCTGTCATTACATCCCCTGCCGAACCATACGTATCATTCATTTGCATACAACCGTTCATCGACAGTCCGCCAAATGTTCGTTTGATATTATTTTGATAACTCTCAACCAGGATATCATTCATTTCATCCTGCCCTTCCATCGGAGGGTTCCAACTTTGATTGATCGTTGCCATTAACACTGCTACCGCTCCAATAGGATCTCCGGAAGTGGAATCTATAGATCTCAAAAAGACTTCTGCAATACATGTCTTACTCACAAACTCTCCATTCACACAAGCCACCGACCAGATGAATGGCAGCATATTATTATTGGTTAGATTTTTAACATCCGAATCACAAAACCCACTCGATCCAAAACAATAACAACTGCCATGGCCCGTATAATTTATTACGCTGAGTCCGTTATTGAAGGAGTTGGTCACATCAGAAGGAGAAGGATTGCCACCGGCATCCTGTCCACCTTGTGAACCATCGTACATTTCATCCACATTCGTATATGTGTAACCTAGGAGATCGGTTCTGATATTTCTTATATGTTCATAATCCAATTCGTTGTCATCACCCGGGCCTTGATCTGAGGCAATTCCCATTCCGTTCTCATACCATGTTCCACCTACATCCGGTTTCATCTCATAATTGATCGTCCTTTCAACCTGTGTTTGAACGTCGGCAACCGACTGTGCAGAGAATCTGCCAACATATAATTCCGGATACGAATCGCTTCCTGCCATATATCCATAACTATTATCCGAATCCCCACCGTTAACGATGATGGTTGGAATTTCAGCACCATCCCCTACCAATAACAAGAATGTAAGTCCACTAGAGTTATAGTAGTTAGTCACATAGTTAAGAATTGAAGTAGAATTCACGCCTATCGTCGAGACATCAACTATTTCTGTAGGTATACCCTTCAAAATCTTCCAGTCAACAAAATCCTGCATCGCAGACATGAATGGTCCATGACAAATGATCAACATATTTCCTTCATCACTAAGCGGAGTATACTCGGCACCCATCGCAGAGTAATTAAGAAAATGACTATTGTAAGTATTGTAAAAAGCCCTGTTAACCTCAGGAGATTTTTCTCTAACCAATACATTGACCGGAGCAACCTCATCATCAACCGAAACTGCAACAGTGATTTCGCTGTATACTCTTAAAACTTTCGTCACCGGATTATACTGCAGGGGATAAGCAATTATAGTCTGCCCGCGGAAATCCCTTAATATGAAGGGGTCTCTCATCTCAGCCAATTTATTCGGAAAGAACTCATTCTTATTATACTCACTGCCATTTATATAAGGTATGGAAGACGGGTTAATCGTCCTGTCGAAATTGCCCTTGGAAGGTGCAATATTCATATTGGGATAGTCTTTATATTTTGATGACACCACTTCTACTTTCATTCCAGCCATATCCGGAATAATGATGGAAGTTGTGAGCTTTTCCAGATCGGGTGCACCTTTCTTCAGGATGGGCGTGCCTTCATCCGTGGAAATAATATATGCTGAGCCGTTAGAGGTGCTGACCGCTTTGGATTGAAATCCGCCCAATCTAAATCTGATAGTTGAATTTTCGGGATCAGCCGAAATTAACCGAACATCAGTTTTTGAATTATTATTTGCTAATCGTTGTGCATAGCCGGAAGTGATGGAAAACAAAAAGAAAAATGCAACAAAAACGATGTAAGCAAAACTGGAAAATATTTTGCGACTCATAAAGGGAGTTTTAGTATTAATTAATACGAATATTGCTCTTAATTGTTGTGTAACAGACCAAGAGAGCATTTTGTTCGCAAGTTCAACTTGCAAAGTACTCATAACACCCCGAATAACCAAATAGAAATTGTGCGTAAAACGCGAAGGTTTGAACTCAAATTTTTTAGGCTACCATCTCGCCTACATAGAGTTCTTTAAGTTTATCGACTACAAAATCGATTTCTTCAGAAGTATTAAATCTTGAGAACGAAAACCGGATAGCGGGACGTTTCATATCAGCTCCTATGTATTCCAAAACATGTGATCCTGCATCCGCACCGGATGTACACGCGCTACCTGCCGAACAGGCGATGCCTGCAATATCTAAATTCATCAGAAACATTTCGCTGGCCTTATGTTTTGGCAAGGAAACGTTGAGCACTCTAAAATTGCTTTTGCCGTCATAATCACCATTAAATCCTACGCCCGTTATTTCTGATTTTAATTTCTCGATCATTCGGGTTTTCAACCCCTGTACATATTCCTGCTCTTTGGTAAGATCCGTATAGCTCAATTCAACCGCTTTACCCAGTCCAACAATGCCATAAATATTTTCTGTTCCTGCTCGCATGTTGCGTTCTTGTGTACCTCCGTAAATAAAAGGGCCTATCTTGATCTCAGGATTAATGTAAAGGAAGCCCGTTCCTTTTGGTCCGTGAAACTTATGAGCGGAACCGGAGATAAAATGAATCTTGGTTTTTTGAAGATCAAAATAATAATGACCGATTGTTTGAACAGTATCGGTATGAAAATAGGCACCATGCTCCTCACAAAGAGCGGAGACTTTCTTTAGATTTAACAAGTTGCCAATCTCATTATTAGCGTGCATCAGACTAACCAGGTATTTCCCCTCCGTTTCCTTAAGTAACTCCTCAAGATGATCATAATCGATAATACCTTTGTCCAGTAAATTCACATACTTCAATGTTACACCCTGGTATTTTTCCAGCGCATCCATCGTATAACCAATACAATGATGCTCTATTTTTGAACTGATGATGGTCGTAACCCCAAGATCGCGGACACTGCAATTAAGCGCGTGGTTATTCGCCTCGGTACCGCCAGAAGTGAAGAAAATCTCAGATGGTGAAACTTTCAAGACCTCTGCTATTATCTTTCTTGCATTTTCGATAGCCGTTCTTGTCTCCCTTCCGTATGAATGAATGGATGAAGGGTTTCCGAACATCTCTTTCAGGTAGGGAATCATAGCTTCCACGACTCTTTCGTCTATATTTGTCGTGGCTGCATT
The DNA here is from genome assembly GCA_022573915.1 of Bacteroidota bacterium. Lineage (GTDB taxonomy): Bacteria > Bacteroidota > Bacteroidia > Chitinophagales > JACZTA01 > JACZTA01. Next base: position 529 of record JACZTA010000178.1, on the reverse strand, counting down.
ATCGAAATAAACCCGCATATTAATGAGTTTTGAGGTTAAATATGTATGAATAATGATAAAATTACTTAAATTCTTTTATTAAGTCAGTTATATCCGACAGCAATTTCTTGGCAATATTTTCGGCTGTGGTCTCTGATGTTCCTTCCGTGTAAATCCTGATTATCGGTTCCGTATTAGATTTTCTAAGGTGCACCCACTCCGAATCAAATTCAATCTTAACACCATCCACGGTATTAATCGGTTGCGATTTGTATTTGATCTTTATCTTATTCAGGATCTTATCAGCATCTATTCCATTTTCAAGTAAGATCTTGTTTTTGAACATATGATAATTGGGATAAGTTGCGCGCAATGAGGAACAACTGTTATCGTACTTTGCCAAATGTAACAGGAACAATGCAATACCAACCAAGGCATCCCGCCCGTAATGAAAGGAAGGCACGATGATACCGCCGTTTCCTTCTCCTCCGATCACTGCTTTTTTCTCTTTCATCATAGCCACAACATTCACCTCACCTACTGCTGAAGC
>JACZTA010000177.1 GCA_022573915.1 Bacteroidota bacterium | reverse complement strand
GGTCATTAGAGCGGCGAAAGAAGCGTAGGGCGGTTAAGTCGATACGGGTACTAATTCACATTCGGGGTTAAGGATCTGTCTCAATGATTTGTTTGTTTGATAATAAAATACTAACTTTGTTGGCAAACTTACTAATATTATTAGTAAACTAAAAATTTTAGTAATATAAATATCAAAAAATGAGCTATTTCAGTACAAATCTTAAAGCACTGCGAAAGGCCAGGGGTTTGACTCAAGAAGGCTTATCCAGGAAGTTGAGCATTAAACGGGCAGTAATTGGATCATACGAAGAAGGGAGGGCGTAACCAAAGCTGGAGTCCTTGCAGAACATTGCCTACTTTCTTAAAGTGACTGTAGATAAGATGTTGAATGAAGACCTGCGGAAGGTGTCGAGCGCTGAAACCACTAATATATCGATTGTGCAGGATGTTGAAGGTAAGGGGCTGCGAATTCTGCCAATTACAATTGACGAAGAGAATAAGGAGTACGTGAGTGTAGTCCCGATACCGGCGAGCGCCGGTTATCTTAATGGGTTCTCTGATCCGGAGTACATTGAAGAGCTCCCACAGATGAAGTTACCGATACTGAATGAAAATAAGACCTGGAGAGTTTTTCAAATTAAGGGAGACAGCATGCTTCCAATAACTTCCGGGTCCTATATTATTGCTGAGTTCATAAGGAATTGGCACGACATTAAAGATGACTCTACATATATATTGCTTACCAAGGATGAAGGTATTGTTTACAAGCGTCTTGGTAACCGTATTAAAGAAACCGGCCAGTTGATGCTGATCTCTGATAACAAAACCTACGATCCATATGAGTTAAATGTTGACCAGGTGATGGAGGTATGGCAAGGCGTAGGCTTCATTAGTTTTGATATGCCTGAGATCAATGCTGCAACTGAACCGCACATTTCCTCGGCTGTTGAAAAATTGCAGGAGGAGGTGGAGAGTTTGAAAAACAGTCTGAACCGCTGATTAGGTTGATTAAGGGATTTCGCTGATGCTGCCGACAATATCAAGCAGAGTTCGCCAGCAGTGAAAATTCGTGAGGTTCATCAGATTTAATTAAGCGCAATAACTACTTAGTGACTACCCTGATTTCAACTCTTCTATTTACTTTCCTGCCTTCTTCAGTAGAATTATCTGCAATAGGTATAGAACTTCCATAGCCTTTATAAGTTAATCGACTATCATTGATTCCCTTTGAGATTAAATAATTCACAACTGATTTAGTCCGTGCTTCTGATAACTCTAAATTATGTTCTTCATTACCTGTATTATCCGTATGACCTCTAATTTCGACGGCCATATTAGGAAAATCAATCAATGTTTGGACTAATTTATTTAGCTCATTGAACGATTCATTTAATAGATCAGATTTATCAATTTCAAAATTAATGTTTTCAAGCACGACTATATCACCTTGATTTAAGATTTTTACAGAATCCACGGAAACTATTGCATCATTGATTTCTTCAGTTTGACAATCGCATTCCTCATCACTATCGATTTGAATTACCGATACGTCATCCACATAACAATATGATTCAATGCTACCCATCATTTTTCTATTTCTTTTAATATTCGTGTTAGCATCATCCTTGAAATTCCCAATTGTGACAAAACGCTCTCCACCTTTTGCAACGTAAATTCCACATATCTCTCTCCATTCATTATTTGGTAAAAAGTTATTTTGATGGTTTTCAATCTGAGGTAATGAATCTATTAGCCATAAACTGTTTATACTGGCACCGGGGCGTCGTTGAGATACATATATTCCGATTGCATCACTCGTGTACTTTGAAAGTTCAGCCACACAAGCGTAAAACTTAATACAATATTTTTTATTCGATTCTAAGGTGTCTATTAGTTTTGATGTTAAGTATTCCCGATAAGTTCCGCTTAAGTATATAATTAATCCTGCATAAGCAAGTCCACTCTTGGCATTCTTGTTGCCCATTGCATTCTCAGGTACACTCATTTTTTTACTACATTCATTATAATAATCTGCAGTTCCTCTACTGGATTGTTCCCAATTCAGTATCAATTTCAATTTCTTATTATATTTTGTAAACGTTTTAGGACAACGTTTGTGCTCTTCAAAACTCGGATTAGGTACCAAGTTTTGAGTATAAGAGTCTATAGAGAAAGTGGTTATGAGAATTAATAAGATGGCAATTCGAACCATAGAGACTTGTTTAGTTCAATGAAAACTAGAGTCTGATATAATCTTCTAAGAGGAATTAAGTTAACATTTTTCAAATACTCTCAAGACCATGAAAAAAGTATGCCGAATTTGATAAGTCCATCAGCGAAATCCCAGAATCACATTAATCTGCGGTTCATACACATTATTAATTTATAACTTTGCCCCGACAATCAAACTAATTACCAGTCATGAACCTCATTCTATTCGGCCCCCCGGGCAGCGGCAAAGGAACTCAAGCAGTAAATCTCAAGGAGAGATATAATTTATTGCATATCTCTACGGGTGATCTATTCCGAAATGAATTAGCGAGTGAAACTCCCTTGGGATTAGAAGCTAAAGGCTATATGGACAAGGGAGTACTTGTTCCTGATTCGATTGTGATCGGTATGATAGAAAAGAAGTTAGATGAAGAAAATAACGTAGATGGGGTGATCTATGACGGTTTTCCACGCACTATTGATCAAGCTACTGCTTTGGACGAAATGTTGAGAAACAAAAATACGGGTATAGACCTGGTATTGGCATTGGAAGTAAGTGAAGAAGAATTAACTCGCAGAATATTGAAACGGGGTGAGTCATCGGGGAGAGCTGATGATCAGGATGAATCCATAATTAAGGAAAGGGTAAGAGAGTACGAAGAAAAAACAGCAACCTTGGCGAAGTATTACGAAGAGCAGAATAAGTTTGTGTCTTTGAAGGGAGAAGGTTCTGTTGAAGATATCTCTGAATCTCTTTATAACGAGGTTGATAAAGTGGCAGTGTAACATATCAATATCATTCAAGTTTACGTTCCAACAATCCGAACATTTTTGTAACTAAAAAAATTGAAGAGAACCTCAAGGTTTGCAAAGAAAGACTCCTGGGGTGCAAAGTTCGGATGATTCAATATTTTCTATTCAATAATTAAATAGGTCGATAAATACATATTCCCATGGAGGGACCTAATTTCATAGATTATGTAAAGATCCTATGCAAATCCGGAAAGGGAGGTGCAGGTTCGGTGCATTTTCGTCGCGATAAATATACCGCGAAAGGGGGACCTGATGGTGGTGATGGAGGTCGTGGAGGTAATATTGTTGTGAAAGGCAATAAACAGCTCTGGACATTATTACATTTGAAATATCATAGGCATGCTACCGCCAAAGCCGGTATTAATGGAGGTAAATCCAACATGACCGGTGCAGAGGGTGAGGATGTTTATCTGGAAGTACCCTTAGGAACTATTGCTATTAATGAGAAGACCGGAAAACAGGAATTTGAAATTATTGATGATGGCCAAACAGAGATCCTTGTTCCGGGTGGGAGAGGCGGCTTGGGCAACGCACATTTTAAAACTTCGACCAGGCAAGCTCCAAAATTTGCCCAGCCGGGTGAAGATGGCAAGGAAGGATTGAAGATACTGGAGCTCAAACTACTAGCAGATGTAGGCTTGGTCGGTCATCCCAATGCGGGTAAATCTACTTTGCTGGCAACCGTATCGAAAGCAAAACCAAAGATCGCGGAATATGAGTTTACGACCCTAACCCCAAGTGTAGGTATTGTTGAATACAAGGATTATCAATCATTTGTAATGGCAGATATCCCCGGGATCATTGAAGGAGCAAGTGAAGGAAAAGGTTTGGGTTTAAGATTCCTGAGGCATATTGAGAGAAACTCTATTCTGTTGTTTATGGTACCCGTCGATACTAAGGACGTAATAGGTGAGTTTAAGATATTGCTAAATGAATTAAACAAACATAATCCGGAGATTTTGGTGAAGGAGAAGCTTCTGGCGATTACCAAAATCGACCTGATAGACGGAGAAATGAAAGAGGAATTAACCGATATTATGGAGAAGGAAACCGGTAATAAAGGCATTTTAAAAAATATACCCTATATTTTTATCTCTTCGATAACTGAAGAAGGAATACCGGAGCTTAAAGATCTGATCTGGAAAACACTGAATTAATTATCTGGAATGAACTTGCGAATTAGCGAGGTGTTGAGCAAGCAAAATGTAGCTATACTTGGTTTTGCTGTGATCATTATTAGTTTGATATCCTCCCGGTTTATGATCACCATGGGGATGATCTTGCTGATTGCCAATGTAGTGATCAGAAGGGACGTGTTAACGAGTCTTGCTTCTTTTTTTTCAAACAAGATATTACTTCTGATTACCTCCTTGTTTATCCTGCATCTCATAAGCGGTCTTATATCCGCAGATCAGGAATATTATTTAGAACGACTCAGACTCAAGCTGCCTTTTCTATTCCTTCCATTTGCCATAGGGAGCTTACAAAAGTTTTCAAAACAGCTCTATCGCTCCATCTTGTATTTGTTTTTCCTGACAATACTTGCTATTAGCATTGGTTCATTCATTAATTACCTGATGAACTTTGAGGTGATTACCGAAGGATATAATAAAGCACAGGTATTACCAACGGCTATCAATCACATCCGTTTTAGTCTGATGGTCGCGTTTGCAATTGTTGTTGGGATATTTTTGTATAAATGGAAGTACAAGCTTCTGGGAAATTTTGAACGTTACCTGATCCTGGGTGGAGTTATCTTTCTTTTTGCGTTTATCCATATCCTGTCAGTCAGGAGCGGATTGTTATCATTATACATCTCCATATTGTTTCTTATCGGTTGGACTATTTACACGTCAAGAAAATACTTGCTGGGGGGTGCTTTGCTTGTCCTTCTCATAGCCGTACCCATTTCGGCATTCTACCTGGTCCCTTCTTTCAATAACAAGATCAATTATACGCTCTACGATTTACACCAATATCGGAAAGGCAAGAATCCCTCCGAGTTGTCTGATGCCAAACGATTGGTGTCGATGGATATTGGAATTAGAATAGGTTTGGAAAACCCGGTATTCGGAATTGGCATTGGAGATCTCAAAGATGAAATGAAGGAAAGGTATGCCGAATATTTTCCCGACATCTCCAGCAATAAGCGGATCATGCCCCATAATCAGTTTATCGTGTTTTTCGCAGGCTTTGGGTTCATTGGTCTTATTTGGCTAATCCTTGTTACCTTTTTTCCTTTGGTTATTAAAAGATATTATACCGATCCACTATTTATCGCTTTTAATCTAATTATACTTTCATCTTTTTTAGCAGAAGCAACAATTGAGAATCAATTGGGAACTGCCTTTTATTTACTTTTCTTATTGCTTGGATTGAATCAATTGTTTCAGAAAAATGCCGTAGATGGATAGAATAACGGCTATAATAATTACAAGAAATGAAGAAGCAAACATAGAAAGATGCATCTCTTCATTACAAGACGTAGTTGATGAGACCTTGGTTTTAGATAGCCAGAGTAGTGATAAGACGGTAGAAATTTGCGAAAGGTTGGGAGCTAAAGTCATTGACCAACAATGGTTAGGATATGCAAAGACGAAGAATCTGGGAAACGAGATGGCATCGTCTGATTGGATCCTTTCTATTGATGCGGATGAAGAGTTATCAGATATGTTAAAGAATTCAGTTACATCGGTTAAGCAAAGTTTGGAAGGCTCCTATAGTTTTAACCGGTTAACTAATTATGCAGGAAAATGGATTCATCATTGTGGGTGGTACCCTGATACGAAGATCAGGTTGTTTAACAGAAAAAATACTTTTTGGGAAGACAGAAAAGTGCATGAGACTATTGGATTCAAAACTGTAGAAAAAATCACTCACCTGGATGGAGACCTGCTGCATTATTCTTTTAAGAGTGTGGCTGACCATTTGGAGAGGGCAAGAACTTATTCAGATCTGGCATCACAGGAAATTGTAAAAAATAAAAGAACATTTCTTTTTCTCAAGATGTTTTTCAGCCCGCCTACAAAATTTGTCAAAAGTTATTTCTTCCATACCGGTTTTCTCGATGGTTATTTTGGCTTTCTTATTTGTCTAATCGGATCCTTCGAAGTATACTTAAAATATGCAAAGGCACTGAGGCTCCGATGGTCAACTCCTAAAGCAACTAATTAGAGATTCAGCGACTTTTTCAATTTTGCTTTTAGCAAGTCCTTATTATAAGAAAATGTTTTTGCCGGTTCATCGAGTGGTCCGGCATAGGGTTGTCCTGATCTGAGAAAATGTTTAGTAAAAGTGGAGGAAGAAATACCCCATTTTTGCAAGAACTGTTTTTTGCCATTATTCATTTTTACTTTTTCGGTGGATTTAGATTGGAAGTGATACACCAGACTGCTACCAACACCTTGGAATATTCGGCAGCCTTTATTCCACAGTTTCATGGAAAGGTCGGGGTCTGAATAAAGTCCGGGGCTAAACTCCTCACTCAAGCCACCCACCTGATCCCAGAGTTCTTTTCGCAATATAATTGGTGGCCATGTGCTGCCGTTCCAATCATTTCTATTTAGTTGTGACACAGAGTCCAGCAGGTCTTGTTCTTTAAAATCCTGAACTGTTTGACCAAAATTGTTTACCACCACACATTTATTACCGGTATCTCTCGGTTCTATCATAGTTGAAGAGAGTAGGAACTTGCTTGAACCTATACCATCTATGACAGAGCTAAGTCGCTTATCCCATTCGGGACACACATACATATCATCATTGAGATACACGATATAATCTGTTTTAGCCATTTTTGAGGCCTGATTAAGGGCTTTGCAGATTCCGATATTTTCTGTCGAATAAGTATGATCCAGCTGCTGTTCTTTTACCCACGCATAGGTTCCATCAGATCCATCATTTACGTGACAGATGATCTGGTGCTTAAAAGTGGAATTTTTAAGAACACTTTGTATACAAAGTTTTAAAAACCCCAGATTATTCCATGTAGGAATGATTATAGAGAAATATTTACCGCTTTTGTGCAAAAAACATCAATTTAACGTGTAAATATATCAATGTAACGACAATTTTTACTTTTTTTTCGTGCTTAAATTTACTAAAAGTTGAAAAAATACAAAATACTTACGTCTATGCTTGCACGCAACTGAAAAGAGATATACCTTTGTAGCCTTTTTCAAAAAAAATTTATTTTTTGAATAAGAGTTCTTTGAAGTACTGGACAGAAATGATAGGTAAGTAAATACGAGCAATACCCGCTCAAAGTTTTTTAAGATTTTTATACAACGGAGAGTTTGATCCTGGCTCAGGATGAACGCTAGCGGTAGGCTTAATACATGCAAGTCGAACGGCAGCTCTGGCTTCGGCCAGAGGCGAGTGGCAAACGGGTGCGTAACACGTATGCAATCTACCTCTAACAGGGGCATAGCCCAGAGAAATCTGGATTAATACCCCATAATACCTGTGGATAGCATTTTCCTAAGGTTAAAGCTCCGGCGGTTAGAGATGAGCATGCGTCCCATTAGTTAGTTGGTAGGGTAACGGCCTACCAAGACCGCGATGGGTAGCTGGCGTGAGAGCGCGACCAGCCACACGGGCACTGAGACACGGGCCCGACTCCTACGGGAGGCAGCAGTAGGGAATATTGGGCAATGGGCGAAAGTCTGACCCAGCCATACCGCGTGCAGGATGACAGCCCTCTGGGTTGTAAACTGCTTTTATTATGGAAGAAAACTTCTAATGTATTGGAAATTGACGGTACATAATGAATAAGCACCGGCTAACTCCGTGCCAGCAGCCGCGGTAATACGGAGGGTGCAAGCGTTATCCGGATTCACTGGGTTTAAAGGGTGTGTAGGCGGGCTAGTAAGTCTGCGGTGAAATCCTTGAGCTCAACTCAAGAATTGCCGCCGATACTGCTAGCCTTGAGTAAAGTTGAGGTGGGCGGAATGTGTCATGTAGCGGTGAAATGCGTAGATATGACACAGAACTCCGATTGCGAAGGCAGCTCACTAAACTTTAACTGACGCTGAGACACGAAAGCGTGGGTAGCGAACAGGATTAGATACCCTGGTAGTCCACGCCCTAAACGATGATTACTCGATCTATGTCCCCTAGGGATATGGGTCCAAGCGAAAGCGTTAAGTAATCCACCTGGGAAGTACGGTCGCAAGGCTGAAACTCAAAGGAATTGGCGGGGGTCCGCACAAGCGGTGGAGCATGTGGTTTAATTCGATGATAAGCGAGGAACCTTACCTGGGCTAGAATGTACTATGACAACCCTAGAAATAGGGCTTCCCTTCGGGGCATTTTACAAGGTGCTGCATGGCTGTCGTCAGCTCGTGCCGTGAGGTGTTGTGTTAAGTCCCGAAACGAGCGCAACCCCTCTTCTTAGTT
>JACZTA010000336.1 GCA_022573915.1 Bacteroidota bacterium | reverse complement strand
CCTCCATAAGTCTTAGAAAAAAGTTTAACACCTTTATCATCAAGCTTCGTGAGATTTACGTCAGCCTTTCCTGCTCCAAAACTATAGGTATAACCTGCGACCATAAATCCCCCATCATATGAAGGAATGGTGCTGGTTGCAAAGTCCCAGTTATTGCCTGCATATGTCTTTTGAAATGTTGTTTGCGCAGTTATTGATTGAAAATGCACGAACAGCACCAAAATCACACAAGCTTTTAGTGTCTGAATTAGATGTTTCAAGGGCTTATATAAATGAACTACCTACCAAAAGTTGTTCTCATATTGTACAAAATCAACTGACCTTATCAATTTTTATAGATATATATTTTATTAATATTAAATATGATTCATCCTTCTTAATCCTTCGTAATGCCTCGTATTATTAGAATGTATTGAAGTATAGTACGTTATTCAAGGAAAGTTGGACTGCAATTTTGACAGCATTATGGAAATAAACAGTTCATATGTCGTTGAAAAAGATCACCTTATCGAAATTATTGGTTACTATTTATGACACATTAAACCTCCTTAAGAAATAAGGAAAACGGCTAAATGCATGTGTAGCAAGGCCTAAGAAGGCAGAGAAATAAGAAAAATAAGGAAAACTGATGATTATTGGACGCGCATCAAGAAAACGCTACCGGTCTTTCTGTAAGAATTTCCGTCGGGATTGATGAATTTGATATCATAAAGATATACACCCTGGGGTGCGAGCATGCCATTAAACTTACCATCCCAACCTACGGTGATATCCTGGCTTTGGAAGATCTGCTTTCCCCATCGATTATAAATAACCATTGAATAATTAGCTTGATTCACAAATAGGGTTACCGGTTTAAAAATCTTGTTTACCCCCTTAGGAGAGAAAGCATTGGGAACGTAAATATTCGGGTACTGAGTGGCACATATTATATTTGAAGTACTGGTCACACCTAAAATATTTCTTGGGATCAGCACAGAGTTGACACTTTCTTCCGCTACGATCTTATAGCAAAACTTTCCGTCTAAATCTGGTATGTTAGTCACATTATCTTTCGCCATAGTGGCAGGTGGCTTAAGAAACAAGATATCTTCCCAGTCACCAGCATCATTTTGCCTGTATACAGCATATCCTTCAACTGAACCCAGCCATTCAAAATATTCGTTCCAAATGAGTGTATTCTCATAATTGATACCCTGATCAACCGAAAGGAATATCGTCCGTGCACCATTCGAAGGATGTTCAGCTCCACAGACATCGATGCTCATGACGAGGTAAAAATAACTTTCTCTACCAGGGTTGACATCATAGTCTGTATAAGACATCAAAGCAAACGGATCGAGCGGAGCCTTAATAGTTTCAATTGTATCATACTTTATGCCGTCGGTACCTCTGAGTATTTTAAAATAATCCAGATCGTTAATATTATCTGTATTCACTATCCAATCGATCCCAATTTCAGCACTGCCCACTACGTCAACTTTGTAGATGTAGGTTAGCGCCGGTGGCCTCACCACCCGTACGCGTAAGCAAGTCAAATTAGATTCAGAAGTAACGGAGCCATTCTGATGAGTAGCCTGCATATAAAAGCAAATAGAATCCCCATCATTGAAATTTGTAAAGAAGAAATTATCATCGGTTGCGGCCAAAGTTGTCTCAAGTGTAAACGGTCCATTATTTACCTGTGTGTATAAATTATAGTTGACAACTCCTCCATTCCAGTTCTCATAAAAATTCCAATTAAGTTCTATATGTTGAGCACATCTGTCGAGTTCAGCCTCCAGGTAAATGGTGTGATGAGGAAGGTCGCACATGGTTCCAGCGTTACCACAGCTATCCAATGTCGCTACCCTATAAGTCTCACTCCTCATTTCAGGTATCGCATTAGTATCGGTATAGGTCGAATTTGTATTTCCAATTACCGTAGCTATCGGGAAAAATATGTTGTTAGCGTCTTTGTCATAATAAACAATGTATGAGTAAGTTTCCGGGTTAAAGAGCGACGTCCAGTCAAGAACAACGTCATTATTTTGTAATACGGTTACATAATCGATCTCGGGTGGCATGGGAGTATCATTATCAATTGTATCCGAACTCCATGGCA
>JACZTA010000176.1 GCA_022573915.1 Bacteroidota bacterium | reverse complement strand
TCGACTAATGGAGGTGTTGGGTTCAAAAACAACACTACACTGTTATTCAATGATCCGAGAGAAGCAGATGCATACCCCAACCTTTCGCACAATGGATTGAGGCTTTATTATACAAAGGATAATATAATTTATTTTTCAGAACGTGATAACACCTCCGATAAATTTAAGGCTAGCCACCAGGTTGCGTTCGAAGAAATAGAAGAATTCACGGTACAGTCTGCATGGTTTTCTAAAAATGAAAAAGAGCTGTTTTTTGTTGATGAGAATATCATATACTATTCTAAAAGAAAGAATCGAAAAAAGGCGTTTACAACTCCTGTGATTTATTCAGAAATGTTCGCGGATGCTGATGGTATTGAATTCGTGACATGGATCAGCTTTTGCAAGAGAAAGAAACAATTGTTTGTGAATATATCTACAGACGAAAAAGATTATATCTTGTTTTTTCAAAAATAAATTTCTAAACCATTCCCCAGTCCTCTACCAGAAATGGATTATTCTCTCTTTCAAAACCAATTGTAGTCTTAGGCCCATGACCGGGATAAATCTCCACTGCATCTCCCAACGGGATGAGTTTGTTCTTGATACTACTTAACAGATCTTCAAGATTTCCGCCCGGCAGGTCCGTTCTTCCAATACTTTGAAGAAATAAGACATCTCCGACAATCGCAAACTGACTTTTTTCATCGAAGAATGAGATGCTGCCGGGTGAATGTCCGGGTGTAAAGAGGATATTCAGCGCAGAACTACCAAACCTGATTACGTCATTTTCATCCAGAAACACTTTAGGTGCAGGAGATTCATCAATACTCATCTCTACAGCAGATCCGTAAGACACCGTGGCATCCAGAATAGGTTTGTCCAGTTCATGTATTTCCAAATCCAGATCATATCGGTCTGCAATAAATTTATTACCAATTATATGGTCGATGTGGCAATGGGTATTAATTAGCTTAACCGGTTTGAGGTTGGAAGAATCAATAAATCCGGAAATCTCCTGTTGCTCCTGAAGAGTATAGCAGCCGGGGTCAATCACGATACACTCCTGCGTCTCATCGTATAATACGTATGTGTTTTCCTGAAATTGGTTAAACACGAAACTGGTAATATGTATCATAGTTTTTCGTTACAGATAATATAAAAGAGTGCCAAAAGGATCAAAAAACGATTAATATCGTGCTCAAACCTACTTAAAACCATTTGATTATTAAGCACTATTTTGTTATTATTGCATAAAGGCATGTTGAAATAAATAAGTACAAAATTAATCTATTTTGGCATGTGCCTCTAATGAATTTATTTTTTAGAATAAGCATGCGCGGTACCATTGATCTTATAAAATTTAAACGACCACTTCGAAAGTCTTATCAATCTTTCCTATCAATTTTTCTGTTGATTTGCATTTCCTTACCCTCACTCGGACAAACTACACAGGTAGAGTTTGGAAAGAACCGGGTGCAGTTTAAAGAATTCGATTGGTCATACTACGATACCGAACACTTTTCAATATACTTTTATCTGGGAGGTCAGGATCTGGGTAAATATGTTATTGAAGCCGCAGAGAATAATCTAAAATATGTAGAGAGCAAGCTTGAATATTTTATTAATAACCGTATTCAGGTAATTGTTTACAATAACTTCACCGACCTTCGACAAAGCAATATCGGGATTGGCCTTAATATATTTAATACCGGTGGAGTAACCAAGATCGTTGGAGACAAGATCTTCATCTACTTTAACGGTGATCATGCACATTTGGAAAGGCAGCTTCGGGAAGGCATAGCCAAGATCTTTATTAATGAAATGATGTATGGGGGAAATCTGCAAGAAGCAGTTCAAAATGCTGTTTTATTAAATCTACCTGATTGGTTTATTGACGGATTGGTTTCTTATATAGGGCGGGAATGGGATACCGAATTAGACAACAAGCTACGCGATGGTATTGTGAGTGGAAAGTATAAAAAGTTTACCAGGCTAACGGGAATAGATGCCAAATTCGCCGGCCATTCGATGTGGTACTATATAAGTGAGAAATACGGTTCCAGTGCTGTACCAAACTTACTTTACCTAACAAGGATTAACAGGAGTCTGGAAAGCGGTTTTCTTTTTGTCTTTGGCAAAACACTGAAGGAATCTGTGATAGACTGGTACACATTTTACTCTACGAGGATATTTAGTTATGAATACCTGATCTCCATGCCGGATGAAGAAAGGGTCATTATTAGCAAGCCCAGGAGAAATCTGATATATCATAATCCAAGACTTAATCCTAATGGAACAGATATCGCCTATGTAACAAATAAGATAGGACGATATAAAATCAAAGTGCGCAATAAAGAAACCGGTAAGTCGAAAACATTATTGAGAGGTGGCTATAAAACCCATGAATATAAACCGGATCTTAGTTTTCCATTACTTACCTGGTCTCCGAGTGGCAATCAACTTGCCTATTGTTATGTAAAGAGAGATAAGATCTACATTATATTTTACGATACCAGGTCGAAAGAAAAAAGAAAAGTTTATCTCCCCCAATTTCAAAAAGTGCTTTCACTTTCCTATGCAGGGAGCAGTAATAAACTGGTTCTTTCTGCCATGAATAAAGGTCAATCCGATATTTATATGATGAACACAAAATCATATAAGGTTGAAAAGATCACAACTGATTTGGCTGACGACCTGAATCCCAGATACATAAAAATAAAGGATAAAGAGGGAATATTATTTGTTTCGAACAGAGTGGATGATGTACTAACCAAAAATAAAGTCGACACCCTGACGCCAATGCAAGGGTTTGACATTTTCTTTTTCAACTACAAAACAAAATCCAAGCAGCTCATAAGAATCACCAACACCCCTTCTGTGTCGGAGGATATGCCGATGCAATATGATGATGTTCATTTCGCCTACCTGAGTGATGGGAATGGAATTCGCAACAGGTATGCTGCCTATTTCGATAGTGTATTTTCACATTTTGACACGGTGGTTTATTTCACAGACTCTACAGTAACAAATCCAACACTTACTAAAGATGCATTGATTGATGTGCCAAATGATAGCATTGTTTCCTACGACGTAAAAAAGGTTTACAAGGATATTGCGATCAGTTTTCCCATCACCAACTTTTCAAGAAGCATAATGGATCAAGACATTTCCTTAACAACAGGAACCAGTCTGGAATTGATAATCAATAAGGGAAGGTATTATTTCTATGAAAATAAATTGTTGGATGATCTGGCAGGTAGCAGCATTGAGGAGCTCCCGAATACTCCATTTCGCAATAGCGTCAATGAACTCTTGGAGAAGATAAATTCTGAAGACTTAGATAATCTGAATCTAAATGAAACTGCTGATACGACAGACGAAAATGAATACAATTACTATTTCCAAACGGAGCTGGAAGCAGAGGAAACTGAAGACATTGATGATGTTCAATCGGAAACAGAAGAAGATCCCCTGCCACAGTTTAATCCAACAACGGTTACTTATACAAATCAAAACAAAGATTTCGAGTTTTCAAAAGTTAAACCGTACCGGGTAGCCTTGTCAACAGATTATGTCATAAGTCAGCTTGATAATAGTCAGATCTTTACAAAATATCAAAACTTCGCAGGTGGTGGACAGGTATACAACTCTCCTTCTCTGAACCCACTGATCAATATTGCGATCAGTGATCTTTTTGAGGATTACCGTTTTGTTGGTGGATTCAGATTACCCACAAACTTAAATGGCAGCGAATATTTTCTAAGCTTTGAAGACCTGAAGTTCAGGCTGGATAAAAAGATCTCTTTTTATCGTAAAAGTGATCAGCTTAGTTACGATATGCAACCAGCCTGGTTTTTGGCAGTTAATGCAAGGCAGAGGATACATTATCTGGAAGGCCGGCTAAAATGGCCAATCAACGAAGTAATGAGTTTAAGAGGTTATGGTGGATATCGAAATGACAACTATACCTTTCTCGCTTCGGACACATTTAGTATGAATCTCTCAAGGTATACCGAAAATTGGATTTCATCGAAGATTGAGTTTGTGTATGATAATACCATCCCGCTGGCGTTAAATCTGCTGGATGGTACAAGGCTGAACATTTTCTTCGAAGCCCAGAAGCAAGTTGATACACTGAGCGCTAATCCGATAGGCGCCAGACCAAAACAATCGCACTTTTTTATTATTGGCGGCGACATCAGGCATTATCTCAAAATTCACAGAGAGTTGATATGGGCCAACAGGCTGTCCTTCGCCAGTTCCTTTGGCCCAAAAAAATTAGTGTATTACCTGGGGGGGACAGATAACTGGTTATTCCCGAAATTCAATCATGACACTCCAATCGATCTTACAGAAGGATATGCTTTTCAATCCCTTGCCACCAACCTCAGAGGATTTGATCAAAATATAAGAAATGGCAGCTCCTATGTCGTGATCAACAGTGAGATCAGAATGTCGATATTTAAATATTTGAACATCCCACTCACAGGTAATTTCTGGAGAAATTTCCAAGTGATCGCATTCGGAGATGTGGGCACAGCATGGAAAGGCAGATCACCGTATGATGATAATAGTCCGGTAATCATCTCCCAAAAACCTATTGTAGTCAAGGTTAACTATTTCAGAAATCCAATAGTTGAAGGATATGGGTTCGGATTGAGAAGTACTTTTCTGGGTTATTTCGTGCGTTTTGACGTAGCCTGGGGTGTTGAAGATGCCTTTGTAAATTCTGCCGATTATTTCGTATCGTTAGGCCTGGACTTTTAGTATCAGGTCCATTCGAGTAACCTCCTATAGTTTCTTCCCACGGATTCACTTAAGAATGACTAGTTTTGCGCAACAAAATTCTTGAGATATTAAGTTCAAAATAGCCAATCCGGGTGCACACATTGCTTTATTATTTGCCAATTTTATTTACAGTGCAAATTTTACGATCGCCAAAGAAGTAGTGCCAGAGTATATCAAACCCTTTGGGATGATAGTGATTCGCGTGTCAGTTGCATGTTTGATGTATTGGATACTACATCACTTTACTGTTAAAGAAAAGATAAAAAGCACACGTGATTATTTCTATCTCGCGTTATGCGCCATCTTCGGAATTGCCATCAACCAGTTAATGTTTTTCAAAGGCTTGGCCATTTCAACTCCGATCAACGCCTCCCTTATCATGACCATAATTCCGATAATGGTTTTGATATCTTCATTTCTAATAATCAAAGAAAAGATAACATGGCTCAATACAACCGGGATAGTATTAGGGCTCACAGGTGCAGCACTTTTAGTTTTGAGCGGAAAAGAATCCTCCGTTGGATCAGGAACATACCGGGGAGATATCTTCTTACTGATCAACTCGACCTCTTATGGTTTTTACCTGGTAATTGTTAAACCGCTAATGAAGAAATATCATCCATACACGATTATTAAATGGGTATTTCTCTTTGGGATGTTCTATGTTATCCCGGTAGGTTTCAATGATCTCACCGAGGTTGACTGGAACTCCATAACTACAAATATCTGGATCGCTATTGCTTTTGTTGTGGTCATGACCACATTCTTCGCCTATCTGTTGAACATGGTCGCACTCAAGACTCTCAAGCCTTCGGTTGTGGGAATTTACATATATTTACAACCGATCCTTGCCACGATTATAGCAATATCATTTGGCAAGGATTCTGTTACCTGGGAGAAGGTACTTTTCAGTTTACTCATCTTTGCAGGTGTATATTTTGTGAGTAGAAGGTCCGATAAAAAACTATCAGAACCGAAGCTCTCGAGTGCAGCTTAATACTAATTAAGTACCTAAGATTAATAAAAACAAAATTTTAGAATTTTGATCAAATCAATGACAGGATATGCTTCGGCAACCAAACAAAATGGAGAGAAGAGTTACTCGGCTGAAATAAAATCCCTTAATAGCAAGACCTTCGACCTGTCAATTAAACTACCTTCAGGAATAAAGGAAGACGAACTGGTTTTGAGAAAGGAACTTTCTTCTATACTGGTGAGAGGAAAAATAACAATCTCCGTAATGATTGATCCGGATTCAGAAACTCAACCTGTAAATATTGACCATGAATTAGCAAAGAAGTATTTTTCAGAGCTCAAAAAGCTTGCTGCAGATGTTGGTTCAAGCGATGAAGACCTTTTGCGCATATCGCTTCAATTACCAAACGTGATCAAGCGTATAGAAAGCGAACCTGACAACCAAGAATGGCAGATGATCAAAGATGTGATCCATGAGGCTACCAAAATATTCGATAAATACAGAAGAGAAGAAGGTGACTCAATTAAACAGGATCTTAAATCAAGTATTCAGGATATTCTCGATCATCTAAAAAAAATAGAAGAAGAGGAACCAAATAGGTTGGAAGAAATTCGTTCCAGAATCAATGGAAATCTGGAAAAATTTCTGGGAGAAGACGAAATTGATCAAAACAGATTTGAACAAGAGCTCTTGTATTTTATTGAGAAAATGGACTTCACCGAGGAAAAAAACAGACTAAGGACACATTGTGACTTCTTTTTAAAAGTGATGGAAGAGGAAGAAGTAAATGGTAAAAAACTCAATTTCATATCGCAAGAGATGGGAAGGGAGATCAACACCTTGGGTTCTAAAGCTAATTCTGCCATAATACAACACCTGACAGTACAAATGAAGGATGATCTGGAAAAGATTAAAGAACAGGTATTAAATGTCTTGTAATTAAATATTGCCCTTGGGAACTAACCATTCCTCATATTATTTTTTACTTTTATCTTCTTAATGATTTTCGCATTAAAATATGGAA
The DNA here is from genome assembly GCA_022573915.1 of Bacteroidota bacterium. Classification (GTDB taxonomy): domain Bacteria; phylum Bacteroidota; class Bacteroidia; order Chitinophagales; family JACZTA01; genus JACZTA01. The sequence goes on along the minus strand of JACZTA010000176.1, from coordinate 1,657 downwards.
AATGAAAAGTCTAAACCAGTTAAAGATCGCAATAGCTTCCCTGAGCATGATAATTCTCTTTGCTTGTACTGGTGATATGTCAAGACTACATTGGGTTTATATGCTCAACAGCACAGATCTAACACTTCAGTTTATAGCAGATGATACAGTTCGCAACGAAAGTGTTGAACCTGGAAAACATGGATATGTTTCCCTGCATCCTGGTACTCATTTGTTAAAGGTATTGTCAGGCGGACAAGTGATTGATTCAATTTCTATTAGGCTAAAACCCGGCAAAAGTTCAAACCTGAACCATAGATATTTTTATAATGTAAATGGCGAGGGGAGCTATGTCTTACTCAATTGCAGAGCTTTATATGGAAATTATAATGATACACCTTTGGATGAGGAGGATGAGGAGGAGTTTGAGTTTGAGATCGAGGAAACTTTTTTTCAGGAAAAGTTTTTTACCATAAATAAGGGCAAAAATGCTTATATAGAAACCGTTATTCTTCCTGATAATATTGAAGGTGATTTTATATACAAACTTCTAAGTGTTCCAATTGAGCTTAGAGATGACGATGAACTTTTACTCAAATATGCAATAGATGCTTTATTTTTTTCGGAAGGAATGTACGTTGATGATGAGGAAGAATGGGACGATGAAGAAGAATGGGATGACGAATACGATGAGTGGGAAGATGAGGATATCGACTGGGAAGATCAAGATGAGTTACAAGAAATGGAAGAGGAATTGGATGATGAATAAGCAGTAGGAAAGTTCAAAGAAATCCTTGATTGCCTTGAACCAAGATTTAAAATTTAAAGAATGTGAATTCTGATGCCACGAGCATAAAAGAGTACTTGGAGTCGGTTCCGGAAGAAAGAAAACCTGCTTTCAATAAACTGAGAAATACGATTAATAAAAACATCCCAAAGGGATTTGTAGAACAAATCAGTTACGGGTTTCCGGGGTTTGTGGTACCTCACAGTCTTTACCCGGCGGGTTATCATGTGACACCTGAACTCCCCTTGCCGTTTTTAGGGATCGCTTCACAAAAGAACTTTATTGCCCTCTACCACTATGGCATATATACCAATCCCAAGCTGTATAAATGGTGGGTTAGAGAATACCCAAAACATTGCAACCATAAATTGGATATGGGCAAAAGCTGTATCCGGTTAAAAAAGATTGATGAAATACCTTATAATCTTATAGGCGAGCTAGTAAGAAAATTAACGGTGGATGATTATATCAAGGAATATGATAAGCAGATTAAGCGCAAGGACTAGTGCATTAATCCTCTTAACATTTTTGTTAGATTGCACATTTAGTCATGCGCAGTGCGTGGCAGAGGCCGGCAATGACACGGCACTCTGCGCTTCTTTCGAATTAGATACATTTTACTTAGGAGGCTCGCCAACGGTTTCCGGCGGTGCTCCCCCTTACACTTTTGATTGGTCCTGTACTTATTACTTTGGACCTCTAACCTTCACTGCATCAGACTTTTTAGATGATACTACTTTGGCAAACCCTCAGCTTTTACAGCCTGCGGATAGTTTGATCACATTTCATCTGGTGGTAACAGACAATCTTGGAAATATCTGTCAAGACACTGTTTCGATAAGATTCTCATTTTGGCTGTGGACTCTTGATGACAAAATTGCAGGAATCCAC
>JACZTA010000006.1 GCA_022573915.1 Bacteroidota bacterium | reverse complement strand
GGTCCCGACCCAACACTGGATAATGCAATTAACATGGCTGCTCTAAACGGAAGAGGAGGGCTTGGTTGTGTAATATTAGTTGCTGCAGGAAACTGGTTTGAGTATGACCCTATTACCAAGCGGGATGCATCTGTCACATATCCAGCGAATTTAACAAGTGTAATTGGGGTCATGGCTACAACTCCTGATGATAAAAGAAAGACTTATAAGCAAAAGTGGGGGGACTGTTGGGGTAGTAGATTTGGAGAAAAAATGGACGTTGGAGCACCAGGAACACACATGCTAACAACGGATCTTCTAGGTACAGATGGATATAATAATTCTTGGAATGATGGTTTCTGTGGAGGTATTCCAAATAGTTGGCGTTACAGAGACCGAAACTGTGCCTTGCCTGGCCATAATTTGCCCGATGACTATTCATATTTTTGGGGAACTTCTGCAGCTGCACCTGTAGCAGCTGGAGTATGTGCACTAATTTTAGAAGCCAACCCTAATTTAACAGCACCGGCAGTTCGAAATATATTAACATATACATGTGATAAAGTAGGAGGTTACTCATATAATGGACCAGGTGGTTGGGGCTGGGCTTTAGGCTATGGTAGAGTGAATGCCTATAAAGCTGTATTGATGTCTTTAGTGTATGATGAAAATCTTGAAATTAATGGCATAACCATTGTTAATCCCGTAAGTGATAAGATTAGAATTTTCTGCCGGAACATTAACGAAGATCTTAAAATGAAAGTTTTTGATATTAATGGAAAAGAAATAGGGAATTTCAATTTGCATTCTCAACAGGATTTCTTTGAATTTAATGTTTCAAATTACATTTCAGGTTTTTATATTTTAAACTTTGTTGATGAACAAGGAAATATCGTATATAGAGATAAAATAGTTAAATTTAAATAGTTGCACCTGTAGGCAAACTGTTAAATAATTATTTGAAAAATTAATTTGACATCAAAAACCTTTATCATGAGATCTTTAATTAATTTACTATACATGAGAATTTTACTATTCCTTTTAATATGTCATTTTGGCTTAAATACAGCATCTAGTCAGGAAATAGAAAACAGTGAAAAAAGACATGAAGTTGGAATAAATATGTATAGCCTAATTGCACATGGCAGATCTTTTAGTTTAGATTGTAGGATAAAAAATGAATATTTTACCGGAATAACTTATAGTATTAATCAGGAAAAATATCTTTGGGTTTTTGGTATCGATTATTATTCTTCAATAAATCCGTTGAATCCCTGCAATAAGGATTCGATGAGTAATGCATATAACGGTGCATCGCTTAGTTTTGGAATTGATAAAAGATTGACAAACTCCAAAATAAGTCCAATTATTGGCGGCAGCGTGCTAACCAGTTACGGAAAATATTTTTTCAAGTTAACAGATTTGGCACAAATAACATATCCCACTGAAATTAAGGAAATCACATACAAGAATCTTGAAACTGGAATAGGACTTTTAGTGGGAGCCTCATATAGATTTAACGAGTCACTATCATTATCTATTAAATCTACATTAAATATTTTTTATTATTGGGTATTACTTGATACAAGAACAATCGAAAATTTTGGAATTAAATTTCATCCTGTCAGAATACTATCATTGAATATGCATTTTTAGCAACTGTTAGATTTGTTTTACAAATTATAGGCAGATTTTTTTACTTGATTTGTTTTAGCTTGTTAATATTTGTTTATCCCACGCCGATTTAATGGGCTGATATAAAACATTATGAAATATTTAATAGTAGGAAGTTTAATCGCTTTTGGAATTTTAATCAACAGCAGGAGCAATGCTCAAAATCATGAATGGAAGTACCAAGTTCCCATTGCAATTATGGAAAACTCTGCTTCATCATTATCAAATTATCAGGTATTAATCACCATTGATACCCAAACTCCAATATCTTCAGGTAAAATGAATACAGATGGAAGTGACATTCGCTTTATCCAAGATTGTACTGATTCTATTTTTCTGGATTATTATATTCAATCCTATTTAAATACTGATTCTACAGTAATTTGGGTCAGAGTCCCTTCAATACCAGCTTCGGACTCTACAACAATTTACATGCTATATGGCAATTCGAGTGCGATTGCTACGAGTAATGTCGATTCTACTTTTGACTTATACGATGATTTTAACAACACTATAACAGCTTTCAGTTATGAATGTAATACGGATAGCACAACTTTTTCCGGTTCTTCTGTAACGCTTAATTGGATTGGAAGTGGCGTTTATACTTCGAATAGTACTTTTCCTGTTTCCGTTGCCTTTAAAGCAGAAGCAAAAGTTGATACTTGTATAGGAAGATGGCCAGGAATTTTTTGGAAGTTAGCGGGTAATGGCACGGGCTACTCTTTGCTGTCAGATGGAACTGTACCTGATATGTGGATTGGTAAGACTGCTACAGCCGGTTATTGTGCTAGTGAAAACTGGGCATCTAGTGTTATTCCTTACACTAATCCTACAGGAATTTGGGAACATACGTGGGTTGCAACAGGAGATATAGTTTCGAATTTCCCAAGCGTTGGTCAAATTACATCTTCGGATGTTCAATACTCTAAATCAAGTGATCTAAAACTTGGAATCGGCGGAATTCAAGGAGGAATAGGAAGTATTACATTGGATTGGATAAGGGTGAGAAAATACGCATCTATTGAGCCAAGTTATTTGATCGGTACTGAAGAGGGTCCAATCACCGCAAGTTTTAATTATACTAAATCAGGTTTAGCATATATTTTTTCTGATAATTCAATTAATGTGATTGAATATCTATGGGATTTTGGTGACGGAAAGACTGACTCTATAGCGAATCCATCACATACCTATGATTCAATTGGATCCTACACTGTTTGTCTGACGGTGATAAATAATTGTTTAGCGGATTCGGTTTGTAAACAAATTACCGTGGTGAATTCATCTATCCATGAAGAAATGAAGCAACATAATATCACCGTTTACCCCAATCCGTTTAAGGATCAAGCTACATTATTATTTTCATATAATCCACACTCTTTCAAGCAGTTATCTCTGTTAATATTTGATGTATTTGGTAGAGAAATGAGGCGAATTGAAAATTTTGAGATAAATTATCTATTGATTCGAAGAGATAATTTACCGGCGGGCATGTATTTTATTAAACTAATTCATGAGAGCCAGGTATTGAGTATCGGTAGATTTATAGTGCAATAACTGAACCAACACAAGGTAGAAATAGGATATTCCCTCAACATAATAACACAACTACATTTTAATTTCTGGCTAATCTAAGTTAGAGTTGGCTCTTCTAAGAAAGAGTAGTTTTACTTATTCAGCAGGTATTTCCACACAATCCTAACCTAACTTTGGTATTTACCCTGTCAAAAATACATGTTACTTTTCTTTAATTCGTCTGGATTAATTAATTAACGATTTCGGGTCGGTGGTAAACTACTGCTACCACTTTGTTACGAGCGGTGGCTGAAATATAAGCACTTGAACGGAAGCGAAATTTAATTTGATCCTGAGATCAGTTTTTCAGAAGTAAATAAAATAAGTCGAGTTCAAAAGCTATTCACATGATTTAAATTTCAAGTTATTGCCTGTCAATTTTGAGTAAATCTTTCCTTGACTGGAGATTCCGGGCAAAGTGACCACCCTTTTCCGGAGCAAAGTGACCAGTGTTTTTGAAGTGACTAAATAAGCATTACCTGGGCTATCATAAGTGAACAAATTTACATATTAATCCTTATTATTTTCTTCATTGTTTAAGGGTCGTTTTTTACGCAGCGATTCGCCTTTTAACTTGATCCTCTGAGCATTGTGAATGATACGGTCCATGATGGCATCGGCCACCGTTTTATCCCCGATTACTTCATACCATTTGTCAACGGGCAGCTGTGAGGTAATGATCATTGAACGTCTTGCGTGACGGTCTTCTATCAGATCCAACAAGGCTATGCGGTTGTGACTGTCCATAGGCTGCATTCCAAAGTCATCCAATATAACAAGGTCCTGCTTTTCAATGCGTGCCATCTCGCGGATATAGGAGTCATCAGCCTTGGCCATCTTTAGCTTGGCTAGCAGGCGAGCCGTACTGAAGTAAAGCACCTTCAGCTCTGCTTCACAGGCATTGTAGCCTAAGGCGCTGGCCAGGTAGCTTTTACCCACGCCTGTGCTGCCGGTGATCAGCAGGTTCTCTGAGGCGCGAATAAAGGAACAATCCCCCAGTCGCAGGATAGCGTTTTTATCCAACCTGCGCTCGGGCAGGTAATGGATCTTCTCTATGCTCGCCTTGTAGCGGAACCGGGCATTCTTGATCAGCCGTTCTATCTTTCTTTGGTGGCGGTCATCGGACTCGGAGGCCACTAAAAAATCAATGAACTCATCCAGGGTATAATCCTGCGTTTTACCGGCTTCCAGGCTTGTCTTGAAGGCGCGGTGCATGCCGTAGAGCTTCATCTGGTTCATCTTTTCAAGTGTTTGTGTATTTTTAATTTTAAGTGATTTAAGTTGGTTACTTGTAATATTTATCGCCCCGTATGTTGTCATGCTCTGGCATGTCAGGGTTTTTTGTTGGTTCTTCATCCATTTTATCCAGTCCCCGCTCCAGGATACTGACTACGATCGTGTAGCTGTAGTTACCGTATTCCAAGGCCCGCGTGCAAGCGTTGATCAATCGTTGCTTGCCTACCTTCTTTGCCAAGCCCAGAATACCTATACAGCTTCGGTAAGCCTGTTCAGGGTGCTGTTTCTTCTGTAGTATATGGGTGATCAGCTCAGCTATTTTTGGATGCTTTCCCTGTGCCCAATTGACAAAGAAGGCAGGATTCCATTTGGTTAATACTTTGTGCTTACTGGCCAGGTGATCGGCATTGGTGGTGTAGTTAAAAGGCTTTGTTGATCGCCGGTGAGTGGCAATACATTCATAGTGGTAGTAAACCTCCACTGCTGAGGCGCAGTACATCAACTTTACTTTCTTGCGTATGTACTGATAGGGCACACTGTAGTAGTGTTTGTCTTTTTGCAGGCACACATGTCCGTTCTGGTTTACCGTAGCCCAGCTTTGCTCTTTTATCTCGTAGTGTAGCTCGGGAAGTGGCCCAAGTACATTTCGCTCGACTTCTTCAAACATCTGAGAGCGGCTATAGCTGCGGCCTTTCATCTTCTTGTTATTGTGCTCTTCGATCAGGCTCATGATCACACGGTTAAGCTCACCAATACTGTGGAAGGTTGTGTGGCGCAACCGGGCATGGATAAACGTGTAAGTGATCTTTACAGCCCCTTCTACAAGCGCCTTGTCGCGGGGTCGGTAGGCCCGTGTGGGCAGGATAGTGGTGGCATAGTACTCGGCAAAATCAGCAAACGTTTCATTCAGGGTAGGTTCATACCGGTTACTCTTCTTTACTGCACTCTTTAGATTATCCGGTACGATGGCCGCCGGCGTACCTCCAAAGTAGTGCAGGGCGTTTTCCGTGGTGGTGATAAGTCTTCCTTGTTCTGGGTTAAAGTAGCTTGTACATAGGTTAACTGGATGGCTCCCAGTATAGCTACATATACTTCCACATCACTGACCTCGCCTGTTTGAGCGTCTACCAGGTGAAGCTTTTTGCCTGCATAGTCGATATACATCTTATCCCCTGCCTTATGTTCAATATGCATCAAAGGGCCAGTTTCCCGATTCCAGCGGCGGTAGTGCTCACAGAACTGGCTCAGTTGGTAACCATCGGGGTATTTTTTGGTGTACTCCTGCCACAGGCTGTACCTTGTTACTCCCGTCTTCTTTAGTTCTTTGTTTACATAGGGGAAAAAGCTTCGTAACCTTTTTAATCTGAGGGGAACCTCCTGTATGGATTGCTTCAAAAGCAGTTTATCCAGCTCAGCGTCTATGAGCCCGGTTATATCTTCGTAGGTTATCTGTAGCTTCTGGAAGCGACGGATATAAGTGCGCACGATGCGACGCGATACATCCAGGCGCCGGGAGATCTTTAGCTTACTATACCCTTGGGTATGAAGCCTGATGATTTGTTTGATTTTACTCATTGCTATCGGTTTATTGGCCATTTAGTTTGCTTTTTAATACTGTTAAAAAGCATGCTAAATTAGGCTTGCGATAGCCCTGGAAAATTACTTATTTAGGGGGTGGTCACTTTGCTCCGGAAAAGGGTGGTCACTTTAGTCCGGAAAAGGTGGTCACTTTGGAGCGGAATTAGGTGGTCACTTTCACCGGAATCTCCAGTATATGTAAAGATTACACCCAGTAATAATGATCCTGCAATGATTGGAGGAAGATGTTACGTGAGAGTTAAATTTTCCCTTAAAAAGCGCTCATTTTCATGATTTTCATCACCAAATTTTATAGAAAAGGTAGCCTTTTCATTTACCCTTTCTCGATCACCTTTAAGAAATCCAAGTGCTGATCCAATAATTTGTTGATCAACAGCACCAAAGTCGAAAAAAGATAATTCACGCATGTTTAACTCGTGATAACCAAAGCCTAAGAAGCAGATTATTTTAGATGTGAAAATTAATTGATCAATCCTATGCTTCAACTTTTTATCAGCTTTTTCAAGACTTGGAAACTTGATATTTTCAGATGCCGCACTAATTTTATTAAAATTAAATTTTGGTTCATACTTAAACCCTGATGGATTCTGAAATGGCAAATCACATAAACAACCATGGAAGTGAATTATATCAATACTTTTTAAAGCATCAACGACCATCTCGGAGTCTTCCGGATACATTTCCGCCAAGCTTGTATATAAATAATGTTCTAGGGATCTATCATAATTAAAAGTTATAAAATTGACATTATTATCATAAAAATCATCAAGTGTTGGCGCGTCTATGGTCATTCTTTGAAATAAATGCAAATACCAATTATCATCGTCATGTGTAAATCTATCATAGTTTTCTAACGTAGTTAGGACAGTAGCAATAGCAGTTGTCCCTACATCCTTGAATTCCTTTTGCTTTATTAGCAGTTCATCAACAGTACCATATGGTCCAGTGGATAGCTTTTTATTAAATTCTATCACTTTTTTGGGATCAATCGAAAGCCAATCGTATAGATCATGGTTATTTTTACCCATTTGTTTAGATGTATTTTGAAGAACTAATTTTTTTAGCCCTCTTCCAGATGGATAATCATAAGGTTTGCTTGCTCCTGCACCAAGTATAAACAATGTTTTATTTCTAATCATGAAAATCTAGATAACTAATTGTGCATGAATTTTTCCAAATCATGTATTTATATATATGCGACGAATATTTAATCGAGCAATCGATAAAATGCTATATATGCCAGCTTGGAAATATAAACTGATGCTCGAAATAATGGTATTAATTGGATGAGTATTATTTATTACTTTATTATTTGCTGTGATTTAGAACATATGGTTTAAAGATTCTCAAATATAGTTTTAGCCATCGCACCAAATAGAGCGGAAGCAAACATAAGTAGCCACCAATATTCCATCCTGAATAATTGCCATTTGTTCAATTTAATAGTGCCCTCTCTAATAACACCCTCCTGTGTTTCTTTTTCTGTTTCTTGATCACGCTTTTCAATCTCTTTTTCTAATGTATACTTTCCTAATTCTGTAATTCTAAAAGCATTCTTATCTTCTGTATGTTTGAGGAATTCATCTGTCCGATGTTGATCCATAATTCTGTTTACTTTGGTTTGACTGATTTTTCCTGTAAATCGCTCTTCAACAACACTGAATCTTATCGACTCTTCTTCAGTAAAGAGTTGTAATACCTTAAGTTCATTTTCATTCATAATGAATAGTGGTTTAAGGTTACGAAAAATAAGTATCTAAAGTACCAATTCATATACGAAACAGTTATATAAGACGTAATGGCGTTAGATCACAGCAAACCCGATATAATACCGCAATTTTGGCACGAAGCCCGTAAAAATATGTTCGAAAAAACTTGATTAATTCAATAATATATATTATGTTAATATTAAATATAAAGTATTAAGATATGAGGTTTAAAGAATTAACTGAGTTATCAGATACATTGTAAAGGCGAGTAGCGAGAATTAGTCGAAAATAAAGGCCCAGTATTTTGATCCTTTATTTAATTCTGAATAATTACTGTATTCTTTATCTCTGCAATACGGACAATCAGCCTTCGGTTTCTCGGGTAGTAGTTGGAACTGGGCACTTCCTGTTGGTTTTAAAGAGAACCCGATGTAGTTATAATCCATCTCCATTTTACCTAGTGATAATTTTAGCAGTTCTGCAAGTAAGACAACTGAACTTGTCGGAGATAAAAATGGAAGTGTAGCTAATGTTTCTACTTTGCTGTTTTTAGCAATAAAACTAGTTCCACACTCTGGTGTAAAATCAGTTTCAAGTAATCCTCTAAATCTGCATAGCAAGCACCATTCCTTAAACGGAATATGCCGACCATAATTAATTCCCCAGGAACTATTTGTTGTAGCGTGAAAAACTAAAGGAGGATAATTAGCTTGAATTGTTGACCAAATATTTCTCTCATTGGCAAGGCATAGGATTAAATCTGGTGGATACTCTTCATATAATCCTTGTTCAATAAATTCATGATAATCTCCGTCAAATGGAAGAGCATTATTGCTTGAGCTACTTAACAAGTTTGAGCAAGCAGTTACTTTTTTTATTTTCTCCAAAGCATCATTAGAGGCAAAGAGCATTGAGTTACTACAATTCGAGTAATCTATTTCATCAAAGTCTATTAGATTAATGTTTGAAACTGTATTCATGAGAGTCAGCAAATAAACAAGGGATGATCCTACTGCTCCACATCCAACAAGGTGAATATTTCCTAAGTCAACATCGGTTGGACACGGTGGATTCATTAAATCTTCTGGGGTATTAATATTTATTTCATAGTTAAACAGACTATACCAAGCGGAAAAAATGTCAGGACTATAGTGTGAATAGGCATATTTAAATAGAGCGGCATTACAGAGATTAGCAGCTAAACTAGGTCCGCAAATATTTGCAGAATCGGACACTATAGTTTCAATACTGGTAAATGAACCATATCCATATCCTCCGATCCAATTATTACCAGCTAACCAAAAGTAAGGTTCACTAAGACCTTCCGGTCTTTTCTTCCCAATATAAACGATAGGACTATTCGCATTATTAGGAGATTCAGAAAATCGAAATTGTCCGTATGGATCAATTTCACGCATAGAAGTACTAATTACTTCACGTAAGTCCTGTCCTCTATATAAAGGCACCCTGAGCTTGATGTCAGGCACACAAATAGTAATATTTCTGCACCATCTGGAAGCTACATTAATAAAACAAAGAGTGGTTAGTTGTGTGGAGATTTGATCTATGGAAGATTTATCAATAACAACGTGAATATCAAAATCTTGAAAATCCTTTGAGGACTCATCACTTAAATTTTTTATTCTATCATCTCGTAGCTGATACCAATCCTTTCTATTAATACTATTCATGAACGTAAATCGAATAAATTTCCTTTAATATCATGGGTAATAATAAATCTTTCTTCAATGTACTTATTTGATAAGCGTATGAAGCCATGCTTGTCAAATCTATGAACACCGCACATAGTTAATGGCGTTAGGCCATTTTGGCAATATTCTGGAACTACAATGGATAAAAGCCCTAAAACTTTAAAAGGAGCCCATTCATTATCTCCTGTTGAATGATCTACCCAATCCGAAGGATGAGAATGAACTTGGCCTATTTGAACCAATCCTTCAAAAGATAGAATCTTGATCATTTTTGCATTAGAGGTATGAGTAGTCGAAACTCTCCCCGGGAATGATTCGGTAGTTGGAGCAATAACAGTACTAATTTTAATTAGGTTATTTTTTCTTGTCCCAGCCCAATAAACCAACCCTTCATTTGGAGGCACTTTCCTCCCATAATCTTTTAAAATTAAATTAGTGTGTGATACAACGGATTCAGATATTTGATAAAAGACACTATCCAATGGGGTGAGTATCTTTCCTTGCTTAATTTTTCCCATATGAATATTCTTATTTCATTCTGCCGCCATAAATTTCTGAATTGTTGATCCTATAGTATATAGCTAGAAATATAGCCTCAAGCGATTTCAAACTGCCTGTTTTAGGATTCTCTTTCCAACCTGCCATATCCCATTCATTATGAAGATTAGTATAACTGCCGTATGCATTTCTACAGCTAGGATGGCATATACATGGCTTAGGATGAAAAAATTGACCATGCTTTTTGCTGGACGGATAAGAAGATTTTAATCCTTTTTCGCCTGTTTTTAGATCTAGAAAATCAATGGTAACTGGCCATTCATTGTAATTGTCAAAGCCAACATCAAATCTATACTTTTCAAAATCAACTGGAGATGCCATATCCACTGTAAACACTAAATTAGTTTCATCAATTGGTGAGATAATCCAATTGTAGAGCTCAACATATTTAGTACACTTCCCAAGCTCAGTCTTGACCCGGAGAATTGATGCTTTTTTTATTACAGACATACAGCAATACCCAAATCTGTAAAAATTAATGAATCTCCGTCCTTGAGTTGAAAGCTAACTATTGGTCGTACTGGATCAAGAGTATTATTTGGGTCAGATTCTAATCGCAGCTCATATGATCCGTCTGAAGCAAAACCAAAATGTTCCCTTACCTCATTAATTAATTCTTGAATTTTTAGTGTTTGTGAAAAACTGCTACTCCAATCACCTTGTGTTGATTTGATGATTAAGGATATGTTCTTGTTATCCTGTGACATAAGTATTAATTTATTTTGTGTTAGAAAAAACCAGTATATTTATTTGACTGGCTAATCCTAATAACCATGAGCCGTTACGTCATGTATTGTAACGGGTGCTGGTTATAAGGAGTAAAAGAAAAAATAAAATATGAAAAGTTCAATGGAAGGCTATTCCGATGAAGACCTAATAAAGCTCATCTCAGCCAATAATAGTTCAAAAAAAGAATTAGATGGCGCCTTTACTGTGCTTATGAACAAATACAGCAAATTTATTTGGTATTGCTGTAATAAAGTATGTGATGCACGTCATGAAAGTAAAGATAAGTGTGATGATTTGTATACCACAATTTTGGGGAAAATATATAATGCTCTGCCCAAATTTGATCTGAATATTAGCAGTTACATACCTATTGAAGAGCGGCTGAAGAAATATATTTCTAAAACTGCTGACACATCAGCGCATCAAGTATTTGGTGATGGGAAAACGAATTTGGAAATATTTGTAGAGGAATATGAAGATAAAGAAGGTCCTATTTTATCTGACCCTGTGGAATTTGATCAAGAAATTAAGGAGTATGAATATTCTAACCAAAATTTTAGTGTTCAGGTTTTAAATGAAGCACTCAGCATACTTAAAAGCAGAGATCGTGAAATTTTCATAGAAACATCAAATAGACCTTATATAGATGAGGAATTGTATAATGATAGAATTAATACACTTTGCAAGTTGTATAGCACTACAAGAGAAAATATTCGGGTTATTAGGCACAGAACAATACGCAAGCTTAAAGACTATATAATTAAACACACAGATAAGTTAACCAAATCAAAAATCGAATTATGATTTCTAAAAACCGTGATAATAATAAATTTAACTGGACAGATATAGAGAAATTAGTTCATAGGGCATTAAAGGTAAAAGGATATTTTTTCCCATCAACTAGAGTCGAAATTCGGAGTGTTGAGAAAAAATTAGAAGATTTAACCTTAGAAATTCCTGAGAAACTTTCAGACCCATTAAAAGTGGCGCAAGACTACAACAAAAGGTTGAATAAAAGCACTCACTCGACAATTAACGAGAATGGCCAAGAGCTAAAATTAGAAATGATTGCATTGGCTGCAAGGGAGCACAATACTGATAGAATACCAGAAGAAATTCGATCTAAAATGATTGAAGACAGAGATAATTCTAGAAAATCTGAGGGTAATGAGGATAACTGATGAAAGGGAAGAAGAACTAGCAGAGTTAGCGGAGTATATTGCTAATGTTTATTGTCCGGACGACGTTATTAGTCCCAAAATAATTGCAGATAATCAAGGTATTAGTCATTGTTATGGGGTCTATGATGATTATTTTGATGGTATGTTAGAACATTATAATGGGCGTTTTCATATTGACTTAAATTTATTAAGATTAAATACACAGGATGCAACTAGATCAAGATTTACTTTCTCACACGAACTTGGACATTTCTTTATAGATGAGCATAGGCTTGCTTTAGAGGAAGGAAGGGTTGACCCTCACTCATCCTTAGTTGATATTTATTCATACGATAGTAATTTGGCTGAATACGAAGCAAATCATTTCGCTTCAAATTTGCTAATGCCTAAAAGTAGGTGCATGAAAGTATTGGGTACCATAGGTAAGGGGATGAATGACATAATTAAATTATCCAATACGTTTGAAACTTCTTTAGTGAGTTCCGCGATTAGGTATATTAAGCTTGACCCAATTCCTGGTATTCTTATTAAGTGAGACACCAATGGTAAAGTTGAGTGGAGAATTCCATCTAAATCATTCAAGAGAATTTTAAAAAGAGGAGAGCTACCAATTAATCAAGGGGCAATATTATATGATAAAATCAAAATGGCGACTGAATTTCATACTAGTCAAACTGTATTGTCGCACTGGTTAAATGATATCCAACAAGGTAACATCCTTGATATTTCATCCTCAGAACATTCGAAATTCTTAGGCAAGCATGGGGGAATTACTTTAATCTTGCTGGATGAAAAGACGAGTTTAAATTAGGGCCAATCTTCTCTTAGACTGTCCGATATTTAGGAAAGGCTACAGCTTACATTTAATGTAGATCAGGTTTTACTACTTATCATTTTCCTTCCGTTATTTACATGTAATAACCAACTATTTCTTACTTATTTAGTAGTCAAACGTCTCAAACCCTTAATATACGGGAAAGGTTACTTTTTGTATTGGAAGGTAACTAATATGTGAGCAGGTGCACCATCCGGTTCCAAAGTTCTTGCAAATAGTAAATTGCTGCATCAAGCAGTTCCAACGATGTACATCTTCAAACAAAAGTGGAGCAATCACCTGATTATCAATTGGAGGCTCTCGGTTCATAATTTTACTGTTTGCTGTTGATTAATTCTACTTCTTCCTTCCATCGTCATCAAGATCAAAAAGAATATTTGTCATTCATTAGTTCGATTAATGTAATTATATAAAATATTATTATTACATTAGCGTAATATAATTTTTGGGGAATTAAATGTCCAGGAAATGGAAGATGGGTAACGAATTTGATCATATAGTATCAACCTTAGATTCTGAGCAATTCGGTGTAAAAGATCTTAGGAATGTTTCTTCAAGGATATTGCACCATTGGAATGAACAAAATCTTTTAATAGGTTCAACGTCCAAGAAAAAAGAGTGGAGAAAATTCAGCTTCGTAGAGCTGATTTGGATTAATGTGATCAATGAGCTTAGAAGCCTGGGAATACCTATTCCATTAATTAGAAAATTGAAAGTATCATTATGTACTCCTGTTTCTTTGGCTGAAATGGCCGCAAGTACCGTCGAATTATTGGAACAAACTCAAAATGACCCTTCGGTAACCCTGAAGCATTTTTTTAAAGCCCAAGGAGCAAGCGACGAAAACCTTGAAGCGTCAGAGAGTGTCTTGAAAGATTTTGAATCTGTACTGTCAGAACTAAAGAATTTACAATTAAGGCAGCTAACATTATATATACTAGATTTCATCGAGAATAGAATTCCTATCAACCTTTTAATATTTGATGATGGAAGCCATACTGTTTGGAAAAATTCTTCAATTGTGTTCTTTGACCAAAATCAATTGACAGAATTCCAATCAAAAACATTTGTTTCCATTTCTCTTACAAAAATCCTTAAGAGATTCATGGAAGAGGCTGATCCAGTTAATACACTTCCTTCATTAAAGTTATTAAGCGAAAATGAGTGTTATATTTTAGATGCCATTAGTTCATCAGATTATGAAAAAATTGAAATCAATTTCAAAAATCAGAAAATTGAATCCTTACACCTTACCAAGTCAGAAGACACTAAAAGAAAAATCATAGATATTTTAACTGAAAATAAGTACCAGGATATCTCAATTACTCAACACGAAGGTAGGATCACAAAAATCAAGAATACAACAAAAATAAAAATGAAAATCTGAAATACAACTCAGCGATTTCGAACAAATGATCTTACCAACAACATTGGCAGATTGTTTAGTTGATTTCCAATGTTTAAACTTAAATCAAGAGAGCATTTAATTAAAAAAGCTTATAAAAACTTAACGGATGCAGAAGCAAGAAAATTGCTAGAACTTTTAGAAGAGTTTGCAGAATTACATTTTACTAACTATCAACAAATCAGAAATGAACGTGAAAACCGCGATAATTTACACCAGAGTTTCAACAGATGAGCAAGCCAACAAGTGCTATAGTTTGGCTGATCAGCATGATAGACTTGTCAGTTGGTGCCGATCAAAAGGAATTAGGATAATGGGGCATTTCCGGGATGATTATTCTGCTAAAACATTTGAGCGTCCGGGATTCAAGAACTTAAGATCCTTCTGTAAAAAGAATAAAAAGGAAATCAATTTTTTATTGTTTCTAAAATGGGATAGGTTTTCGCGCAATACTGGAGAAGCATATTCAGTTATTAAGGAATTTCATAATCAAGGTATTGAAGTTAACGCCATAGATCAATGGATGGATTTCGAAAACCCGGACAACAAACTCATGCTGGCTATATATTTAGCTGCACCGGAAGTTGAAAACGATAAGATATCCATTAGAACAAAAGCCGGCATGCGAAGGGCAAAA
Organism: Bacteroidota bacterium; assembly: GCA_022573915.1. Taxonomy (GTDB): domain Bacteria; phylum Bacteroidota; class Bacteroidia; order Chitinophagales; family JACZTA01; genus JACZTA01. Next base: position 15,678 of record JACZTA010000006.1, on the reverse strand, counting down.
AAGGAAGGTAGATGGGTGGGAACACCTCCTTTAGGTTATTCAGCATCTAGGGATGAAGAAGACAAACCCATAGCCAAACCCAATAAGAAGGCTCCAATTGTAAAAAGGTTGTTTGAGGAAATTGCAAAAAACGAGCGGCCTATGGAAGAGATTAGAATAGGAATGAATAGGAAGGGGTTAAACTGTGGCAGAGCCCAAATCCATAACCTGCTGCGAAACCCTTTTTATATCGGAAGGATCCACATTGGTGCATGGAAAGACGAAAAGGAAACTGTCGTAAACGGCATACACGAGCCTATCATATCAGTAGCACTCTTTTACGAAGTACAAGATGTTTTAGCGTCGAGGTCAAGACCAATTACAAGAAATAATATACATAATCAAGAACTTCCCCTACGTGGCTTTTTAAAGTGTTCTAAATGTGGTAGCAATATAACTGGTAGCCGTTCAAGGAGTCAAAATGGAAACTATTTCTATTACTATCATTGTCAGAATGGCTGCAAAGAAAGATTCAGAGCGGATATTGCTCATAAAAAGCTCTCAGATTTACTCGACAGTATCGAATTTGATGATAGAATATCTAATATTTACAAGTCAATCTTAAAAGAAGTTTATGACAGAAATGTTTTTCAATCAAAAAGCCGCAAAATCAAAGTTTCAGAGCAGATCAACACGACTAACGTGAAACTCGAAGCCTTGGCCGAAAAATGGATTGAAAATGAAATAGAAAAAGAGGTATATCAAAGACTTGAGAGAAAATACCTTAACAGACTTGTTGAACTAAGAGAAGAACAAAAGAATTCTACTACTCAGAATTCAGACTTTGAAAACTATTTGAATTATGGCCTCTATTTGTTGAAGGACATCAGTAGCTACTATGATTCATCCACCCAATCAGCGAAACACAAGATGCTTGGTTCGATTTTTGACAAAAAACTAGAATTTTCCAAAAACAGGTATCGAACCGCGGAACTCAACGAAGTAATCAGCTGGATTACCAGTAATAACAAGCATTCCAAGGCATTAAAAAAAAGACAAGCCACCAAAAAAGATGACTTGTCTAATAAGGCTCCCCCTGCTAGATTCGAACTAGCGACCTATTGGTTAACAGCCAACCGCTCTAACCAGCTGAGCTAAGGGGGAGTATATTCTGCTAATTTATTTCTTTTAATTCATAACCCCTTAGATTCGAACTCGCGTCCGCCAGCTGGCGGATAACAGCCAACCGCTCCTTGTCCGCCTGCTGGCTGATAACCAGCTGAGCTAAGGGGGAATTTAATACTATCTCGCTTATTTGAGTTTGCAAAAGTAGCATAATCACATAAATATTGCAATCTTTGCACCCGTTTTGTGATGAACATAGGGCGATAAATTAAATGAAGAGATGAGTTTAGTAGTGGTAGGAACCGTAGCATTTGACAGTATTGAAACACCTTTTGGCAAGGTCGACAAGATCAGTGGTGGTGCCGCTACTTATATCAGCCTGGCTGCTTCCTATTTTACTAAACCCGTTAATATTGTCTCCGTGATAGGAGATGATTGGCCCGAGGAAGATCTCAAACGTTTTCATGATCACGGTATTGATACAGCAGGATTGCAGATCAAGAAAGGAGAAAAATCATTTTATTGGTCGGGTAAGTATCATATGGATATGAATACGCGGGATACATTGGCTACGGAACTGAATGTGTTGGCAGAGTTTGACCCGATATTACCGGATTCTTATAAGACTCCTGAGTTTGTCATGTTGGGAAACCTCACACCGCAGGTTCAACAGAAAGTAATCGATCAATTAAAGGAAAAACCAAAACTGATCCTGATGGATACGATGAACTTTTGGATCGAGCAGGATAAGGATGCGTTGTTGGAGACCATTAAGAGAATTGATGTTCTAACCATCAATGACGAGGAAGCACGTCTGTTAACCGATGAATATTCTTTGGTAAAGGCAGCAAAGAAAATTCTCACGATGGGACCTGAATACCTGATCATTAAAAAAGGGGAGCATGGAGCTTTATTGTTTCACGAAAATAATGTGTTTTTCGCACCTGCCTTGCCTTTGGAGGATGTTTTTGATCCAACCGGGGCAGGAGATACGTTTGCCGGTGGTTTCATAGGTTACCTAGCAAAGCAAAAAGATATTTCGTTTGACAATATGAAGAGGGCTGTAATCTATGGTTCGGCTATGGCATCATTCTGTGTTGAGAAATTCGGTCCTGAGAAACTCTATAACCTTACCGATACGGAAATACAAACACGAATTCGCCAGTTCGTGAACTTGGTGCAGTTTGATATTGAGTTGGAAGAGGTTTGATCAGTTCAAATAAATTCATCCTAACCTGGATTCTCAAATGTCGAGAGCAATCAACTACTGAACTATAAACTTACTTGAACCTCTAAAGATGTTTTCAGAATAAATACTGATAGAATAAATTCCGGGAGGGAGATTTCCAATTGGTATCCTTAAGTTTTGTTTGAAACCCGGACCAAATTCGGGTACATCATTATTCCGAATATGGATTCGTCCCAGCATATCGGAAACGACAAAATCTATATCTGATAATGATTCGCTTGTGTTAAAGTTTATATTCAATATGCCGTATTGTTGAACCGGATTAGGATATAGGTTTACGATATGATTTGAATTTGAAACAGGATCATTAATACCTGAATAAACAAGACAATTGAGATTCATCTCTATGGGTACGATGCGTGTATTTTTGGATCCATCTCCGAGCTCGCCTGCGCTATTAGAACCAAATCCAAGAACTTTCTGCCCGGATCGGGTAACGCCGGATCCTGCAATTGCTATGGTGTGATGCCTTCCGCCTTCCACCTCCACGAATCCATTTCTCTTTACTCTGGTTGGAATAGACTTAGCTACATTAGTACTATCTCCTAAATTGCCTATCCAATTATTTCCCCAACTCCACAAACTACTATCATTTTTTATTGCCAAAGAATGGTCTCCGCCAACAGATATGTGTCTTACATCACTGAGTGAGTCGACTTTGACCGGATAATTTTTATGGGTAGAACCATTAGTACCAATTCCCAATTGTCCCCACCAATTGTCACCAAACGACCACACCGTCTTATCTTTTAGTAACACCATAGAATGATTCCAGCCGGACGAGACTTCCACCACATTACTCAAAGCAGTAATCTTCACGGGAGTCCACTGATCGATATTATTGCCAACACCTAACTGGCCATAAGAGTTACGCCCCCAGGCCCAAAGTGTTCCATCATTTTTAATTACGAGAGAAGATCTTTGACCGCCTTCTATATCAATGATATTTGAAACACCAGATACCTTAATCGGATAATTCTTATGCTTATTATTGGTTCCCTGTCCCAATGCTCCATACTGGTCCCAGCCCCAAACCCACACAGTGCCATCATCCTGGAGTGCAAGAGAATGCATACTTCCTGCAGAAATTTTGATAATGTCTTTAAGACTTTTAAGTTGTATAGGAACACTTGTGTTATTAAATGAGCTGTCACCAAGCTGACCCTTTGAGTTATAACCCCATACCCAAACTGTACCATCAGCCTTGAGAGCCATACAATGAGCGAACCCACAAGCAACAGCAATGATACTGGATAACCCTGGAATTTTAATAGGCAAGAGGCTACTATTCGTGGCCAAATTTGTGTCCGTGACATCGGCAAATCTTCCGGTGGCATAAACAAAGCTATCCGAGCAGATCACTAAAGAAACCCAGCCTCCTGCGGCAATTCTTTCGCCGTAAGCTGGTTTATTTAAAAAGAGAAATAAAGAGATACACGTCAAACAGAAAACTGAAAATAAATGTAGGGATGAGTATTTCATATTCAGTGTAAACGACCAATTTACTCCTTTATTATTAAATTATACATATATTCTAAAATCGCGTAGTGATGAGGCTATAATACCCATCCAATGTGACCTCTGTGATAAAGATCAAGTTTATAATTCAATTCAAAGTAGACTGAAGTGAACTTGATTTAGATGGAAAGGATAGAATTGGAGGTGAAGCAATTTTTAATGTCGTCGAGGTCAAAGGACAGCTTAAGCTTGTTCCTTCTGCATAAACTCCTTAATCATTTCTTCTACCCTCGTGAAGGCCTGATCCCCTTTTATAATATAATCTTCTGCACCTTTCAGCAGGGTTTGAGCGGCAGCGCCAAAACCTTGTTGGCCCGATAGCATAATGACCCGGGTTTCCGGATCGCTGTCCTTGATTTTTTTGAGTGTTTCCAAGCCATTCTCCGCCTCAGGATCTGCTCCATCCAGGTAATAGTCCAGGAATATTACATCCGGCTTAAGTTTGAGATTAGCAATACATTCCTCACCCGTTGCAAATGTTTTGATCTCAGAGTTATCTGCCAGGGTAGCACTTAAGTGATGCTTTAATCCATTTAGTAACATGATCTCATCATCCACGAGGAACACGAGGAAATTCTTCTTAGTACTCATATAAAATCGATTTTTCCTGGCGAGGAAACTTATATAGCATTATCCACTTTTTCCTGCATCATATCCTTGATCATATTCTCTGCCTTGGCCATGGCATTTGCATCTTTAATGATGTAATCCTCCGCACCCTTTAGCAGGGTTTGTGCTGCAGTACCAAAACCATCCTGACCGGATAACATAATCACCCTTATTTCACTGTTTTCAACTTTGATCTTTTCCAATGTCTTGAGCCCATTTTCGGCTTCCGGATCAACACCATCTAAATAATAATCAAGGAAAATCACATCCGGCTTGAGATATAATTTTTCAATACATGCTTCACCTGTTTGAAAAGCCATCGCTTCGAAATTCTCACCAAATTCATTGCCCATGTGCTGCTGATAAGCAGTCAGCATCATACTGTCATCGTCCACCAGAAATGTTAAAAATTTATTTAGGTCGCCCATTACTTTTATTTTTTACCAAAGGTATGAATTTATTCCGGCGGTGTGAATTTCTCCACAGCATTTTCAACAGCCGGAACTGTTCTCAAATAATCATAAATAGCACCCAGGTCTTCTTCTGTCATACCGGCAAATAACTTCCAGGGCATATTCGAATTGAAAGCACCTTCGGGTACTTTTTGATTAAAAGGTTTATCCTCGTACTCCTTGAATTTTTGAACAAACTTCTCTTTCGACCAGGATTTTATTCCGGTTTCTTCATCCGGAGTTATATTTGCGGATCGCGTAATTCCTCCGGTGGCCTGTGGAAATTCAAATCCCCCTGCAAACTCCAGGCCTTTTATAGGTTCAAACTTCATTCCGGATACCTGTGAATGACAAGTGAGACAATTACTAATGTTAACCAGGTATTCCCCGTACTCAACAGAATTTGATTTATCCGGCGCGTCAACATGTTCGTAAGGTTTGGGCGCCATCTTGATCATTAACGCCATCGGAAATATCATTTCACTACGGGGCCAGTTTCTCTCTATAGGATTCAATGTTCGCAGGTAGGCAATTATCGCGTTTACATCCTCATCAGCCATTTTGCGAAAATTCTCATAGGGCATCATTGGGAAAAGTGCATTCCCTTCATTGTCTACGCCGGCAGTAATGGCCCGATGAATTTCACCGTCCGTCCACTCACCCAAATTAAAGGGTGTGATATTGGAGGAACGTATTATACCCGGAAACTCTTCCCCTGTACGATCCATGATCTTCTTCCAATTGTATCCTGCACCTTCAGTTCCCTCGTTATAGATCCACCCAAAATTATTGGTGTTGATTTCAGAATGACAGTACATACAGCCTGTCACATGAACAGCTAAATACCTTCCCCGTTCTATTGTCACGGAGTCTGTACTCACGGTAATGTCCGGAGCGGGATCGTATTTTGGATACGCTATTGAAATATATCCTATGACAATTCCTATTAAGAGAATGATCGAGCCAATTATGATTCCTATTATTTTAAAGAACTTTTTCATATCTAGATTAAATTACATATATAAAAACGAGATTTATGTAATTCAATATAAAAAGAATATTCCATGTATGAAAAAAACACGGGTTTCCTATCAGGTGTTAATACCTGACACTGCGCAGGTTCAAAAAAGCCCTGATTTCGGTGTCAGGTTTTAAAGCTGACACCGGGGAATTACTAGAAATAAAAAAGGCAGGTCGATTTCGACCTGCCTTAATTCTCCTTTATTTTGATTCTTCTAAAGCATTCCGTATTTAATTCCAAATGTGGTGCCAAAACCGCTGATCGCATTTTCAACATTTACAGGGGGAGCAGCAAATCTTATTACCTTTCTCTTAAAAAGACTGCCATGAACAACAGCGACCGGATTACGATAGGTAGCCCCAACCGAAATCCCGAAGTATTTATTCAGTTTAAAAGTAACATCAATTCCGGGTTCAATCAGTAAATAATAACTTGAACCAATCTTGTTGTTCACCGTTCTATTGATATTATCGGGTTTTGGAACATTTTCGTAATAAGATTCCATCCCCGCTCCAAAAAGTACTGGAACAGTCACAGTTGCTGCTTCACTATCCAATACTTTATAAGCTGTTTGAAATCCTGCATAGGAAGTAGAAAATTTCAAATTCTGCGCTTCAGGATCCGACAGATTAAATTTGATGGGTGTTGTGTAAGCAGCTGCACCAATATAAATCCTTTTGGATACTTGCCAGAGCATGGCTCCTCCCATCATTAAAGCTGTATTATCGTCACCAACATTAATTACGTTGAAACCATTAGTCGCATAGCCATTGCATATGCAGCAACCACAACAGGTGTAAGTGCATGTTTGGGTACACTCTATTTTTGTGGTGCAATCAACCTTCACCTTATCATCCAGTTTATTTTCGTCATTTGCCTCTTGTGCTACCACAATTGAGAGGGAGGCGATGAAGAATACACTCATTAATGAGATCAATATCTTCTGCATAACTGAATAAAAATCTAATGTTTTCATATAGTGCTGAGTTTAGTACAGTGAATATATGAATAATACCGTAATCTTGATTGCTTGAATTCGTATTTAACATCTTTTAACATCATCAACGATTCCCTAATTTCGTGTATAATGTAACTTTACAAAATTATCCATGAAATACTTTATAATCATATACCTGATTACGTTTTCTCTATTGCAGGTTGGATGCGGGAATGATCAACCTGAGGATGAGATTATCGTGAACGAGGAGCCGATCCTGAAAATCCCATATTTAAGGACGCCTCCTTTAATTGATGGAGATCTGTCGGAGTGGAAGGATCTTGCTTTCAGTGATGGCGTGTGGCATATGGATCGCATAGCGGAAAGCAGTTGGTATGATCCTGAGCGAAATCACCTTACAAACCATGACGAAGATGTAACCCTATTTGACGATCTGAACGCCCGTTATTACATCGCATACGATGAGGAATATATCTATCTGGGCGCCGAGGTGCACGATAACGTCAACGATGTTGAATCGGAGAATCATGAAGCTAAGAAGTGGTATTATAAAGATGCCATCGCATGGTTCATTGAAGCTCCCGGTGATGATGTGAGCGAGGAATTTGGCCGGGGCGATAATGCCTTTTGTTTTGTGATAGATACCTCTTATCCCTCATACGGGGCCTGGTGGCGCCATGGCGAACTGAAGAGAAACTATGTGGAAACGCCGTTATGGGATCATGATGTGACATATAAAATAAGATTCAATCCCTGGGATGAAGGCGCGGCAGATTATATTCTTGAGGTAAAAATCAATATGAAAAAGACGTTTAGGAAAAGCGATCCGGCTTGGCAGGGGCCTGAGGAATATGCTATATATCGAATGATGATTGTACATTGCGATCCGGATGGCGGTAACTACGGCGGACATATGTTGATTTATGGTTCTGGAGATAACGATATTACCTGGACGAAAATACAATTGGTAGAGCCGAGAGATCCTGTCGAAAAAAATTCAAATGATCAGAATAGTTCAAAGAATTAAAATTCTTGGAGTTGGAACCTTCCTGTTTTTTCTAACCATCCAATTGTTTGGGCAGGCTAATACGGAGGGGGTTTATAATGTCAAGGACTTTGGTGCCCTGGGTGATGGAGTAACTTTAGAAACGACGGCCGTACAGGCTGCTATCAACAAATGCTATCTGGAAGGCGGCGGGCAGGTTCGTTTTTCCGAGGGCCAGTATCTCCTGGGGACAATTATCTTAAAAGAAAACGTTCGGTTATTCCTCGAAAAGGATGCAACAATCTATGCCAGTCATGATATTGAGGATTACCGTATTCCCCTGGATGAAGCAAATACGCCCATTCTGATTTATGCAAATGGTGCTAATAATATTGGATTGGAAGGCCGGGGAACCATTAACGGACGGGCAAATCATGTGTATGAGGATCTAAAAAGGGTGGATCTCTTCATAAAAGATATCACTGAGAATGCCAGGAAGGCCGGCGTAGAAATGAAGAGATACTATAAGGTAGCACCTGTCACAGGGTTGGTACTTTTCACCAATTGTTCCAACGTGACGATACAGGGTATTACCCTCAGGGAGTCCACCTATTGGAGCCTGCATCTTCTGAAAAGTAATACCATCACGATCAGGGATATTCAGGTTTATTCCAATTTGGAAAAAGGGGTTAATGCTGATGGTATAGACATTAATTGCTGCAAGGATGTTTCCATAATTGATTGTGTGGTGGAGACGGGCGACGATGCCATTGTGTTAAAAACCTGGTATGATATACCTTGCGAGAACATCTTGGTAACTAACTGCGAACTTAAATCTTCCTCTACCGCGCTGAAATTAGGTACGGAATCGATGGGCGATTTCAAGAATATTCATTTTAAAAATTGCAGGATCAAGGATTCTAACAGGGGATTGGCCATTGTGATCAGAGATGGAGCTAATGTGAATAATATCAGGTTTTCAGATATTTCCATTGAGTGTTCCCGTCGTCACTTTAATTGGTGGGGTAATGCCGACCCGATCTGGATAATTCTCACCAAGAGAAGAGAAAGTTCCAGGATTGGTTCAATTCAAAATGTGATGTTCGAGAATATTATTGCCAATGGGATGGGGACCAGTAAAATTGAGAGTACTGTAGGCGAAAAAATAAAGGACATATCTTTTGTAAATGTTAGCTTCAATATGAAGGCGGAAAACTACAAGGATAAGCGTGCAAGTCATGCATTCGTCGCCCATTGCGTGGAGAATTTAACATTGACGAATGTGTTTGTCAACTGGGATAGAATGCAGGTTGAGAAGAAATGGGAGAGCGCGTTATCTATTTATGAAATTGATAATCTGATCATAAAGAATTTTAGAGGAAGCCAGGGACTGGTACAGGGTGACTATCCGATCATATTATTGCATAATGTAACGAACGGCTACATCATTAACGCGGTCACCGAATTTCGTGCATCCATATTCATTAAAATATCGGGAGCCGGATCCAATAAGATCATCCTCAATAAAATCGATATTGAAGGGAAAACGGAAAAAAGGATTTTAGTGGATCCGGCTTTAAAGGAAGAAGAGTCCATTTACGATTTGGATAATTCAGAATGAAACAAAAACTCTTGTCATGCGGTAAAGTCGCGACTGCCTTTGGGGTCCTTCTATTTCTATGCCTTAATTCATTTCATGGTATCGCACAGGATTATATTACAAATGTTACGTACGCTTATTATGACAATAGCTCTATCGTATATGATTCCACTATTAAGGGTGTTCTTGTTTACGAGAGACTTTTTATTAAGCGTGGTAAGTATGTCGTGTTCGATTTTTCGTTTGATCATAGTGCAGAAGATGGAAACGCATCGGTGGCACCTACAAGGATACTATTTCAAGTTGACAGGAAACTGGATCAATTCGAGATTCGGGATCAGCGGATTCTGGAGCAAAATGGCATGTATGGCCAGGTATGCAAATGTGCAGACAGGGGCTACACCAGGATAAGCGACGGGGTGATCTCCGGAGTTAAAATGGAAAACGGCCGGTGGCAGATCAAAATGGATGTGAATTTTAAAGGAAGATTTACCAAAAAAGCCTATTCATTTCATCTCGATGAGTCATTTCAGAAAGCCAGGCGCTAGGCTTTAAGTTCAGAGGAAGATTTATAGAACTTTATACCATAGAAAAAAACCAGGGCATAACAGATCATTGGTATGAAGAAAGACTGTTGAATTCCTATTAGGTCGGCGAAATATCCCTGGATCAATGGAATAATTGCACCACCTACAATTGCCAGCACCAATATGCCAGATCCCTTACTGGAATTTTTTCCCAATCCTTTTAGAGATAAACTAAATATATTTGGAAACATCACGGAGTTGAAAAACCCGACAGCTAAGATGGATATCATGGCAACATCTCCACTTGAACGAATCGTAACCGCAATAAGAATAATATTAACAATGCAATAGACGCTCAGCAATACATTTGCCTTGACCCTCCGCAAAATCGCTGAACCGGCAAACCGGCCTACCATGGCACCTCCCCAATAATAGGATACATAGTCTCCTGCCACGTCGGAGGACATGGCCTTAATATTTGATTCTCCAAAGAAATTGACTAAGAAGCTGCCTATAGAAACCTCTGCTCCAACATAAAGGAATATAGCTATTGCACCGAACATCAAATGCGGGTAGCTCCAAATGCTTTTGGATCCATCCTGTTCTTCCTTCTCCACGGTGAGGGATGGCAGTTTTGAATATGCAAAGAAGACGGCCAGCAAAATAGTTATTCCGGCTAATCCCAGGTAAGGCACTTGTACGGCCTCAGCACTCAGCTCTGTGTGCCGTGTTGTAGACAATATTAATGAGGTTCCTACAATAGGGGCTATGGTGTGTGCGAGAGAATTAAATCCCTGGGATAAGTTCAACCTAATTGATGCTGTCTCGGGTTTGCCAAATTCTACAATGTAAGCGTTGGCTGCTACCTGAAGAACGGTAATTCCAGAGGCAAGTATGAACAGAGCCCCTAGAAAGAGTGGATAAGATTCAACGATAGATGCTGGGTAGAATAACAAGCAACCCAACCCCATGATCAATAATGCAATGACGATTCCGCGCTTATGCCCAACTGCCGTTATAAGCCAACCTGCCGGTATTCCCATGATGAAATAAGCACCAAAGAAGCATAGCTGCACAAGCATAGCCTGTGTGTAGTTAAGTTCAAATACGCTTTTCAGGTGTGGAATCAGTATGTCGTTCAACGACGTGATAAATCCCCACATGAAAAACAGGGATAACAGGAGAATAAAAGTTTGTGTAAACTTATTAGTGGAAGGCATTCAACAAAACTTAGCTATCGAACTCAACATGATGGTGAGTACCATCACAAAAAGGTTTGTTTTTTGATTTACCACATCTGCATAGGCTCACTTTTTCCTTTATCTCTATCAAATTTCCGGATCCATCACGGATCTCAAACCTTCCTTTGAGTTCGTAAGGGCCTTTTGGTCGCACCTGTACTTCCACGGTTTCCATTTTCAATAACTCACTTTCCGTCACCCGCCCATCATTCCATACATGGGATAGGGCACCGGATGGGCACCTGTGCGTCTGCTTTGCAATCGCCTCGGCCTCGGTGCCGTGCGCATTGATCCATGGCTTCGCTTTAAAATCAAACACTTGCGGAAGCCCGTTCACACAATTGGCGGAATGTGCACATAATCCAGGCTTCCATATAATAGTAATGTGTTCTGCTTCGTATGCTTTACTTGAAATGGACATAGGCCATATAAATTAAACGTGGTGGGTGAAAGAACTAAAGTACTATATTAATTGAATATCGTTATTTAGCTGAGTTCAGGCATGAATAAAGTTGATTGTCCATTAAATTAAGCACGAATAAGTTCAATTTTTATCAATGATAAAAGTAGCATTCCTTTTCTTCCGTCTTAGGTTGCTCCTCGTTCTTAGCCAAGGGCGGGAAATCAGATTAATTTTGTATCTTTCCTTTAATAGCAATGGTTTTGAAGGATTTTGTCGCGAATAACTCAGGTACTTTTAGTCCTGTTTTAAATTAAACGCTACATATCTTGCCAAATCTCAAGCTAGAATTTCTGGCGTCTAAGCACGTTTTTCAACATTCCATGTTAATAAGATTTTGTGCTCAACGTGCTTAACACTTGATAATGTTATTATATTTACGATTATTTAATTTTTATTAAATCAATTAATTATGGCAGAAGGTTATTGCGTCAAATGCAAAGCTAAAAGAGAAATGCAAGACTCTTCCGAAATCGTTATGAAAAACAACCGTAGGGCATTGAAAGGTACTTGCCCAGTTTGTGGAACCGGTATGTTTAAGATTTTAGGGAAGGCATAACTCTAAGCATATTTCTTTCAGTTGCTTTGAGAGGTTTCCTAATGGAAATTTCCCATTGAAGCGTCCAGGATCAATTGCATCTCACAGTTGAAGGTGGATTTGTTTCCCACAATCTGGACTGGCTGAACCGCAGTTATTTGATTGCGGTCCCTTTTTGTGACTAATATACCCCGCGATACTCCATCGCGGGGTTTTTATTTCTACTTGCTTTGAAAAGGAAGGGTTGATCTAGAGTTTGTTTCCCAGGGCTACAAAGAGTTTGTATTGGGCTTGGTTATAAGCTGTAATCGCGTCGATATATTGCATCTTCGCTTCGATCAAGCTTTCCTGTATCTGGAATACTTCCAAAGGTAATGCAGTTCCTAGTTTCTGTCTTTCGATGCTTTGGGAAAGAGCTTGTTCCGAAAGTGTTACCGCTTTCCTACCTGCAGTCATGTTGTTATTTGCGCTGAGCATACTGCTATAGGCGTTATTAACCTGTTCCCGAATGGTGTTCTGTACAGCTGCAAGCAGATGATTCTCATAACTGATCGTCGCCTTATATTCTTTTCGTCCTCCACCAATGATCAGCTCACCTAAGGGTATGGTCCAGTGAATACCTGCGTAATAAGATAATTGATTGGACGCAGGATCGAAAGCAGGTCCGAACATACCCTCATTGACTCCGGCTTTTATATCAGGCAGAAGTATGCCTGTAGTAAGCGTTTTCCTGGCATAGTTAAGACTCTTTATATTGGATTTCATACTCAACACCTCAGGCCTCACATTATACACGGAGTCCATGGCAGGCAGTGTGAAGTCGTCGGAAAAAACACGATCTGTGAATAGCTTCACGAGTGTTAAACGTTCTTCTTCACCAAGCAGGATAACGTCATCTCTAATGTTGAGCGTATTCAGCAATCGGTTGGATAGATGCTTGATCTCTTCAACAATCAGGTTCAATTGAATTTCTATCTGGTTCATTCTTGTCTGAGCAAGGAGTTCATCTGACTTATACCGTAAACCTTGATCCACCATTATGCTGATCTGGTCAGCAATATCCTTGGTTCTCGTTAACATCAGATCCATAGAATGCATTTTGGCTTGTGCACCCAGAAGTTCCATATATACCGTCACCGAATTCAAGATCTGTTGATTCTTAGTAGCCTGATATTCAAAACTCGCCGTTTCAACCTGCTGTTTTGCAGCCAGGTATTTATAAACTGATTCACCAAAATTCCAATTAGCCGATATTCCGACACCGGCCCATTGTTGATCCTTATCCACATCTATAAAAGAGCCATCCGTATTTTGCGCCTCGCCGTTGAACGTGAACAGATAGGTGCCCGGCAGTATATTGGGAAACAAATATTGCAGTCCTGCAGATTTACGGGCCGAGGCGATATCCATTTTATCTCTTACCGCTGCGATCTGAAGATTGTCCGCACCCGCCAGTCGCAAAACTGTTTCCAGATTGATATTCAATACATTTTCTTCGTCCGGAAAGGCAGCCAGCGCCGGTTCAACAACGTCTTGCGCAAAACCGCCAAAGCTGCAGATAACCAAGCTAAACAGCAATGTCTTGATCTTCATTGATTGAGTTTTAGTCATTGGTAGATTTATTTATTGCTTTAACTAACGTTCCATCACTCACCATTTCTTTACCTGAAATGATGATATGGTCTTCTGCAGAAAGTCTGAGGCCCAGGATCTCAACAAAATACTCGTTGCCAAATCCCAGGCGAACATTTTCCCGCTTGGCTTTTTGATCAATAATTCGATAAATATAATTTTGACCTTTATCGGTCGCGATGGCTATTTTAGGAACAGAAAAAGCGTTTTCATGATTTTTCAGGAAGATTGTTAGTTTGGCATACATTCCGGGCCTTATCATGAGATCAGGATTAGGCAGGTCTATCTCTATTTTCATTGTCTTGGCCGTAGGGTGAATCGAATAAGCCAAACGCGTGACAGTTGTTCTGAAAGTATCTAAAGACATTTCAGGAAAGGTGATCATGACCTTTGTAGAATCAGAAATCAGCGGGACATCCGGTTCGGGCACCTCGGTGGCGACCCGAATGGTGGTTAGATCTTTTATCTCCACAATTGCCGTGGCATTGGGATTGTCACTTCCGCTTTGAATCGCCGCACCGGCATCAACATACCGTGCCGTCACTATTCCGGAAAATGGTGCCTTCACATTCAGAAAGCCAACCTTTGCTGCCAGACCTTGCATGATTGCCTTGAGTGCTTCATATTCTGCTTTTGCAATATCCACCTGGTCAGTTGTAGTCAGATCAGGTGTATCCCGGTATACCTTTTCGAGTTTTTTATAATAGATCTCTTTTACACCAAAATCTGCCTTGGCTTTTTGGTAGCTATAAAATAGATCAGGATTCTCTATGGTTGCAATTAATTGTCCGGCTTTAACATGATCACCGATATCTACTTTTATCGACTTTAAATATCCTTCGACCTGGGCATACAGCATTACCTCCTGATTAGCTTCCACATTTCCTGTTATGAATAATTCTGCAGGGAATATCCTTTGTTTCGGAGTGATAACTTCCACAGTTGGTATCCCTGTGTTAGCCGCATCACCCTCCGCTGATTCAGGTTTGTCTGCTGATCGGCAACCACTTAGCACCAATAAAGGCAAGAATAAAATCAGTGGTAATTGTCGCATTCTAGTTAGGAATATTTTCTTGCACCTCTTCATAGTTAGTTTTTTGAGTTGTGAATAAACGGTATAAAACGGGGATTATAAACAATGCTAATAAGGCGGAAACAGTAACACCACCCAGGATCGCCCGAGCCAATGGTATGTTAGCTTCTCCGCCAGTCTCCAGTCCTAAAGACATTGGCAACAGTGCGAACACGTTTGCCAACATAACCATGATAATGGGCCTGAAACGGCTTGCTGCTCCTTCCATGATGGCTTCATCCACACTCTTTCCTTCCTGCACCAGCCTGTTAATTCTATCAACCAGCAGGTTACCAAAAGAAACCGCGATCCCGATCATCATAATAACTCCCATCAATGACTGAATGTTGATGTTGGTATTTGTCAAAAACAGCATCCATACAACTCCGATCAGTCCCAAAGGAACCGTTAAAATGATGATTAACGGTAGTTTGAATGACCGGAAAAGGGGAACGATAACGAGGAAAGCCAGAATGACGGCCAGCACCAGTCCAAGTCCAAGATTGGAAAATGATTTCTGCATATTTTCTATTTCACCCCTGATGCGCACCTCATAACCGTCGGGAATACGATCTTCCATTTGATCAATGATTGCTTTAATTTCAGCGGAAACCGAACCAATATCCCTGTCTTCCACATTCGCATAGATATCTGTGACTCTATTGATATTCAAATGATTGATTTCGGTGGGAGCTGAGCCCCTGGTTATAGT
>JACZTA010000175.1 GCA_022573915.1 Bacteroidota bacterium | reverse complement strand
GCTA
This sequence comes from Bacteroidota bacterium, assembly GCA_022573915.1. Taxonomy (GTDB): domain Bacteria; phylum Bacteroidota; class Bacteroidia; order Chitinophagales; family JACZTA01; genus JACZTA01. The sequence goes on along the minus strand of JACZTA010000175.1, from coordinate 8,433 downwards.
ACGGACCGGATATAATACTAAACACCAAATTCCCCAAAGCAGCAAAATACAAGGTTTTCATGCAGTTTAATCATGATGGGTTGGTGAGGACGACGAATTTTGTGGTTGATGTGAAATAATACTAAAGCATTTGGCATATATATTGTAAAATGAGTTGTTTGATATAGATGAAGTAATACACCAATTGAAACATTTATCGATCATAATTATTTTTCTTTTCTTGGTTTCAGATCTGCACAGTCAGAATCCGACAGATTTATCCATAAAAAGTCATCAAGTGGAAATAGAAGGATGGAACCACCTATTTGATGAGGACTACGAAAAAGCAACTGAGTTTTTTCAAGAAGCGCTTGAAATTGATAGCACTAACTATACCATTTATATCGGAATTGTGGTAATTGGTAGCTTAGTTAACGACGGTGAGGGAGAAGAAAATCTTTTTTATTTAATTGATAAAGCCGCCCAAGGTGATGAAAAATTGGCAGAGCATTATGCTTATTTGGCTATTGCAATAATTGTTGACTTAGAGGAACCTGCGCAGGATAGATCAAATTATACTAAGAAAAGTATAGCGGAAGCCAGAGCCTTTCTTACTGATGGTAATTATATTGAATACCACGACAACGGAGAAAAGTATATAGAAGGGCAATATGCAAATATGCGGCAAGTTGGGGAATGGAAATACTATCACGTAGATGGAGGATACCTATCAAAAACCGTTGTCTATCCCGATACGGGCTCTTATGTAACCTATCGGAGGTTTAAAAGTGATGGTGATATTGTTGAACTGGAAATATGGGATGAAGATGATCTAAGAGGAAGAAGCTCACTTGTAAAAACGATAATATATTGGCAGAAGGTTCCAGGAAAAATCGGTGAATATTTATTCGTTGCAAAGGATGGCTTTTGTACTTATGATTTCCACAATCAATTCAAGTTAGATGAAAATACACCTGACAATATAATTGAAGAAATATTTCAGCTAGGCAATGAGTTGAAGTTGTTTATATGGAAAAATGGCGAGCTAATACCTTATGAAAAATAAATCCTTCATCCTTCTTCTTACGCTATTCGTATTAATGTTCAGTTCTTGCGGAGATGAGCAAGCAAATGAACATCGTGATCAACCGCAAGAATCCTCCGACAAAGAAATAACCCCCAATGAACCGGAGTCCTCCGAAACCGGAGCAGAGTTTAATGTGTACGAGCCCGGAGAAGAGATCCAAGACTTTAAAGGAAGATACTTCATCGCTACTAAAGGCGAAAAAACCGATGAAATAAAATTACTAGAAAATTGCTGGACCGAACGAATTGACAAGTTTTCATTGAATGCCTTTGGCTCATCAGAGGATGGATATTACATTGCATTCGATGGTCATTATCTCGACATGTACCAACTTACCGAATCGGAGTTGCACGGAGATACCTTGGTTTTTAGAGGTGTATTGGAAGAGCAGGATCCGGACATAGATATGGACGAGGGATTTAAAATGTACAAAGTGAGCGAAAATGTATGGAATCTTCAAACGGAAGGGAGTTCTGCGATCTACACTCTTGTTAGAGAATCAGATGAAGAAGAGTTTCCTTTTATAGCTTGCGAAGACCAATTGACTGAAGAAAAGATACAAGATGAAATAGTGCGTTTGATGTTTATGTTGTCAGAAGGAGATGAAGATGTGAGTAAATACATTCCTGAAAAAGGAATTTTTATGATGTCTCCCGGGCCGGGAGTAGCACCCATTGAAAGTACGCTTGAAAATATAGATGATCTGTATGGCACTAATTTATTCGGAACAGCGGTTTATGAAAGACTCCTTGAATATATACAGATGCATCAAAATGAGGAGAGAAGTTTTATAAGCATGGATGATGTTTTACCGGATATGTGCGAGCCGGATCAGGAAGGTCTTTTTCTTATCTGCAGTAATTTAGAGCGAGATGGTGGCCCTGCAACGGCAAGAGCCATGTTGGTTAAACGCAATGATGAAGCTGATCAAATGTATACTTACTTTATACTGACTTTTGAGTACGATGAACGACTCATAATTACCGCAATTGATACAAGGGATTGTTCGGCGTAATTTTTCAATAAAATGAGCATAATTCGTAAACTCTTCAACACAGAAGGGCGAATGAGGCGCCGGGAGTTCTGGCTCTCGCAATTGTTATTACTACCATTCAGTTTGTTGTTAAATTTATTGGCTAGCGTTGGTATCGATGATTTGTCTGGGGTTCAATCTGGCCTTGTTATATTAGGACTACTGTTCTTATTTGTGTTTGAGACAATTCAGATGATCAAGAGATTTCATGATACGGATAGAAGCGGTTTCTCGATATTTTTGATGTTCATACCCATTGTAAATCTGGGAGGAGCGTATATACTGTCTTTCAAAGATGGTACCAGGGGGCCCAATCAATATGGCCCTGATTCAAAAGGTAGAGAGCCTGAAGAAGATGAAATGTGATTTTATCTGGCTCCGCGCTTTAGCGCAGACTGATGTCATTGCAAAATCATGGACTTTAGCCCAAATACCAATCCGGTATATCTGTGAGAATAATAAGACATGAAATGGGGCAACTGGGGCTGAAGCCCCTATTTTTTGTTCCTCTTTACTCCGCGCTAAAGCACTGGGTAAAATGAATACACTCCTGTAATATTGCTGATTTCACTCCGCGCTTCAGCGCGGAGTGATGTAACCTCCGAACCAAGGGTTTTAGCGCTTTAACCCGGGGTCAAATCTGGTAAATCCATGAGAATAATTCAATAAGAAATGAATAGACGGGGGGTTGAAGCCCCTATTTTTTGTTCCTCTTTACCCCGCGCTAAAGCACGGGGTAAAATGAATACACTCCTGTAATGTTGCTGATTTCGCTCCGCGCTTCAGCGCGAAGTTATAAATCAAACAAATCAGGGCTTTAGCCCTTAAGTTTAAAACCATATTTTCTTATAAAATTATCGTACTCTTCCTCGAATGTCATTTTTCCGTGATGTAATTCTTGTTGTTCGATGTAGTTACGAACCCGCACAACCTGCGATTCGCTAACTGATACCGCATAATAATCTTCTTGCCATTTAAACTTACCAAGAATAAGATTCTCTTTGTTTATCCAATGTGAGGATTCCCCTTTTATCAAACGCATCACTTCACTGAGAGTTTGATTATTTCGAAGTCTGAAAAGACTATGAACATGTTCTTCATAGCCACCCACCGAATCCATTAGAATATTATTTTGAAGTGCATTGGTATGAATATGCTTAAAAATTAAAGGTCGAATTTCTTTAGAAAGCAATTTTTGCCGCCTTTTAGTTGTCCATACAATATGTACCCACATTTTAACAAATGGCATGGTATGATTTATTAATTGCTAAAGCCATCTTTTTTAATCTATTAATCCCCCTGCCGACGCAGGGAGCAAAAATCTACTATTAAAAGTTTTTTTTAAGGTAGTTGGAACATTCATATCACCCAATGATGAATGAGCAACTGGGGCTGAAGCCCCTATTTTTTGTTCCTCTTTACCCCGCGCTAAAGCACGGGGTAAAATGAATACACTCCTGTAATATTGCTGATTTCGATCCGCGCTTTAGTGCGGAGTGATGTAACCTCCGAACCAAGGGTTTTAGCGCTTTAACCCGGGGTCAAATCTGGCAAATCCATGAGAATAATTCAATAAGAAATGAGTAGACGGGGCTGAAGCCCCTATTTTTTGTTCCTCTTTACCCCGCGCTAAAGCACGGGGTAAAATGAATACACTCCTTTAATATTGCTGATTTCGCTCCGCGCTTTAGTGCGGAGTGATGTAACCTCCGAACCAAGGGTTTTAGCGCTTTAACCCGGGGTCAAATCTGGTAAATCCATGAGAATAATTCAATAAGAAATGAGTAGACGGGGCTGAAGCCCCTATTTTTTGTTCCTCTTTACCCCGCGCTAAAGCACGAGGTAAAATGAATACACTCCTGTAATATTGCTGATTTCACTCCGCGCTTTAGCGCGGAGTGATGAATCAAACAAATCAGGGCTTTAGCCCGGAGTAAAATTAATGTTTCATACTCCTCCTATTCGCCCGCTCCTCCTCAAATTCTATTGAATCCAATTTTTCCTTGTGTTTTTTGAGCTGTTGCAGGGTCACTCCAACAGGCTTGAGAAGATTCTTGTCGTTTATTTTCTCATCAAGAATTTTAGGATCAACCTTGAAGAAATCGAACCAATGACTGCCGGAGCGGTCGGCAAAATCCATTATGGACGAAATATGTTTGGATTGAAGCCAGGTATGCATGTTTGCGGTAGAGAACATCACAGGCATTTCCTTGATATTCGAAGATAAAATATCTGCACTTTCAGTCTTGAGAAGGATAAATTGGTACTCTGTTTTTCCATCTTCAGTTTCCTTGGTTTTTGTAAACATCCCACCCATGCAGAAGAGTCGTGGGTTGACCAACCTAATCAGAAAAACCTGCTTTTTATTTATCCCAAAAAAACAATTCGCAGGCACGGCGCAGCGCTGGTTCCTTATCCAGATATTATATGGGCGATTGGATAGTATCCTGTCCGTGCCAATAATTGTAGCCATTTTCTCTTTTTTTGACTCTATCCCCCACCTTGCCATAATCAATTTGGAATGATCCGATTCCTTAATGATGATGGGCAAGATCATTCCCGGGCGTGCCTGGTATGCCGTTATATATTTGAAATTTCTCTCTAACCGGCACTTGTCTGCAATATGATAAGGTTTGGAAGCAATTGTATAGATATCGATCATGGGTCAATGCCTTTTGAGTCTTCCACGACCATTATAAAAGCTTTCTGTTGAACGCAACCTTGTCGATCCGGTTTCCATATCTCTATTAGGCAGGCGATGTAATTCCACTACTTCAATACTTATAAAACCAAAATCCTCCTTTACTACTCCCTTAATGAGATAACACCCGGGCCCTCTAAAAGGAAATCGTGCAGAGATGTTTGGAAACTGTACCGTATCGATCCATTGCCCCTCCTGATCGACAAACACACCAAAGCTCATATGTTTTTTATCAATGGTTTGTGTTCCTTTTGTGTTGATCAGATATCCTACGATCTCTACTTTCTTATTGATATATAAAGGCAATTCCTTTGCAGTGAGTGAAATTTCAGGTAGATCTTCCAACATTGCAAATGGGGAGGTGTTAACTGAAAAACCCAACATTTCTATCTCATCATAAGCATCTTCCAATTCATGTTTATAAAGTGTGGGAAGTTTAAATTCTTTCACATCAACATTGAATAATTTCGCCGCCGGGTTTGATTTTTTCACACCCTTTAATAAAAAATGAGCATCCCACAATAATTCCTTCTTTTCCTTTTTTGTAAACCTGAATGCTCCAATTCGAATGAGAAGACGAAGTTGTTCAATGGATATCGGAACACGTTTTAAGAAATCCTGTAAATTCCTGAATGGTCCGTTTCGATAACGCTCAACCAATATTGCATGAATGCTGTCAACAGCAAGATCACGCATTAATCCTAAACCAAGATGAATGGTTTTACCGGAAATATTTGTGAAAGCATCACTTTTATTGATACAAGGCAATTCAATTATACCATCATGCATCCGTGCTTCATGTATGTATAACTCAGTGCGGTAAAATCCACCTCCATTATTAATTGTCGCTACCAAATATTCCAAAGGATAATATGCTTTAAGATATAATGCCTGATAACTTTCAACGGCATAGGAAGCAGAATGGCCCTTGGAAAAAGCATAGTTAGCAAAGCTTTCGATCTGTCGCCATACTTCTGAGATCACCTCATTGGGATAACCTTTGTTCCTGCAATTAGAAAAGAACTTACCACGAACCTTATCAAATTCATTTCTTTTTTTGAATTTCCACGACATGCCTCTTCGGAGAACATCGGCTTCTGCCAAGGTAAGTCCTGCAAAATAATGAGCCACCTTTATTACATCCTCCTGGTAAACCATTACCCCATAAGTCTCAGCCATGATGTCATATAGCTCGGGAAGTTTATCTCTTTCTACTTTTCTTCTTTCGGGTTCACGGTATCGAAGAATATATTCCCGCATCATACCGGATTGAGAAACCCCGGGCCTTATGATGGAACTGGCAGCCACTAATCGTCTATAATCATCTGCGTTCAATTTTTTCAAGAGCATACGCATAGCGGGGGATTCAACATAGAAACAACCGATGGCTAAACCATTTTTGAGTAACTGCTTGACCTTTTCATCCTTCTTGAATTTATTCAGGTCATGAATGTCAACCTCATCACCTGTGTTCAACCGGATGATCTCCTTCGAATCCTTGATCTTACTTAACCCTCTCTGACCCAGAATATCAAATTTTGCCAAACCTATATCCTCCGCTTCTATCATACTAAAATGAACCGTAGGAAATCCTTTCGGTGGCATCATTGTAGCAGAATAAGTACTGATGGGAGCATCTGAAATAAGAATTCCACTGGAATGAACACTCAAATAACTCGGAAACCCATTGATCAATTTGCTGTATTTGATTACCAACCGACCTATCTCGTCAATCCCACTAAAACTCCTTGCAGCTTGCAGTTTATCTATCTCATGTGCCGGCAATCCGAATATCTTTCCTAACTCACGTATCATCGATCTGTACTGAAAAGTATTATAGGTTCCTACTAATGCAGTATGATCCCATCCATGCCTGTCGAAGAGATATTTGGTAACGTCATTCCTTTCTTTTGAAGAAAAGTCAATGTCAAAGTCGGGCGGACTGGTTCTGGCAGGGTTGATGAAGCGTTCAAAATAGAGATCGAGTTCCAGGGGATCTACATCGGTGATACGTAATAGGTAAGCCACCATGCTGTTGGCACCACTCCCCCTTCCTACATAATAATAATCCTTCATACGGGCATAATTCACCATATCCCAATTGATCAGGAAATAAGAACAAAATTTCATATCGTTGATGATCTTCAACTCCTTCTCCATCCTGTCTAAAACAGATTGTGAAGGATTGCCGAAACGATATTTCATCCCCTCCAAACATTCACGCCGGATCAGTTCCAGGTCTTCTGCCGGCGAATTAGTAAAACTCTGTTTGTTCTTTGGAGTAGAATAATCGAACCCTATTGCACAATCATCCAATAATCTTTTTGTGTTTTTAATGATCTCAGGAAAATCCTTAAATAGCTCCTTCATTTTTTCCTGTGAAAGCATTATCTCATCCGGTTGAGCCTGCTCAACAGATGATAATTTACTGAGGAGTGTGTTATTGTCAATAGCCCTTAACAACCGGTGCGCATTATAACCCCTCTTGTTACTAAATGTAACCGGGTGCAGTATCACCAGTTTATCCTCATGCTCTTTCCATTTTGAAAACCTAACCTTACTCAACTCTGAATACCTGACCCCAACAAATTCATTTTCCCTTAACGAGTGGTGTTCGATACTTCCATATGGATAGATCACATATACATTTTCAAATAATGGCGCCCTGGGAAAAAATGATTCATCTGCATGAAGAAAGGCAGAAAGATGCTCATTCAATTCCCGAAAACCATCATTATTGCGGGCAATACCAATGTATTTTTGTTCCACCCCATTTCGAAAATCAATTCCAACAACCGGATTGATCCCTTCACCCTGACATTGCCGAATGTATTCGAGGCAAGCCGAGGTACTATTGATGTCTGTTAATGCAAAAGAGTTATAACCCTTATCCTTTGCTTCCTGCAAAAGCTGCTCGATAGAAACCGTCCCGTATTTATAACTATAATATGTATGGCAGTTGAGTAACATTAAATTCTTCGATGAGCCGGGATCACAGGTGGCTGCCCGTTGAAAGGGTTAACCATCTGTCCTATTCCTCTCGTATCCATTGTTATAGCACGCTTTATAGCATTTTGTCCGTAGCGATTGCGTATCCTGTCCATGGCCTGGTAGAGGTTGATCATCTCCTGTGTATCGTCAAATAAATTTATCTGGTAACACCCTTGCACCAGATGACTGTATCGCACCCCTACCAGCCTGGCCAGGACCCTGCGGTTATAGAGTTTATCGAACAACTCCATCACTTTTTTTATGAGTATGTGATCGCAGGAAGTATAAGGTATCCTTAGCTGATGGCTCTGGGTTTGAAAATCAGAATAGCGTACTATCACGGTAACACAGGAAGTGAGCTTTCTGCCATTCCTAAGATAATAAGCCAGCTTCTCTGCCATGGTGGCAAGGATCTCCTTTAGTTTTCGTACATCAATGGTATCGCGCTCGAAAGTGATCGACGAGGAAATTGATTTTCGTTCGTTATAAGGTACGACCGGAGTATTATCCAATCCTTGTGCCTTTTTCCAGATCACTATTCCATTCTTACCCAGTACACTTTCCATCAACTCAATGGGCATCTCCTGTATCGTACTGATATATTCTATTCCCATACCCCGCAATGTCTTGTAGGTCTGATCG
>JACZTA010000174.1 GCA_022573915.1 Bacteroidota bacterium | reverse complement strand
CGACTCATCTTCCTGGGGTTATATGGATAACAAAGGTGAGTTAAAGATTCAAATGAAGTTTCAAGAAGCCGGTCAGTTTAACAGGGGATTGGCTCCCGTAAAATTAAATGGAAAGTGGGGATTTATTGATAAAAAAGGAAGGACGATTATTGCTTTTGAATACGACAGCGCAGGCAAATTCGCTAATGGCATAGCACCGGTAAAATTTAACAAGCTTTGGGGTTATATTAATAAAAAAGGAAAGGTCGTGATTCCCCCCAGGTTCACCCGGGCTGAATCATTTGAAAATGGACTTGCATTAATTCGAAACGAATGGATAGATTATTATATCGATGAAAAAGGAATGGAATATTTTGATTGGGATCCGGCCGTTAACTATTTTGAATTGGGATTGGACTTATTCAATATGAGTGAATTTGATGCATGTATAGATTATTTTGGACGAGCCATTCAAAAAAACATATTAGATGCTGAAGCATACGCTTACCTGGGTACAGCATTGTACAAGGTGAATGGAGATGCTGACCGGGCAATTGAATATCTTGATAAAACAATTCGTTTGAGACCGGATTGGATGAATTCCAGGTACACGCGTGCTGAAATTCTAATGGAAGAAGCTCGATTCGACGAGGCGATCGAAGGATTCTCAGAGATCATATTGAGAGATGCAAGCGGATTGTTTGCCTATCTGAGCAGGGCAAGTTGTTATATCCAACTACAGTTTTATGATGAGGCTATTGAGGATCTTGATTATGTCCTAAACGTGACTCCAGGAGCCACCATTGCACTTCGAAATAGGGGATTAGCTAAATTGCACAAGTATTTGAGCCAAAATCACGGTATGTCCGAAAAGCAGGTCGAGATACTTAAACAATCAGCCTGCGATGACATGCTGGAAGCGATAGGAATGGGTGCAAAAGATATGATAGAAACTTTTGAAAACTATTGTGAAATAAAATGAATATTGAAGAATTTAGGGATTTTTGCCTTGCAAAGGAAGGGACAGACGAGGGGATGCCGTTTGACGACCAGGTGTTGGTACTAAAAGTGGCGGGAAAGATGTTTGCCCTTACCAATATTGATAACTTTGAGAGTATAAATCTAAAATGTGATCCTGTGCTGGCTCTGGAATTGCGCGAAAATTATTCTGAGGTTCGGCCCGGCTGGCATATGAATAAAAAACATTGGAATACCGTTAGTTTGCAGGGAAAGTTAAGCGATGAGCAAGTCTATGAGTGGATCGACCATTCTTACGAGATGGTTGTGCAAAGCCTGAACGGCCAGGAAAGGGAAAAACTTAAGAATTGACAACTATCTGAAGATAAGATGAAAGTTTATAAATTTTTACTGCTAATTAGTATATGCTGTGCAATAAGCCTTACAGCTCAGGCTCTTGTTCAGAATGATCAGACGCGATCTAATGAGTTGGTAGTAAAAATACCTGGATTCACCTCGCAGGAAATCATGACCTTATTGGTTCCTCACATCGTAAAAATCGGAGGAATCCTCTCTGTTGATAACATAGGCCGGAAAGAACTGCTTTTCATATCATATAATCCTGCGCTGATCTCCACCGGTGGTATCTTACAACTGATCAAACAAATTGGATTTGAAGTAGATCAATCCTCAGGACCCAAACCGGGTGCGAAAGATTTTACCAACATCGAACTATTTGAAATCGCACTGGTTTGTCCTGCATTACCATCCATAGGATGCGGAAGCGAAGCTTATCCACTCCTATGTGAATTGGAAAAAGAAAAATCTGTACGAAGCGCATGGCTAAACCACACCGGTACTATATTATTGATAGACTGGATGCCCGGTCTAAAACCGGATGCCGTAATTGAACCGCTCAGGCAATACTCTCAATCAAAAGACTCGGGTTTTAAATTGCTGTTAAAAAATAGGCGTACCGCAGCACTGAATGAATTTGTTAACCAAGACAATTGGTTGCGCGCTTATAATGTCCATAAGTTGAGTAAAATAGAAGCCACGGCTGTTGGCCGGCGTTTGGTCGGCAATCTAAGAGGTACGAACAACGAACTTAACGCTCACAAACAATGGCCACGGAAGAAACTGGAAAATCTTATTTATTATTATTTTCTTGGAGACCTTTCGCGGGATGAGTTCTACCAATCCTGCTTCACCGCATTGTCCAATGCATCCGTACCACTTCGTTCCAGGGATCTTTTTTTTGAAGCACTAAGTGCTGCATTCTGGTCTGAGTAGATATATAATTCTTTCATAGGTTTTTTTTGTTTCAAATATTATTTATTTTTGTCGACGAAATGAATAAACAACGTAAACTGTTAGTATCACTGACTTTTCTATTGGTTTGGGCATTACCTCAGACAGCGTATAATGATATCGCTGACCTCAGGCAGCCGGTAAATGAGCAGGAATACATGTTCATTCAGGAGCTGACTGCCTTCTATCAAAAGTTAGATGACCCTGATCTGAATTTTAATGCATTAAAGTTTGGGATGAGAGGGTATCTCTCCTTAATCTCCGGCAACGAGTTAGCAGTAGGAACGCCTTTAGTAATCATAGACTTTAGCAAATCTTCAAGCGCAGAAAGGTTTTTTGTTATAAATCATCAGGAACAAAAAATACTCTGTAAGAGCCTGGTCGCACATGGGAAAAATACAGGTTACGAATTCGCAAATGATTTTTCTAATGAACATAATTCGTTTAAAAGTAGTCTGGGTTTTTATAAGACTGCCGAAACGTATTATGGCAAGAATGGATTATCCATCAAATTAGATGGACTCGAAAAACGCATCAACGATAAAGCGCGAGCAAGAAATATAGTCATTCATGCAGCTGAATATGTGGACGAGAGTTTCATCAAGGAACATGGTTGTCTGGGAAGAAGCTTTGGATGCCCGGCATTACCTTTTGCCGGTTTCAATGGTGTTGTTGAAAATATAAAAGAAGGAAGCTGCTTGTTCATTTATAACCCTTGCACAGACTACCTTCGCAATTCTACCCTCTTTTTTAATCGCGCTTACCTTAATTCTTTTCAAACCGTGAATATTTTTAATCCTTAAATATTTACTAAAACTCGAATTTGTACCAACTTGGTTACCGTTACGTTCTAAAATGTTCTAACTTTGCATAACCAAATCTAATCCCGAATGAAGTCTTTTCGCGAGTTAACTCTTCTCTTGACTCTTTCATTTATATTGATTACTACCTGTTTCAATAATACGTTGGCTCAAAATTATTTTGTAATAACTGTTACAGGTGATGACGTAATCAGAATTGTGGATGATGTTAATATGAACGTTCAGTATTCTGTAACTATGAAGGTTTCGGGCTTTACAATTGTGGGCTCCCAGGGAATGTCGGTCGAGCCACTTACCGGTGATTACTATTTGGTTTACTCCGTATCTGGTTCGACTGACAGAAGACTGGGGATAGTAAATCCCATTACCGGTACTGTGAAGGATAGAGGTGATCTGGGTGATAAATTTGCCGGAATTACTTTCGACAACTCAGGAGTCCTCTACGGAGTCACCGGGGATGGCGCTACTGTACCGGAATCCCTATACACTATCGATCCGAATAGCGCAAAGACAGTATTTGTTATGGCGTTAGGCAATGGTGATGGTGGAGAAACGATTGCAATATGCAAGGAAAATAATATGATTTACCATGCATCGGGATTTGACACATTGATCTGGGAGAAGGTTGATCCTATTGCTAAAACAGTCACGAATATAACAATGTCAGGCTTGAATACCGACGAAGGAACAGGACTCTTATATCTTGGTTCGGGTGATTTCTTATTTACTGATCTTAATGATGACGCTTATGTTCGCGACACAAGTGGAGGAACCACCAGTTTCTCTACCGGATCGCTTTATATCATTAAAGGAGTGGAAAAATATAGTTGCGGAAAACCGGTGATTAAACCACTTGGACAGAACCCATATTGCACTAATGAAATACTCACTATCAACGCGAGCGTTGGCAACTCGTACCAATGGTACAAGAATGGTATTATCCTCCCCAACGATACCTTTCAACGTTTGGCAGGAGTTACTCCTGCTACTTATAATTGCATCGTCATAAATTCATTTTGTGTCACTACCGACAGTGCTTTAACCGGTTTGGTCGTTAACACCACGAATATTCCCATAGTTAGTCTAACTCCTCCCGATTCGGCTTATTATAATACCAATGACAGCGTGCTTTTGACCGGCTCTATGGGAGGATCCAGTCAATGGTTTAGAAATGGTTTCATATTTCCCGGAGCAGACACTAATTTCTTATGGGCGCGAATAGAGGGGATTTATAATATGGTGAAAATCAATATGAATGGTTGCTCTGATTCTGCCCCTAAAGGAGTGAAGGTGATTCATTTTTCGGGGATAGACTATCGAAAACCTCCTCAGTTAATTCATGTAACGAACAATCCATCCGAGGGAGCTTACTTAATAGCCATTCAGTACCTGGAATCCTCTAGTATGGATCTTGCAGTTTATGATCTCCGGGGTCAACGGGTATATTTTGACAGTATTGATAAATCCATGATAAACCAATTATATCAATTAGATCTTGGCCCTGTACCCAGAGGAATGTATATCCTTGAAATAACTGCAGGTACTTTGCGCTCGCATACCAAGCTTATTGTTCAATAGTTCTCCCAAATAGATTCACTATTTCGGATTCTAACCGCCTTTTCTTTTTGCCAGGAATAAAGCTGCAGGAATTTATTTTCTTTTTTTCCGTTAATTTAAAATATTTCAATCGCTCATCCGTCTAACATAATAGATGGACACGACAACACTTCCGGAACTGTATATGGCGGATAAAAAAAGATCTGGTATTCAAGATGTATTTAAAAGGGAAGGTGATCGACTTCGTTCTTTTATTCGAAGACAGGTTACATCGGCTGAGGATGCGGAGGATATCTTGCAAGATGTCTTCTTTCAACTCTCAGACACGGACGATTGGTTTGAGTCGATCGAAAGGGTCGGATCCTGGTTATTCACTGTAGCCCGAAACAAGGTTATAGACCTTTATCGCAAGAAAAAACCGGAATCGATCAAATATATTAAGGGAGAGAAGGACGATGATCCTATAAATCCGGCTGATCTGCTTTTTGACGAGTCAACCAATCCCGAACAAATATATACACATGCAAGGGTATGGGAAGAATTGGAAAGAGCTCTTGATGAATTACCGGAAGAACAAAAGGAAATATTCATCAAACATGAACTGGAGGATAAAAGTTTTAAAGAAATTTCAGACGTAACCGGAATACCAATTAACACATTGATTTCCAGAAAAAGGTACGCGGTTGTTTATTTAAGAGAACGTTTACAAGAATTGTATTTAGAATTTATTAACTAAAAAATTTAATATCATGAAAAATTGGTGGTTTAAAAGAATAGCAGGCGGCATTTTATTTGTTGCCGCAGCTGTATTGGTTTTTGGCTTCGTCGTTATGACAATTTGGAACTGGCTCATCCCAGCGTTATTTTCTGCAGCAGTCCCAATTACTTTCATTCAAGCGATCGGCCTGCTGGTCTTAAGCAAATTATTATTTGGCGGCTTCGGACGAGGGTGGGGTCGTCACAGGCATGGTGGAATGTGGAGGCATAGAATGATGCGAAAATTCCAAAATATGTCTCCGGAACAAAAGGAAAAGTACAAAGAACGATTTTGCAGAGACTGGGGAGCTTCTACCTCCGGAGAATTTACAAAGGATCAACCGGATGAGGTCGCAAAGGTGTAAGGAAAGAGAGAATGAGAATGAGAATGAGAGTGAGAATGGGAGTGAGAGTTTGCGTGCCCGTCGTAGCTTTTCGCAATCACCGAAGTGTAACGAAGGTGATAGCGCAGGCGGGAGTTAAACTTTGATTAATTTTAAGTTTTAAATTTTGAATTCTAAAACTGATGAAGTTCATAACAAGTATGGTTTTTTCCCTCGTATTATCGGCTACGGCTTCAGGGAAGATAATTTACACCGACATAAAGCCCGATAGCGTGGTAGTTCAACCTTTCGGTAGCTACTTCCTGGATCTTGATAATGACGGGAATACGGAATATGGAGTATGGCTCATCTCAACGGGGCAAGGCATTACTATCTTATCAATTGATTCGAACGAAGTGTTGGGAGCGGCAGTGGGTGCCAACCATTCGCCACATGCCTTTAACTTTAGTGATTCGATCGGTCCAAATCAAACAATTTGGAGCGATAATAACAACGGGCATATGCTGATGTCTCCATTTGGACTGGGTGTTTGGAACGGGGCACAAGACAAATACCTTGGACTTAGATTCTACAAGAATTCCAAAATATACTATGGATGGGCAAGGTTGGACGTGGATTCACTCGGTAATGTCTTTACAGTTAAGGATTATGCATACGAAGATGTTGATGGCAAGGGATTGAAGGCGGGTGAGACCATGATAACTTCAAATATGCAAATATCTATTCCGCCAGATGTGTTCTTGTTTGAACAACGGGGTAACACGTTGCAAATAAGAATTATTAATCCCAATCTGCCTCTGGATTGGAAGATAATATTATACTCAATCGAGGGTCGAACTATGCGGAGTGGGACGTTTACCTCCGAATTTTACAAATTAGATATAAGGAACTTAAATTCCGGAATGTATATTTTAGAGTTTCAAACCCGGGAAGCGGCCCTCAGACGGAAATTGTTCATTAATTAATTGCTTTCCCTAATCTTCATTTAATAAACTATATCTAAAGCATTGATTTACAGACTTTTATTTACTTCAACATTGTGTTTTATCGTACTTTTCTCTTGCTCACAACCCAGCAAGTACGTACAGTCGGAATGGAGTATCACGGCTGATGAAATTCTCGATGGGGGAGTTGACAAGGACGCCATTCCGGCATTGGAGGAGCCTGAACTGGTAAAGGTACCTGAGGTTGGTTTTCTAAAGGATGACGACCTGGTCATTGGCATTTCATTCGGAAACGAATCCAAGGCTTACCCACATTCAATCCTGTACTGGCATGAGATAATAAACGATGAACTGGAAGACGTGGCTATATGTATTAATTATTGTCCGCTCACCGGTACAGGTATGAGTTGGAACAGGATGATTGATGGAGAATTAACCACGTTTGGTGTCTCCGGATTACTTTACAAATCGAACCTGCTGCCGTACGACAGAGCTACCGAAAGCCATTGGACCCAGATGGGGTTGGAAAGCTGCAACGGGGAACGGAGAGGCAAAAAAGCAGAGACCCAAATGGTTATAGAAACAACTTGGAAAACATGGAAAACCAGCTTTCCAGGTTCAACTATTGTAACGCCTAACACAGGTTATAAGCGTGATTACTTCGCATACCCGTATCAGGACTACAGAACCAATCACAACTATATGATCTTTAAAGTGAAACCGAAGGATGATCGGCTTCCTGCTAAGGAGAGGGTTCATGGTGTCATTAGAAAAGGTGTTGCTAAAGTTTATCGCTTTTCAAGCTTTCAGGATGGGATCGTACTGATAAAAGATCGCTTCATGGGACAAGAGATAATTCTGGCAGGTAGTACAAACGATAATTTTATCGTCTCTTTTCATGCCAGGTTGGAGGATGGAACAGGAGTAAAACTTCAGGCAGTGCAAGATCAACTTCCTATAATTTTGGAAGACAGTCAGGGAACACAATATGATATGTTCGGGTATGCCGTTTTTGGCCCTAACAAAGGACAAAGACTTAAACCAACCACTTCATTTATGGGATACTGGTTTGCATGGGGAGCATTTTATCCGGGACTGGAGATCTTCGAACCGTAATTAATGGCATAGCAATTGCATATTTATTTAAAATCAAATCATGGAACGAAGAGAATTCTTAAGAGTCAATGGGGTCTTTGCATTTGCTATCTCTACATTTGGATGTACAATTCTCCAAAATGATAAAATAACGGGTGATTGTAAAACCACTTCCGATATTCTAGGCCCCTTCTACCGCGCAGATGCACCCATTAGAACCGATCTCACCTTTGATGGGATAGAGGGGGATCAAACGATAATAAATGGTACAGTGTTTTCCGAAGACTGTGTCACGCCGTTAAAAAATGCAATGGTAGATCTTTGGCATGCTGATGCAGAGGGGGAATACGATCACAGGTCAGCTGAGTTCTTGCATCGTGCACGCTGGTTTACGAAAGCAGATGGCAACTATAAGTTTAGGACGATCCTGCCGGGACGCTATCTCAATGCCGGACAACTAAGGCCGCAGCATTTTCATTTCAGAGTGAAAGCAGATGGGCATAAAGAGTTGATCTCCCAGGTCTATTTGAAAGGAGATCCTTATATAAAAGACGATCCTTGGGCCTCCGATCCCAAGGCAGATTTAAGAATACTTAAGGTTACCTCTAACGTAAATGGAACAAAGAAGATTGATTTTAATATCTATCTTCGAATGGCTTAATAGTTGCTGAATTCTTCCAACCGTAAGTTTGTACATATGTTTAGATATTGCTTGGTAATATCTCTTCTTCTTTGCTC
>JACZTA010000173.1 GCA_022573915.1 Bacteroidota bacterium | reverse complement strand
GTACCCTTAGCAAACTTGAGTTTTGAATAAGCAGTATGTATGTGAGATGTGTTGAATATATATACCTGAACCTTATATATATAATAAACTGAAATATTTTCGTACTTTTCTAATCCCATATTCTTAATAGATTCGCTAAGAGTTGATTTACCATTGGTGGCTATTTTGTGGAAAAGGCAGATAAACATATAAAACCGGAGGTTGTAGAAATCAATATTCCAGCAAAAATGGAATATATAGGAATGATACGGCTAAGTATTGCGGCAATTGGTGAGAGAATGGAGTTTTCAATGGAGGATATTGAAGATCTCAAGATCGGAATTAGCGAAGTTTGTATAAACACGATACAGCATGGATATGAAGGTGAGAATTCTGATAATTCAATTAAACTAGGTATTTCAGTATATCCGGACAAGCTTAAAATTATAGTTGAGGATGATGGTAAAGGGTTTGATACAAGTATTTTCAAACCTTCCGGTTCAGCGGACGTAGAGGGCGATGAAGGTGACAATTCTGGAACCGGATTTCTGCTTATTAATAAACTAATAGATGAAGTAAAGTATTTTTCAGTAATTGGCAGTGGCACAAAGGTCGAGATGATAAAATATAAAAACACCAAGCTATAAACATAATATGACAGCATGGAACCACCAAAAGACACGAAAATTCTTGAATCCAGGACAGGGATTTATTGGCATGATCGTGTTACGAAGATCACTTACGCAATAGCAAAACCGGATTTTACCCAAACACTGGAGGATGGTAAAGCAAACTTTCAAAGAATTTTAGAAGTAAACGATAATCAGGCCTGTCCATTATTGGTTGATATCAGAGATTCTAATTCAATTGACAAGCAATGCAGAGACTATTATGCCTCTGACGATTATGTAAGAGCTTATAAAGCGTGCGCTATATTGATCGGAAATGAGGTCAGCAGAATAATTGGAAATTTTTTTATGGGATTTAATAAACCAAAAAAAACAACTAAGCTGTTTACGGACGAAGCCAAGGCCGTCGAATGGTTAAAAACATTCAATTAAATTCTAAAACTGCTATTTCAATGGAAGAATCAAATAACATCCCGATCATAGAAACCGAGAATGGAGCGACCTACCTTCGTGAGGACGGTATAATACACTATACAGGAAAGAAAAATTATGGAGAGGATTTGGGAACATCAAAAGAAAATGTGGCGGCAAATAGAAAAGTAGGCCATTATCAAAAAAGGCCCCTATTAATTGATACTAGGGGTAATATTTCTCTAACTAAGGAATCGAGGGATTATTATAGTAGCGCTGAGGTAACGGATTATTTTAGCTCTATCGCTTTATTAACTGATGGTATGATCAGCCAGGTAATTTGTAATTTTTATATGGGAATCAATAAACCGGCCACCCCAACAAGACTCTTTACCAATGAACAAAAAGCAATATTATGGCTCAAAAAATATATATAAAAGAGTAAAGGTTATATCACCCCGAGAAGAAAATATTATGCTAACTATAATCAAGGACCGCCCATATGAATCACATAGTACCGAGGATGAAATTCAAGCTATCAGGGATAGAGTTGAACTGTATGGTTCCGACTGCATAGTACTCCATCAGATCCCGGTTCCAAGTGAATTTTCTTTAGAAATAATGTTTAACCGGGTTGATGAACTTTCCATGAATATTCAAAAGTACTATTTGATTATAGATCTGGTTGAAACACACCGGCCTAACGCAGCTATCAGGGTAAAAATAAAAGAACAATTTCAAAAGAGAATGAAAAATATAAAGTATGCCGTTGCATATACAGAAATGAATTTACTACTCAATATTGCTGCAACCTTTGTATTTTCATTCATGTTTGAAAAGGGAAACTTTTCTGTCGTAAAATCATTTCAGGATGCCCTTAACGAGATCGAAAAAGCTAAAAAAGTTTGATCGAATGCCTTCAGATAGCAAAATTGACACAAAACAAATTATTGACTATTTGGTCGAGATAGCCAAGGGGAAACTTTCTATTACGGAAAATACCATTATTGAGGAAGAAAGAGAAGACTTAAAGGTTATCTATGCCGGGTTGCTTCATCTTTCAGAGGATTTGCAATATCATTTATCTAAAATTGAAGATGAAAATCGACAAGCCCAGGCCAGCTCGAGAGAAATCCTACAAGCTATCACCTCCATAGCTCAACTTGATTTCGAGAGTAGACTGGAAATTCCAAAGGAATATTCAGTTTTTGCAGGAATTGGGATGGGATTAAATATGCTTTCGGAAGAATTACAATCGTCTGCTATTTCCCGCGATTATCTTGAAAATGTTTTCAGCAGTATGCTTGATATGCTTGTTGTTGTAGATTCTAAATCTTTTATTCAAACAACCAATCAATCATTGCTAGACACATTAGGTTATCAGGAAAAAGAACTACTTGGAAAACCATTTAGTACAATAACTGGAGAAGTTAACCTAATTGAACAGAAGGGAAATGAAGATTCAATTGAACATGGTGTGACCAAAAATATTGATATTAATTACATAACGAAAGAACGTATAAGAATCCCTGTTTTGTTTTCAAGTTCAGTAATGCTTGACGCAAAAAATAAAATCGAAGGAATAGTATGTGTTGCTATAGACATTATGGAAAGAAAGAAGCTGGCAGATAAAGCTCTTCGTGTAAGTGAAGAAAAATTCCGAACTCTTTTTGAAGATTGCAAGGATGCAATTTATATTTCAACTACGCAAGGAAAATTCACTGATGCTAACGGCGCGGCATTGGATCTTTTTGGATATAGTAAGAAAGAATTCCTGAACATAAAACTTTATGATTTATTTGTACATCCCAATGATCGTAAAGATTATCAGCAAGAAATGGGAAAGAGTGGTTTTGTCAGGGATTTTGAGGTTGATCTTCACAAGAAGGATCGAACTGAGATAAGCTGCCTCATTACTTCTTCTGCACGTAGCTCAGATGAAGACAATGATCTTGGATGTCAGGGGATTATCCGTGATATTTCGGTCAGGAAACTGATGGAGGAAGAATTAAAAAGTTCACAGCGGGAGCTACGTTTTCTTTATAGAAACTTACAAAACCTGAGAGAAAAAGAAAGTAAAAGCATAGCTCGGGAAATTCATGATGAATTGGGACAAATATTAACCTCTCTTAAAGTGGATTTATCCTTGTTTAATGAGCAGAAAGAATATTCAAGCGAAAGAAGGATATCTATGTTAAAACTTGTTGATAGTGCGATCCAATCAGTTAGAAGGATCTCATCTAATCTAAGACCCGCCACTTTAGATGATCTGGGGCTGTCATCTGCCATTGAAGCGCATGTTCAGGATTTTCGGAAACTAACGAAGATAGAATGTGAGTTAAGTTTACTGCCTGATCAGATATCCTTCGATAACGAGAAAGAAACGTCAATTTATAGAATAATTCAGGAATCCCTGACAAATATTACTCGCCATGCGAGGGCAACCAAGGTCTCCATATCTCTCATGAAAGTTGCTGATAATTTGGTTTTGAAAATAAAAGATAATGGTGTTGGTATTACAAAAAATCAAAGTTCTTATCTTAAGTCATTTGGGCTACTGGGTATGAAAGAACGCGTACTTCAGTTAAATGGAAATATAGATATAAACGGTATTGCCGGACAAGGAACAACTATTGCAGTTGAGATTCCCTTGAGTTCAATTAATAAAAGTGTTTCCGCATGATTAATATTCATATTACCGATGATCATCCTGTTGTGCGCACCGGGTTGAAACACATAATAGCGGAACATAAAGATATGAAGGTCATATGCGAATCTGAAAACGGACTGGAAATGATGACAAAGCTGCTATCCACGGCTCCAAACGTTCTTATCCTTGACATTACAATGCCTGGTGTTAGCGGATTGGCACTCCTCGAGCAACTTAAAAGAGAGCATCCTGAAATTCGTGTTTTAATACTTAGCATGCATCAGGAAGAACAATTTGCTATTCGGGCATTGAAAGCAGGTGCCTTTGGGTTTCTTAATAAGGACAGTATCGCAGAAAGTTTGATAGAAGCAATCAGGATTGTAGCATCAGGCGAGAAATACATCAGCAGTCGTGTTGCGCAACAATTAGCATTTGACATTGATAAGGATAAAGAGGAAGTTCCTTATCAACGGCTGTCCAATAGGGAGTTTCAAATTTTACGGATGATCGGATTCGGCAAAACGGTTTCAGAAATTTCTGAAGAACTACACCTAAGTGTGAGTACCATAAGTACTTACCGGGCACGCATCCTGGTGAAAATGGAATTGAAAAATAATTCAGAGTTAATGCGGTATGCTATTCAGGAAAAGCTTCTGGACTAAATCTCTCCTTTAAGCTTCATTCCTTTGCCCAATTTCCAATTTGTAGTATAAACAATGACAAATTTATATAGTAAATAATTACGTAAAAAATACGGTTTATACTAAAGGTTTATTCACGATATATTTTTATTTTTAGTATAATATTTTATATTATTTGAACATACTTTGACAATAATCATTGGTGAACATGCTGTCGCTGAGCAGGCATTTATAATAACAATTTATTCTTTTCATTAGAGGTACGGAGGTATCTCTGCAAATCTTGCTGCGTGCATGATCTTTTCTGATGCTTAATGTTTAATTTTTATGCTAAGTGGGTATATAACTTAAGAGCGCATTGAGAAGTTGAAGGCATGACCATTAATGCATATGTAAATTGATGCATACAGATAAAGAAAAGTTATTGGGGAAGATAAACGGAGTTAGCGAGATAGTATCTTATAAACTCAAAAGAGAAGGGTTTGATAGTATAATGGCGTTGGCCAGGACGGATCCGGAAACTTTAGTTGAAGCGTGCGATTTATCTTTACAACAAGCGAAAGGTATAATAAATGCAGCAAAGAATGTCATTGGTGCAGCATATGATGAACTGGAAATGACGAGTGAGCAAAGAAATGAAGGCAATCAACGTGGCTCAAAAGTGGAACGGGAAGTAACTGAAATGAAGAAGGAAAGTGGAAGAGTGACAACTGAAAATGGAAAACGGCCTAAAAAGTTCAGAGGATAGCAATTGAACGCGTAAATTTTATAATTAAATAATAAATGTAGGTAATTATGGATATTAAAAAAACAGATGTTGAAGCTTTCTTGAATGATAAACAATTTATAAATGAACTCATAAAAGAGATTAAAAACAACCCGGAAGTTGTTAGAGAATTGGCTGAAGAAATAGCTGAGGAGATCTCTGATTATCTGCAAGACGATCCGGAATTAAAAAGAAAGATAATTGAATCTGCTATGGTGAGCCATGAATTCCGTGAGAAAGTAGTCAGGGAAATAGTGAATGAAATGAACGACTGAGGGATTGCCATTGAGTAGGACACTTTTCGAAAAAGCAGAGGATATTTATTGCATTAAACATATAGCAAAATGGAACTGAATACTAGTATAACTGATATTTCAAATAAATTTTCTCTTTTAAGACTAACCGGTGACGTAGATGCTTATTTCAATTCTAAATTAAAAACAGTCTTGAATAAAGCAATAAAAAGTCGCGAAGGTGATTTATTGGTTGATTTAGAAAATGTTGAATTTATTGATAGTGTCGGTGCCGGAATTTTAGTAAGCGCACTAAATAAAATCCAGAAAAAGAAAAGAGATCTAATACTCGTCTATTCTAATAAATCGAGGGTATTTAAATTTCTAAAGTTTACCGAGATAGATAAAAAGTTTACCGTTTATACAACCATCCAAATGGCTTATGACAAACTCAAAATTAAATCAAGTAAAGCAGAAAGTAAACTGGATGAGAAGGTAAGTTGATTATAATTTGTCAATCTTTTATTATTTCTATGGGGATTGAGTAGTTAAGATTGATTGAAAAAGAGGTTGTATAAATTTGATGACAAATGAAGAAAACAGTTGAAGACTTTGTAAAAAAAGTCGGGGAAAAGTCTGATCAAGATAAAGAAGTCCAGCTCAATAGAACATTGAAATTGTTTATCGATCCCACCCATCCATTAGTGACACTGGCGGGTAGGATACCCTGGAAAGGATTTGAAAAGTGGTTTACATCACTCTATCCGAACGTGGGTAGTCCTACCAAACCAATACGGTTAATGACGGCTTTATTGATTCTAAAAAATTTGTATAATCTAGGTGAAGGTAAGCTGATACCTGAATGGGTCCGGGATCCGTACTTTCAATATTTCTCAGGTGAGACCGAGTTTCAATGGAGGTTTCCTTACGATCCAAGTGACCTAACTCGCTTCACTAAAGGAATAGGTCAAAAGTGGGTAGAGAGGATAATAGAAGTATCTATGAAGCTTCAAGGAAGGGATTACGGAAATAAAAATGGTATTGTCGGAAATTATGGTGTTGGAGAATAACTTCACATTTACTATCGAGGATGAACTAAGTAAAAACGTTACTGAAAATTAAAAGAGGTAAGAGGGTTGCCTAAAAGACAAAGCAACAAGCAGAATCTAAAGTTCTTGAAGTTTTGCAAGCATCTCAAAACTTTTTAGCATAGTGATCAAACTAAAAGCCTTCCTCCGCTACTTCTTATTTGATATAAGAAAAAATTAAATTTTGGGTAGTAAGCTACAAGATACCCCCACCTTTGGTGTTCATTTAATCATTCTTAGTTCATTGCAGTAGAGCCTACCAGTTTATAGATTTGTTGATATGCTCCAATAATTAATGGTGTGGTGGGCTAATATTTTATCAAAAAAATGGAAAGTGCGAGTATTATAAATTCAAGGAAACTATTAGTTCATATTAGGTTTAAGGATAATTTTTTTGGGTATAATAATAATAGCAAATGATTTAGATTTAGAATAAGGTGTTACATATAAATAGAATTTAATAAGTGATCAATGACGAAGTATGAAAAAAGCAATGGAGTTAAAGACAATAAACTTGGAGCTTCCTGCGCATGCAAAATACCTTGTAATCACTCGTCAGGTTGGTACTATGGCTGCTAATATGATGGGCTTTCAAAAAGAATATATCGAGGATTTAGAGACTGCAATAGGAGAGGCAACTATTAATGTCGTCCTACATGCATACAAAGAAGACAGTCTACCATATAAATTTCTCAAGGTACAGTATCTCCTATATCCTGATAAGCTGTTTGTGCTTATTAAAGATCACGGATGTGGATTTGATCATCACTTTGTCCAACAATATGTTGAGCGTAAAAAGGCTGACATTCCGGAACAAGTAGGATTAGGAATTTTTCTTATCAAGAGTTTTATGGATGAAGTAGAGTACGACTCAAATCTTAACAGAGGTACACAGGTAAGAATGACTAAATATATAAGGAGAAAAGCAAATGGAGACTGAAACACAAAGTTTGCAAGATCTACTTCAAAATGACGGGTTGTTACTCATTCAGGAAACCAAAGTCTTAGATAGGGCAATTTATCAGGCTGAAAGCCAAACGCTTCTTTTACAAAAGCATGTAATGAATTTATTAGATGAGGTAGGAGATATTCTGCATGATGATCATATTATTAAAAAGAAAATAATTCGGAAGTTTTTAGTAAAACCAATATTTAGAAAAATGATCGCCAGGGAATTGTTAATTGTAATAAAATCGCGATAAACAGAAGGAGTTTTTAGTATAAAGGACCAAGTAGGCTTACTTGGTTTCCAATATAAATCTACAGACGAAAGCACGATACGGATTCTACTCATTTCCGCAGATATAAAAAGTCTGTGGATTTATTTATTTGTGGGTCCTTGTTTTTTTATTCATGGTGATGATGGGTTTGGAATTTTCTCTTTAAGTATTACTAGGCTGAAGGAATAAAGAATATGATGGTAGTTATAAATTTTTTAAAAGAAAAGAAGGGATTAATAATTGCAAGTCTCGCAGCGTTAATTATTCTACTTCTTCCCCAACCTGCTCCTGTCGAATTTGGAGGTAACACCATAATCTTGACTATTGAAGGCCAGCGGATAATTGCATTATTAGTTGGCTTGATAATAATTTTCATCACAGAGGCAATACCTATAGGAGCAGTGATAGGATTGATTTACGCTTGGATAGCTTTTTTTGGAATCTTGACACCTAAAGATACTGCCGGTATTTTTAGTCAAGATGCTGTTTGGTTTTTGATCGGGTCGCTTATGATCGCGCAGGTTTTAGTAAAATATGGTATTCATAAGCGCGTTCTTCTTTTCATTATTAAAATCATGGGTTCAAAAGCCAGATATATAAGTTTGGGTATTATCTCTTTTTGTGCTATCAGTGCTGCCTTTATTGCTGAACATACAATTGCCGCCATGATGCTTCCTGTAGCACTGGTTCTTATTTCCCGAAATGGAGGGTTTAAAAATGCTCCCAATCTTTCAAAATTATTTCTTTTTTCCATAGCCTTTGGTTGTATCATCGGGGGACTCGGAACACCTTCAGGTGGGGGGAGAAATGTATTGATGCTGGGGTTTTTGGAAGAATTTTACGATGTCAGGGTTGGATATGGTGCTTGGATGATAATGGCTTTACCCATCGTGATCGTTCTTATTCCTTGTGTTTGGATATTGTTAATCTCCCAATTTAAGCCAGAGAGGAACGACTTAGCGAATACGGTAAAAGAAATGGAAAAAG
>JACZTA010000172.1:4159-8737 GCA_022573915.1 Bacteroidota bacterium | reverse complement strand
CAAATTCCTTACGCGCTTCATAAGCTTCCGAATAGATCGAATCCGGTTGCATAATATAGGTTTCGGGTTGCTGCTCAACCCAGGCAGCTAATGTAAGTTGTTCGTAATCGAGCTCTTCCAGCAAGGCACCCTTTAACTTTCCTACTACCGCTTCACCTGTAGCCTGGTACCACCATGAACCGGTTTTTTGATCCTCGAATATGGCATTATAATGATTAGCTCCGACCACACGGAATGTGTGATGTTCATCATCCAGTATCGGACTGAATACTCTTCCACTTCTACACATTATGCAGTACGTGATCAGAACCGGAAGACCTCCGACAGTGTCCTGGATTTTATGATGATATGCTAAATAGTTCAACGGATATGCTTTGGCTTCGCCGCCATACTTCACACCAATTATCAGGTTTTCGAGTGGAACTTGATTTGCATCCGACTGCTCAAACGCAAGATTCTCAGGCTCCGGAAAGAATTTTTCAGCTGTAAATTCAAAATCAAATACATAATAAAAAGAACCCATTGCAATGATCAAAAATGTGAACAGTATTTTTTTAATTAGCCGGGGGTGCAAAATTCCTATTGTAATTGGCCCCGCTAACAGTGCCATGCCAATTAGGCGGGAATAAATTAAGGTCTTCTCAAGGTAGTATGCTAAAGAAATCACTTCGAGATCCTGACTACCCGGAAACGGCATGACGAAATAGGTTCTGAGAGCAGTGGGTATGAAAAAGAATACTAAGCCTGCTATGAGGAGTTTGTTGGAGTTTCTTGAAAGGAATGAATCATTGCGAGGAGCAGAGGTCTTATTTGTCAGTTCAGAGGGCATGATGGGTGTGTGGTTCTGGTCAAAAGTACTAAAACAAGTTGGAAGGCATGTGCATGTAAAAGTGTGAGAGTGAGAGCTACGGTGGATACATTTAAATGGAAACGCATGACGCATGGAAAAGCATGGGCCCACCTTCTCCGCCAGCCTTGTTCCGATGAAGCGAGGAAGGTGAGGCAGGCGGATTCGGTGGACAAGCATGGCCAATCCCAACCACACTCACACTCAATTCCACCCCTTAGTCTACCTCGAACTCCGGTTCCTCATTTTGTCCACCGCCAGCATCGGGTCTCTTTCTTTTCCTTTTACCTGCCTGCTCTGAACCGAATCTATAACTGAAGCTCAAGGTAGCAACACGAGATTCAAATTGTCTCACGCTCACCTGCGAGAATCCTTCACCTGACATTTCAAATCCAAACTTGCGGGTGTTAAAAATATCCCTTACAGCGAGATTGATAGAACCTTTCTTCTTGAGGATCTTTTGTTTTAAACCCACATCCACTGTATAGATCTCAGAAATTGTACCCTGGGTGATGACGATGGGTGCGCGATACCTGCCCGATATTTGCAGATCAACATCCTTCCATAATTTAAGATTAGTCATCATTTTTGTCGACCAGCTATAGGCATTGTTATTCAGTTCTGCTTCCAGATTACTCCCATCAAGGATGCTTCTGTAAAAATTAAAACTCATATTCATCTTCCACCATTTCTTTAGCTGAACGACTGCAATTCCTTCAGCACCATAAGAAGTAGAACTGTTTAGATTCAGGTAAGTTGTGGTGGTAACACCAACCGAGTCGATAGTCTTGATCCGTTGAATAACGTTGTTCACATTTTTATAATAGACGGACGAAGTGAATGATGACTTATCGAAATACTTAGCATAACTAAGTTCAAACGAATTGATGTATTCGGGATCCAGGTTTGGGTTACCATAACGCAGGTTCAGTGGATCGGATTGATCATAGAAGGGGTTCAGAGTGCGTCTTGAAGGTCTGTTGATCCTTCTGCTATAACTCAACATCACCTCCTGATCTTTTTTAAACTTTTGACTAAGATGCAGGCTGGGAAATACACTAAAGTAGTTGTGATTGAATGTATCGGAAGTAGTTACCAGTTCCGAGACTGTCAGAGCTTGTTCGACTCTTGCACCCAATTGAAAACTAAATTTATTTACCTGGCGAGCATAAATTCCATAGATGGCATGAACCTGTTCGTTATAAATGAAATTGTTATTTAAAGCAGTATCACTTACATATTTACCGGTGGTATAATCGTAGTTTTTAAAATTTATATCGGAATCGATACTCCTGAAAATACTCTTATATCCCAATTCCATTTTCGCTTTTTTGCTAAACGGGTGCACATAATCAGCATCAATGGTGGCTATGTAATTACTCGTATTGGTATTATTGTGCTGTAGATCGGGGTCGGTTCCGTCCGGGGTATCACTAAGAAGATATGTTTGCTCGCTATAATTCCCGATATCGTCGCTGGAGGAATTAGAAAAATTGACATTAGCCGTGAATTTCCTTTTAGGTTGCCTAAACTTCTTTTCATAACCCAGCCTGTAATCCATGGTGGACCTGGCACTTGTTTTATCATTCTCTCTATAAAATATATCCGTTACATTCTCGTTCTCATCCTTCTCATAATATTGAATTGTCTCCAGTCTATCGCGATCCCGCAAACTGTAAAACCCTGAAATTGACAAGGTATTTTTGTCGTTCAAATAAATATCCATGCCTAGCTTGAGCATCTGTGAAGAGGAGATCCTGTCGGAGTTGCTGTACTGGTCGAGATAGAATGTGGAGTCGCTAAAACTCGATTCCCGGAAATTTGTACCATTCCTGTATCGTTCATCATATCGATAGCTATAACTTGAAAAGAGATTTATTTTTTTGTTTCTATAGCTGAGATTTGCAGAACCTGAATATTTATTGTTATTCCCGACGCTAAGGGTAACACCTCCGTTCAATCCCAACTTCTTATTCTTTTTC
Organism: Bacteroidota bacterium; assembly: GCA_022573915.1. Lineage (GTDB taxonomy): Bacteria > Bacteroidota > Bacteroidia > Chitinophagales > JACZTA01 > JACZTA01. Next base: position 5,908 of record JACZTA010000172.1, on the reverse strand, counting down.
AGGATGATATTAATGATGCCGGACATCCCATCAGGATCATATTTTGCTGAAGGGTTGGTAATGATTTCAATGCTTTCAATTGTGCTGGCCGGAATCTGATCAAGGATAGCCGTCCTGCTTGCTCCGGTCAGGCCCGATGGTTTGCCATCGATCAGCACCGTCACATTGCCACTTCCACGCAAACTGAGGTTCCCATCGATATCTACGTCAATTGAGGGGATATTTTCAAGAACTTCTATGGCAGTAGACCCTTCGGTAGTTAAGTTCTTTGCAATATTGTAAACCTTTCGGTCGATTTGATTTATAATAAAATCAGTCTCCACTTCAACTTCTACTTCAGCCATACTGGCGGGATTTGGCACAAGAGAAATAGTGCCTGCATCTGCAGATATATTATTTCTACCGACCATGATATTAGCGCTGATCTTGGTTTTATAACCTAAATAATCAACTCTAAGTGTGTAACGTGCGGGTCTTATATTTTCAATCAAGAACTTACCGGCGTTATCGGTTATGGCGCCGGTAATAAGGCTGTCATTCTTCACAAGGATCAACGCAATGGTTGCATATTCCAGGGGAGTAGAACTAACTGAATCGACTATGGTTCCTGAGATCTGTGCTATAGCAGGCCTGCTATTATAAGACGGCATATTAGGTCTTTGCGCAAGTGCATTTACGCTCAAGAGCCATAATAATGGGACAAGAGTACAATACGTGTAAATCTTCATTTCCTTCTCATTCGAATTTACATCGGAATATTAAAGTACTACTTTGAGACTAGCTAAAGAGGGAGAGGTTTAAGTAATATTGCCGAGTGTATATATTTTGATACAGTTTCAACGAGATCCTTTTTCCCACTCGAAAATAGCCTACCACGGATTCACAACTAATACAGAAACAACATTATGGTCAACATGTGATATGGAAAGTGGTGGAATGGTTCTATTCATTGTATTCTTACGAATTCATCAGTAATAAAATAAAGCTTATTTCCATCGTCTGAAAGTGTGAGAGGTGTAGATCCCATCATTGGGTAAATTACATACAGCTTACCATTTTTTATTTCAGCTACGTACTTTCCGTCCATGTCATTAAGATTTTCTTGAAATACGATTATGTTTGATCCTTCCTTGCTAATCGTCAAAGTTGCATTCCGAAAGGATGTTTGCCATGTCCCAAAGTATTTTTTACTTCCAGATTGAATACAAGAAAACATGAAAATCAAAATGGTGGTAATGCTTAGTAGAAATAAGTTTTTCATTTTTCAACATTTGTGTAAAAATGCCAATTCTAGAGAAGAATTCAAAATTTAAAACTTAAAATTTAAAATTGCTCATGCCTGTACGTTTTCGTGTTTACGTTTAACCGCAATGTACTCAAGGTTGGAGACGCGATGATTGCAAAGTGATTTACATTATATAATACCTCTTTGCGGTTTTCTTCTTAAAAAATATCCGAAGATGCCTTTGCGCTTGATCCGATTCGCCAGGACTTGCTAGTTATCTTCAATCACTTCTTTCAGCATCTCGTAGCTCTTTTGTGATTGTCTGGCAAATTGAGATGACATTAAATAAAACATGGATTTCCAAACAAGGCCTTCAGCGGAAACGAGATTATTTACAGTGATTATTGTCTTGTAGTCCTTCTGTTCAAACTTAAATTCTACATCTATTTGCATTACATCGTTGGTGAGTGTAAAGGCAAATAATTCATATTCCTTATATCCGGTCATCTCTTCTACCATTTCAT
>JACZTA010000172.1:0-4149 GCA_022573915.1 Bacteroidota bacterium | reverse complement strand
CCATCCTCTTTGGTGATCAACTTCCATTTACTTCCAACAGTTAACGGTTCTCCACTAATTTTTTCCATCCGTTGAAATCCCGGAAACCATTCCTTCATATATCGTTCATCCGTAAATATTTCCCAGCTATGTTCAACAGTGCTATGTACCTCAACTTTAGATGTGTAGCTAAAACTTGGAAACATTAATCCAATCGATAAAAAGATGAGGAATAACACGACCACTACGCCTATTACTTTTGATATTAATCTTGCCATTCTCATACGAGTGATAATTATTCAGATTAAAACTACAAATATAAATCTGATCACATTGAAGCTCTATTGTATGTTACCAGACAACAAAAAAAACCCTTGAGGGCAAAGCGAATGGAAAAACTTCTTGTGGATGTCGGCAGGTTTTTATTTTTTTGTGAGTTCTGCTTCAATAACTTCCTTCATTTCATTAAACTCTGCCTTTTCAAACAGGCGCGTAAGGAAAATTATTTCGCCCTTTGCATTGATTATTACGTTTCTGGTTACACCGGCTTTTTTATCGGCAAAAACTCCGAATATATTAGCGCCGGGATCAAGGGACATCGGATAAGTAACACCCATTTGTTTTGCAAAACTAATTACTTTCTCAAGTGGTTCATCCCGATCAACGCCTATGATCACTAAACCCTGATCTTTAAATACTTTCCAAACTTCCTTCTCAATATGCGGCATTTCTTCGCGACAAACCTTGCACCAACTGGCAGTAAATTGCAGCATGATGACCTTGCCTCTGAGGTCATCGATAGAAGTCGTAGTACCGTCAATGAGTTCGAACTCGATGTTGGGAACCACATCGCCAACCTTTACGATATATCCTCTTGCATCAGGCAATTGAGCATGAGTCAAATGCGAAATTAATAGAATAGAAATGGTATATATCAGCCCTCGCATGATCTAAAGAAAAGGAAAATTCAATTAAGATTAAATTCTGACCGGAATGTTGTAATTGATTATTCTTTGTCGGATTGATCTTTATTGAGCTTATCGACGATCGAAGTGATTTCTTTATTCTTATTTCTTAACTGTGTTATTTCATACACAGCTCCTGCGATTAGAACAATAGACAGCAATATTAAAATATCAAATATCATTACCTCATTTTAAATGGTTACTTAACGTTTCTTATGGTTGTGAGAAACATCAATACAGCAGGTGGATCTTATCCATCTCCTCCCAACCTGCTTTGTAGCTGCTGTCTACAAAATATACAGTCATATCCGATTTGTATTCTGCATCCACAAAGAAGACTTTTTTGTCTGATTTGTATTCTGCATCAACAAAGTACCAAAGGCCATTGTTTTCTCCGGCTTGGTATTCTGCATCTACTTTATATACTAACAGGTCGGCTTTGTATTTTGCATCCACAACAAACACGGTTAGATCACTTTTGTATTCAGCATCAACTGAGTAAATATTTTGTGAGAATGACGTTGTGTGCATTAAGAGGCTAAGGCTCAGTAATACGAGTGGTGTAATTTTTTTCCAGTTCATTATAATCGATTTGCTTTCATAGGACGCGTGTAGGAACAAAAACTGTTCCTAACTCCCTTTTCAAACGAGTATAATGCTAAAAACAGTTAATCCTGTTTCTCCAGTTCGGCAAGTTTGTCGCTGAGGGTGGAGAGCTCCACCGGTTTGATCAACACTTCAGAGTTAGGGATCATAGATGTCATATTTACAGTATGATCCAATGGACTAGCAGTAACAAATATTATAAATGCATCGCTCATCTTTCTAATTGATTTAGCAACTTCTAATCCGGTAAGGGAGCTGTTCAATTGTATGTCGAGCATCACCAGGTCAGGTTGGTGCAATTTGAACTCTTCCAATGCACGCCTTCCATCCGCAACGGAAGAGACTATTTCATGTCCTTCCTTTTCGAGGAACATCTTGTAAACTTTGGCGATGATCAACTCATCTTCAACTATCTGAACTTTCATATTGCACAGCTTCTTTGAATATTATCTTATAGTTTATGCAGAAGAATATCGGTATTTCAACGGCTAATGCCCGAAAGACAACCTGTGGGTTGGTGTTTAACGACATCAGTATTTCTGCTTAAGCCGCAAAAGAAGATATTAAGTTCGAAATTAATATAATTAAATCGATAAAATGTAAAAGTGAGTTAGCAGGGGGAGTACTGGCTTTCAGCGCATTTTTCAGAGATCCCGCAAACGACCGACTTGAAAGTATTTTTTGCAGGTTGGACGGTTATGAGAAATCCGTCGCGACGGAGGACCAAAGAATAGAGCGGACAGCCTCGCCTTTGCGAAGCGCTTCCTTCTTCGCTCCGGAGGACCAGTCGGCGGAGCGAGGCCCGGCGCTTTTTGGCCTAGCTCTTTAGAGCCGGGATAGAATAGGGGCTCGCCAAAATAATTCTATACTCAGGAGGTATTCAATTCGTTGAATTTTTAAAAGCCTGCCAGTGGTTAAGTATTTTCTCCATATGCTGGGTTACAGAAAGTTGATTATTAATAACGAAATCCGGATCTATAGAAAATTCCTTATTAGTAATTGCACGTATGGCCTCTGTCCATTCACCCCGGTCAAATGAATTGATGACTTGGCCCTCTTTCTCCGATATTAGCTCGCTGGCGCCGACCTTATGAGAAATCAATACAGGAGTCATGCAGTGTAATGATTCGGTCACAACCTGTCCGTAGGCATCATAATATGAAGGATAAATAGTAAAATCAGCCGCGGCATATAGCTCCATTGGATTTTGGATGTACCCCGTATATCTTATATTTTTAAGTCTGGTGTGAATTTTCTCTTTTCCGGCCACTATGAGTTCAATTTTCTCACTTTTCAGGTCCTCAAATGCATGCAAGAGAAGATCGAGGCCTTTTCTCTTATTACCTGTTGAAATAAATGCGAAATAGGTTGTGTCTTCCTGCATGCCGAATTTCTTCCTCAATTCTTTTTTGGCGGAGAGTTTTTCTCTGTTAAAGCGATCGGTATTAATTGGAGGGTAGACTATTTTGATCTTTTCCTCAGGTATATTAAAAAGGTCGATGAGTTCCTGTTTGACCATTCCGGATGCGGCAAAAATTATTTTCGAATTATTGAAGCCGTTTTTGTCCATGTTGATCTTGAGGCGATCCATCAACCCTTTTGAGGTTTTGTTCATTGCTCTCATATAACCAAGATGATTTCCGGGTTCTATCACAGCATCCTGATGGCTGGTCCGCCCCATGGATAAGCTAAAATCAAATTTTCTTCCCGACATGAACTTACCTAAGCGGTAATTGAAATACCATTGCCGAAAATGTTTTGGAACCATGCCCAAACCCAGCTTCACAACTTCTACGCTGGGTGGAACTGCTACCTCATCTGATCTTTTGGAACAAATAATAGTCACATCATGACCTGCACCGGATAAGTATTCCATATAGTTTATCAGCCGGTTTTCCAAACCGCCTCTTCGAAGTAATCTATAGTGTATCAATGCGATTTTCATAAGATTTGAGCGACTCCTATTCGAGTATTATCGGCCCAATATTATTATATTTAATGGGATTTTTCGAAATTGTAAAGTACATATCATTAAAATTAAGCAGTATGGAAACTAACACAGAAGGATTAGGTGACATAAAAATGGAAGAGTTTGAGGAGCTTAAGGGACTGAGTATCCTGCGTGGTGGAGGTACTGAAAGAGGTTGGAACGGAATAAAATATAAACAGGGATTATCCGGTAAGAATGTCGGATCAAAAAAATTGTCAATAAACGTGGCTACAGTTCCTCCCGGAGCAGTTGCGTACGCACATGTACATGACGGGTTTGAGGTCATGTTGTTCATTGTACAAGGAAAAGTTAAACACACGTATGGTGAAAATCTATCCGAATCGGTGATCAATGAAGCAGGGGATTTCATCTATATCAAGCCGGGAGTACCGCATGAAGTATTTAATATAGGAGATGAAGATCAAGAAGATAAAGTATTAGTAATAATGAGTAATACTGATTTAGACTTATATGAAGAATTTGAATTTATCGGAGACTTAGATGTAGGAGAAGATAAAACTAGGTCATTTTCATTTACAATTCCAAATAATGTAGAAGATGGAATTTATGTTCTAGACTTTACAACATCTTACGAATATGATCAAGATG
>JACZTA010000005.1:20078-31697 GCA_022573915.1 Bacteroidota bacterium | reverse complement strand
ATAGTCCACAGAGTCCCACCATGACTTATTTAAAATCATGAATTCTAAAAGTTCAAGTGTCGATTCCTCCCAATATTTCCTGACCTTGAAGGTAAGTTCCATGGCAAAATATTGTAACTCGCGCTGTGGCTCATTCCACGCATTCCGAACAATATCCTCATATTCATCCTTGGACGGAAGTCCATCTTTTACGAAGAAAGGGGCGACCAATTCCTTGCACTCCGGTGCCTTGATCCCAAAAAACTCATAGCGATCTTTCATGTAGCGTTTCATCTGAGTCGCATTCGTGGGATCCGCGGCTTTTTCTAAAACCTGAATTAGGGATTGGAGGTATTGATCAGACATATTGAATCTCTTTTGGAAGAATTAAGTCAGGGTAAAATAATGATAAAAACGGGCAATTTTGTACTTAAGCGGAGCTTAAGTAAAAAACTAAGCTGTTTTTACGATCCGGGTAAATATCACCGCTGAGCAATGGCACTCGGGCGAACCGCATACGGTACACGGACTATCGATTTCAATGCCTTCTTCAAGCCAATAATCGGGGATCTCGTTTTCGATTTCATATCCTTTTTTGTGAGAATTGAGCCTATGTGAACTCCCTTACTTGTTTTCCATCCGACTGAAATAACAGCATTCACACGGCCATTGAGTGCTTTCTCGCGACGGGCTATGAGAGCATGGCCAATTCCATTTTTCTGAAATTCTGTTAGCACAGCTGTAGGGCCTCCTACTGCTATAGCATCCATGTCCTCGAACTGAGTTAAATCAGATATTCCATGCAAGGTTATCCTCTCCGGTAATTCCTGTGGTTTATAGATTTGAATCATGGTAAACCCAATGAGCCGATTGCCGCTAACAGCTGCATATCCAAAATGTTTTTCTGAATTGATGAATTGCCGGAAAAAAGCTTCATCATGATACCCGGCTCCAAACCAACTATTTGAAATTGACAGCGCTGCATCAATATGGTTGGCCGTAAAATAGATGATTTCAATCTCGTGCATAAACGATTTCAATATTCAAGACTGCAGTATTGAGTCAATCTCGATTTCAGCACATCTGAAATGTCCCTCCGGACATGAGCTTTTGCCATGAATACCACAAGGACGGCAATACAAGTCCTCTTTTATTTGAACAATTTTCGAGTTATCAGATAATGGACCGAACCCAAACTCCGGAATTGTTGAACAGAAGATAGCTGTTACCGGAGCATTTGTAGCAGAAGCCAAATGTAATGGTGCCGAATCATTAACATAATTCATTTTTGCTCCCTTAATTAATCCTGCTGTCTCGAGCAATGAGAGTTTACCTGCTAGATTTTTAATGCGGGGATGATGCGTGGCTTGCATAATGTCCTCACACGCATCATGATCCGAAGAACTTCCGATAAGAACTATCGTTATATTTGTATCTAGTTTATTTAGTAAATCAACCCATTTTGCAGCGGGAAACTGTTTTGTGAACCAAACTGAGGTGGGAGCAACGCAGACATATTCTCCTTCCAAATATGCATTCGAAGATAGTTTCCCCGGATACAATTTTGGCCTGATAAAATTTGAGTCGGTTAGATGCGCGATTAGCGAAAGGTTACGTTCAACCTCATGTTGTTTGGTATTCTGGTCACCAATAATATGTTTTATCGAATGAGTGTATAGAAAAGAAAAGGGATTCTTACTAAACCCAATCCTTAATTTCGCTTTTGAAAAAGCGGTAAGATAACCTGTTGAAATAAAACGTTGGAGATTGATTACAACATCATATTTTTCAGCGCGGATTTGCCTTCGCAATTGAAAAAGATTTTTGTATTTCTTTTGCTTCTTATCCCAAACCAGGATCTTGTTCAAATGGGGGTGACCATCCAATAATTCCTCAGATCCTTTTCGCAGCAAAAAGTCTATTGTACAATTTGGATAAAATTTATGCAATTTTTCTATCAAAGGAGTCGCAAGAATCACGTCCCCCAGAAAAGCAGTTTGAATGATCAGGAACTTATTAATATTCTGCTTTCCTTCTAAATTGTCTTGAGTATTCAAATGATCAACAGGTTTAGTTTTCTCAATCAGAAATGATCGTATTTGATTGTCGGTTATGTTGTATTTGTTCCGCCAACATCCATTATTTTTCGCACATTAACTTCAATTCAGTTTTTTCCAGTTGATATAAGCAAGAAGGATTTTATTTTTAATCCGTTTACGATAATACTTTATTTTTCCTAATCTATCTTTATGATCTGATCGGGCGTTGTAGTTTGTTTTATTTAAATGAGGAAACGGCACATCAGGAATTTGAACATTCAGGAATTCGCATAATGTTTTCCAATTAAAATCATGTTGAAAATCGATGATGAGAAGGCTATTTGGTCTCTCCGAAAAATATTGAATAACTTTTTGCTGATGCTTTTTATATACTTCAATCGTATGTTTTTTATTGTATTTCGGTAGTCCATATCCTTTTCCATAGATCCATTCGTGAATTGGGGATCTAAAATCACCTACGTGATTGCTAACACTTTTAAACCAATCTTCTTCTTCCCGTATAGTCAGGATGAATTTAGAACCGGGGTAATGCTCATCCAGGAAATCAAATATTTGAGGCCACGGATGGTCAAGAAAAACCTCATATTTGTTTACAATTTTGGTAACCTTTTTATAACGACCATTTAAAATATCTAATAGCAAATCAGGCCTTGCTCCGCATGATTTATATCCCAATATTTCAAATGCCCTTTGCAAAGAACTTGTACCGGTCTTTTGAAATCCAACTCCAAAGATTTTCGGTTTTTCCATACATTTTGATAACGGGCTTAATAAACGCCGTTTTAATATTGTTTATTTTATATTAAAAAAAAGCAAGAGCAATTTTTCGATGTACTCTGTCACTTCATTCGTTGTAAGTTGCTTTAGATTTAGGTTATCAAGTGTAACGACCTAGATATCCTTGATTCCAGCCAGATCTGATGTAGATACGATTGATTTTCCATCTCGAAAGAGTACGACATTATCGCCGCCATATTGAGCATGCAGATTTATGCCGGAACAAAATATAAATGCCAGTACGAAGTTATCAATTTGATCATAGTCTAGTCATTCAATCATAGTTTAAATTTAACATGGGTTTTTTAAGAAATGAGTAATTCTTTACCCACCTGTTCTTTTTCCACATTCCAACTTTACTTTTGATCACATGTACTTTGGCAACCGGTCTGCCCAGAAATTTCTCCAACTTTTGCAGACATGCATCCTGATTCAAAACAAAATCTTCAAATCTGATCATAAGAAAATTCTTAGGGCGCGGCGTTTCGTTAACAATATCGTAATGGTATTTCCAGCTTACAGCTCTCATTCTATAATTAAACGAATGAAATAAATATTTTTTGCAAGGAATATTCCATTTCTCAAGCCGGTCGATACCATGCATTTTTAATATAGTATCCTTCGGCTCTCTTATCCAAAAAACATATTTGATGTTGGGCAATAATCTTACTAACCAGGGATAGATCAACGTGCTTTGAGGGATTTTCCACCCTTTCAGTTCCGACTTAGATTCGAGGACACTTTTTAGATATACCGTTAATTGATCTTTGAACCCATCAGGTATCTTCGCCTCAACAGCTCTGGTAAAATCCCATTCGTGTTTTCCTTTATAATCCACGAATTTTCCAAATATCCTGCACGCTTCATAAATGGATTCAGCCGGTATAAGATCTCCTGCAACATTTAAAGGACTCCCTACATCGTAACCGGACTCCTTCAGGGTATCTGACATGAGACGCGTGCCCGAATGTCCCCTTCCTATAACTACAACTGTATTTTCGTTATTGAGATTTTCTAGCATGTAAAAGATAAAACTGCAGACTACTGAATTATGATCCTACCCCTTTTCAGGATCTTATCCATAGAGCGTAGCTCATATAAAAGTAATCCGGAATAGATGCTTATTTGTGGAACCTGCAATGAAACAGTATTTGAATAAGTACTCTCAAAAACTGTTTGGCCTGTTAGATCATATATTCTCAAACTAATTTGCTTGTATTCTTTCCCCAAGTCAATATTGAATTCTTTGAAAGATGGATTCGGATAAACAAGAACATCATCATATTGCATGAGAGTTTCAATCTCCGTTTGAATTTGGCCGCAATAATTAAACTGTCGGTACCCGACCACATTTAACATCATAGGATTACTGTTAACAATGCTAACCTTATTCGCATCCAATTGAAACAAGGTTGAAGTAGGGCCGATGAAACCATTGAAGGTATATTCTGAAGTGCTTGAGTTATAGCTATAAGCCTCGCCAACATAACCCGGATTGGCATTAGTAATACTATCTACGGTTGTGAATTGTCCGGTGGCTGCATCGAAAGTAACCAGGTAATAAACCTGGGGAGTCTTATCCTCCCAAAGTGCATAGATGGTATCTTTTACCGTATCATAACGATGCCCAATAACATTTTCTGTAAAGGTGTTTTGATTAAGTATACTTCCGGTAGTTACATCCAGATTTAAAGCCCATAAGCTACCCCCCATATAACCCATGAAATTATACTCACCATGCTGGCAGTCCAGGGACGAAGTTCCTATAGCATAGGCGGTCACACCCGCAATCGTGGAAATACTCGTTTTTGTACAGGCTACGGGATCCACAGTCACCAGGTGATAATCAGTTACGTCATTCCAAATAGCATAAATTATTGAATCTGCTGAATTGTACTCGTGCCCCGTTATCGTGAAGGAAAAAGTATTCTTGTTCAGTACGTTACCCGTTTGAATGTCGATCTGGTAGAGTTTAATAACCCCAGATTCGGAGCCCATAAAGGAGTAAGCACTATCAGATGTGTTGATTGTCGAAGTACCACCCGCAACGTAGCCTGTCATTCCGGGAATACTGGCAATATTAGTCTTGTTTGCTGTTGCCGGATCCACGGAAACAAAGTAATAGGTACTTGATGCCGGATCTTCCCAAATTCCGTATATGAGATTTGACTGACTGAATCCTTGGTAACATAATAAGACTGCAACGAACAGAGAAGCTAGTTTGAAGAGCTTGCTGTGCATGACTTTTATTTTGTTGCAAGTTATAAAATCTTCTATGTCTTTACACAAGCAATATATTCTGTTTTCAATATTCTTTTGCTCTCTCATTAAACAGTGAAATAAATTAATTAAAAAGCTATGGCTTTAGCAATTTATATCCTGTGCAATATTGATTATGGGCTAAAGTCCGGATTTTATTTGATTCAATTCATCCTGCTAAAGCAGGGTGCAAAATTGAATTTCATTTATCGCAAGATTAAACGACAACTATATGGGAGAGCTATTGAGCACTATTTTTTATTACTTTCTTCATTATAACTTGTCCGCTTTCCAGAGTTACTCCGAGGAAGTAAAATCCATCCGAAATACTAGTCAAGTCAATTTTATTTCCTGTCAATTCTATTCTTTGTTCCTTACCTAAAAGATCGAAGAGTTGAATTTTTTCGATTTTAAATTTATCGCTGATAGGTTTAATTATCAGTTGGTTCGCTGTAGGATTAGGATAAACCAGGAAATTTAAACCTATCCACTTATCTCCCTCAAGTAACTCTTCCACTCCTACTATTCCCTGGGTATATTTAGCATAGAAGATGTCAAGGTCGCCTCCTGAAGTTAGGTTGTTAGTACCAGTTCCGGGATTAAAATCAGCGGTCCCAGAGAAAGATCCTGTTATATATAAATTACCGGAGACATCAATGGTTATGATATAGCTGGCATCAATTCCTGAACTTCCAATTCGATTGGCCCAAATATAGTTACCGCCAGAGTCATATTTGGCAAAGAATATCTCCTCTACGCCAGCGGAAGAGAGGTTGGCTACTCCTGCTCCGGGGTCAAAATCTGCTGTTCCTTGAAACTGTCCTGTGACATACACATGTCCTGATCCATCCAACGCGATGGAACTACCAAGATCTATATTACCTCCTCCAATTTTTTTAGCCCATATGTATTTGCCAGTTTCATCATATTTAGCAAAGAAGATGTCAGAGAATCCTATGGCCGTGAGGTTAGCTGTACCTGCACCGGGGTCAAAGTCCGCTGTACCTACGAAAAAGCCTGTTAGATAGATTTTCCCCGAGTCATCAACGACTATGCTTGCGCCAACATCTAATGACGGACCCCCCATGTTCCTTGCCCAGAGCAAGTTACCAGCGGAATCATATTTTGCAAAGAAGATATCATAAAGGCCAACCGATGTGAGATTCGTTGTTCCTGCTCCAGGGTCAAAGTCCACGGTTCCAAAGAAATATCCCGTTACATATACATTTGCAGAATTGTCAATGTCTATTCTGGAGCCTGCACAACCGTCTAGAACATTTGCCCAAAGATAGTTGCCGCCACTATCATATTTAGCAAAGAATGCTCCTGAAGTGGTGAGAATGGCCGTACCTGCTCCTGGATCAAAGTCGGTTGTATCTTGAATACTTCCGGTGAGATATACATTTCCGGAAGCATCGACGCTTATATCGGCACCAAGATCAATTAATTTGCTTCCGATAGCTCTTGCCCACAGGTAGTTACCTGCGGCATCATATTTGGCAAAGTATATATCCTGGCTGGCTACAGGGGTAAGTATGGATATTCCTGCGCCGGGGTCAAAGTCCGCCGGGTCTCGGAAATATCCGGTTATATACACATTTCCTAAATCGTCAACGGTTATGTCGAGGCCTTCATCCCTCCAACCGGTTCCAATCGAGTGTGCCCAGACATAATTTCCATTCATGTCATATTTCGCGAAGAATATATCAGCGTCGCCTACCGACGTGAGGTTAGCTGTACCTGCTCCGGGGTCGAAGTCAGTGGTGCCGGCGAAATACCCTGTTAGATATACATTACCAGTGTCGTCAATAGCTATGCCATAACTTACGTCGGCTCCGGTGCTCCCGATAACGTTAGCCCAGAGGAAGGTTTGGGCTTTTGAGAAAATGGTAAGCCCCAACAATACAAAAATGATCAATGTTGATTTTACTATCATTTTTGCCATATATATAAATTTATAATTATTCTGTGCCAGTCAACCTATTTATATAGCCACACTTAATGTACGCTATTCTTGACTATTTTCATTACCACATCTCGTCAGTTTTACAAAAGCAATCCATTCCATCCTTCACTCCCTCATTTAACAGTGAAATTTGATTAAGGGCTGAAGCCCGGATTTTATTTGATTCAATTCACCCTGCTGAAGCAGGGTGCAAAACAGGTTTTCAGAGGAAATTAGTTCGTTCTTAAGCCAGGCAATGAATCTGCCACACTTAATATTCAAGTTTGTTATTTTTTATCCTTTCATCAAGAAACTCATCAAACTCCTTTTTATTCTTTGCCGGGATGTAACCAATCAGATCTGACAGGACATTCAAGTTTGTATCTACAATTACATAAGAAGGAACAGTATTATTGTTGGTCAACTGCACTTGTATGTTACTGTTTCTTTGACCAACGTTTTCAATAAGTCTGCCTCGCAAGTCCTTTCTATTCTTTTCCCAAATTTTTAGTTTGGTTCTCTCGTCCACATAAAGTGTTGTCAAAACATAATGCTTTGTTATCAACTCTCTTGTTTTGTCGTTTTCCATAATCCACCAGGGAGCATCGGAATTCCACATGCAAGCCCAACATATGAACATCATTAAAATAGGCTTATCCGATTCTTTGGAGCATTCCAACGCACTATTTAAATTATGATGTGCAACATACCCATGTATGATTCTGACATCATACCCATACTTGTTTGAAACATCACAAGCGCTATCGGATGGTTTCTGATAGCAAGATGTCAAGATGAAAATAACAGCCAATGTGATATAAAAGATTTTCATCTATTTTCGAATATCTTTTCTCCTCATTGAACGATATCAGATCAAGTTTATTTTGCAACTAACTCATACGATTGGCGAAGCCAGCTTTTCAGTTGTTTATCAACTTCCTTCGAATCTTCTAGTTTGATATAATGCGCTACCCTGTTTTTTGATATCCTTAAAGTTTTATGAATTGGAAATTCGTTTATCTCCTCCTTAAATACAAAATCAAGGACGAGGAAGGTCTTTTTTAATTTTATTGCAACAAAAGTCGAATTCAATTTATACAAAATAGCAGATTTAACCGGTTCAACTAAAACGTCTTTGAAACTACAGAGCTCATCATGTAATTTTTCAAAAGTGGTTATTACGTTCTCCTGTTTATTTATAAAATGCTGATCTAAATCTGACTTTATACAAGAATGCCACTGATTTCTGTTTCTGAAAATTCTACCACATTCCGGACAGGTCCATGACATGATTTGATTATAATGGTTGACGATTATTCTCTATTCAAGATAATTATTTACTTCTAAATAATCGTAGAGCAATTCACCGACCAGTTTATGTCCTCGTGCATTCCAATGTGCATCTTTCATTAAATAAATTTTCTCCGGACTAATAGAATCACTCACCTCTATAAATCGCGAGGTAGGATCAATAAAATCAATATCGTTATTCAAACAGAGTTCTGTTAAAAAACTGTTGACATTAAATATGTCATGCTTTTTAAAATCTATTTTAGTCTTTTCTAGAAATTTTTCTCGAAAATGACGATCATATTCCACACGTGTGGGCACAAATACGATAACAAGCTGACTTCCATTTTTATTCAACTCTTGCTTAAGAAGGAGTATTAGCTTCTCTGTTAGGTCCCATAGTTCCTCATCATACTCACTGGCATAGACTGGGAGTTCATCAAAATCATCATGCCCAATACCCAATTTAACTATGAGCTCATGAATAGTTTCATTATCCGCTATCAGCTTATAAAATTTAGAATTGAACGACAACCAGACCTTTAAACGAAGGAAGAGTCCGCTTCTCGAATTATAGAGTACGGTCTCATAATGATTTATTTCTTCTTTATAACCCCAGTTTTGTTTTGGAGGCGTAGGCACGTTTTTAAGCAATAACGAATCTCCGGACCACTCAAAGAATGGTTTGTTAAAACCTCCGGGGGCAAGGTTATAAGAATTACCTTCTACATCGTTATAGCATAGTACCAGAAAGGTCAAATCCGGATGATATTTATATCCCTCTTGTTTGAAAAACAACAGCTCTTGGTCTGTGCTATATCCGCTTACCCCGCAGTTCAATATTTCGAAGTTTTTAGATACCTCGCCTATAGAGTTCTGTAATAAGGTTGAGAAAAGTTCTTCGTATTCTACGTTATATCCTTCAGCGAACGAATCACCCAAGATCATGATACGCTTCCAATCCTTCTTTTTATCATAGTCATATAGAGGACCGCGAAAGCCCTTGGAATTAGATTTTATATGCGTTTTAAACTCAGATCGTTCATAAATACCATCCAGATTAGGTTTCATTCTCCAGCCCAACTCGGCAGAATATTCATGAAGTACGTACAGCTTTTTACCAAACATTGTTTGACTCGATTGGACGATGTGGGTAATCAACTCACCCGCAAACAAACACAGGATAAGTACAGTAATAAGTAGTGAAATTCTGATGAAAACTTCTCTCATAGGAATAGGATTAATCTTTATAGTTCTGCTAACTTATGAAGTTTCAATCTCACCAATGAGATAAGTGCGCGCACGTCCGGAAATTTCAACTTCCAATTTAGGAGTGAACCACCGGATATTAAACTCATTATCTTTTTGTAAAATAAAAGCTGTTTCTGCCAGATTATTTTCAGCCGCGATATTTTGCATTAGCTCTTCGGACAGCCATTCATCCAAGGGGATCACTGCGGCCGGGTTTCCTCTAAAAAGTTCAGAGGTAAAAGCATCAACCTGATATATTTTCAGTTTGGACATTCTCCTCAGCTCCTGGAACCGATTGCAATCCGATTGCCTTAGGAATCTATAAACAAACCCATGAATCCGTGCTCAGGTGAAATTTGCTTTTTGGATTGTAATACTTTACATCCTTCTTTCTCGACTCTATCCAGCACTTTCTGAAGATCCGGTTCTGCATTAAGATAGACTACTACCCCATCCGGGCCGGGCGTATAATGCTCACCTTGAACAATGGCTCCACCGGTGTCTTTATGCGGAAATATTCCCATTTTAAAACTTCCAAAGTCGCTTACTTCAACTTTCATTTCAAAGATCTTTTCATAGAAATTCCTGGCTCTATCAAAATCTGACACAGGGATCTCAAACCGATTTGACCAACTTTTATTCATGTTAATGAGTTTAGCTAAATATTTATATTTCCTTGCGCTCCTTGCGACAACTTAGCGCACTTTGCGGTTAAGTAGTTTTTCCAGATGTTCTTTAACCGCCAAGAACGCAAAGGATGCGCAATGGTCGCAAAGAGTTAATAGTTTCTTATTTAAAATTAAAACCGTTAATAATTAGAGTATTATAAATTGTTTCCGCAACTAATTCGTAACCAACTTCGGTATAATGAACGTCTTTTTCAAAGTATAATTTTTCAGCACCGTCGTATTGCTTCATGGCGGGAAGCGTATTTATAAACAATGCATCATTAGCCTCACACCAATCTGATATTCGCTTAACCGCATAGTTATGATGATCCCTATAAGGTCCTTTTCCCGGTATATAGATCACTGCCATCTTTGCACCAATGGTCTTTGTCAGCTTGCGCATCTTTGAGTACTCTTCCTCTATCTTTTTCCAATCCTTTTCGTGGTAGCCATCTTTTATGAAAAGATCCTTATCCCGTACCGTATATTTCATTCGAATACGTAAAGCAACATATTTAGATAACACTATCCTGCCGAAATGAGAATTAAAAAAGAGCCAGGTACCCAAGTCTCCCAAGGCGGCACCTTCCCTTGTTAGCAAATAGCCTTCATTTGAGAGCGTGACGGATTCAAGTCCAAAATAGGTATCCACAATATCATTTGGTAAAAACCCGACCATTACCAGGTCAGGATTAAATTGAAGTCCATAATGCTCCAACAGCAATCTTTCGGGCTCGGGAAAATATCTCGCGATACCTGCTTTTATAATCTCTATCTCTTTTGAGGAAGAATCCTTCATTTGCAGCATCTCTTCAAGTTTATACAAGTAAGTATTCTCAACCTGTACACCGACTCCATAAGTGTAGCTATCTCCTAAACCCAGGATGCGATAAACTGAATCAGGTTTTTCAATTGTGTGTTCAATATCCCGGAAGCCCAGACTATTATGAATCACGTCCATCTCAAATTCATCGGTCTTTTCGACTCTAACACTATTTGGTTCCGGTTTGAAAGGTAGGTGCGGGTCACTGATATAACCGCCAAATATCGATGGCTTGCTCTTTAATTGAGGAGCCAGATCGAAGATCCTTACTATTCCTTCAGTGATCAGCAATAGCAACATCAAGAGCAGGAAATTCCACCCGATCATCTTTAAGGTTTTCTTCATTTCCAGCTCCAGATCATTGATTTATTATCAGATTTTACCTTAAATCCTTTACGCCTGAGATACACGCACATGGCATGGTGGTTTTGGTTTTCCTTTGTTCCTTCATGCGTTTCCATAACTAAAGCGATAATTTTCTCCATACTGGAATCGGGTAAGTTATAAATTATCTCATATTCCGATCCTTCACAATCCAGTTTTAGAAGATCAACCTTTTGCAGCTCA
>JACZTA010000005.1:0-20068 GCA_022573915.1 Bacteroidota bacterium | reverse complement strand
CTGGGGGCGTGCAGGCAACTTCTTCGTCGGCCTACAGCACCCGTTGGACGCGACTGACCAGTCTTCATCGTTTATACAGGCCCGTGCAACGACTTTCAAGCCGGGTGGAATAGGGCTCCAACTCGGCAGCGGCGCGGGCGATGAAGAGGCCGTAGGGCTCTTGGCAAGTGGTGGCTATTGGATGACCCTCGGCCAGGAGTTTCGAGGACCACGACCTCCTGGTGGCAATGGTATGGAAATCGACGAATTATTTGATTCCGCCTCCAAAAGACCGTCCGCTTCATTGCGGGACACTGGAAAGCTCCGGGCCGCTGGCGGTATGATCCCGCGTGGTTGCGAGGGCAGGTCCGGCCGGTTGTTCATTTCGCAGGGTTGGGTTGCCTCGCCGGTTTCGTTTTCAAAAATAGAAGCACCTGTTGAGTAACTATCCGATGCGTCGTAATGAAGTACTATATCCTTCGCGCTATGATTAACTGCGGAATTTTGAATATTAAGATTACTAAGTGACAATGACTCTTTGTAGGTTTTAAGCAAGTTAAAGTTTTTTGGTAATGGTTCATACGCATATACTTGTGCATCCGGAAATTTGGAAAGAATAAAGAGTGAAAAATATCCTACGTTCGCACCAACATCTATCACAACATTTACATCACTCTTCCTAAAGCCAGCCGAGAATCCCTTTAGATAATCCTCACCGAAGAAACACTCTTTAAAGGTATGTAAGAGTCTTTCAGGTACTCGAATCTCAAACCCATTCCGGCATTTAAATAAAAAGTCCTTTGCCTTTCTTCCACCATACTTGTACTTTAAATATGCTTGCCAATTCGAGATATTCCTGATCATATTTAAAATTCTTCTCAACACTAATTTATTTAAACCATCAATATTTAAGCACAAATTGAAGAAAATAAGCGAATTGACATTATTCCATGACCTTGATCAATAATCTGTGTACTGAGTTACAGAACCATACTGAACATTAGTATCTGAAAGTATGATGATTTCAAGTTTATCAAGAAATTGATCCACTTCGTCTTCAGTTTCAAAAATTATTTGGACCGTCTGCTTGGGTAAGATGTCAAAATAATTATCTGTGAAACGACCCTCCGCCTCGATACTCAAGTACACATTTTTTGCTAAAACATCAGTTGAGATTTGGATCAAATATCCTGAATCCACTTCAACGGTAATAATGTTTAATTGAGGAGCAGGAATATACATGCCAGCTGGTGGATGGAAATATTTTATGTTTTGTGCAATAAGAACTCCTCCCTCTTCCACCATCATCTCAAGGACATGCCATCTGAGATCGTATTTAAGAAGTGCTTTATTGATGACTTCGTCATGATGGCGAATAAAACCATTGCCAGATATTTCAATCTCAGCAGATATTTCCTCAACAATATTACCTGTTATATCCCACAGTTTGAGCGAAAGAGTTCCTTTAGTTTGAATCAGCTTGTCTGAAATCACGTAAGTCACAAGTTTCTTACCATCATAAACAGCAGATACAGAAACTTCTTCAAATGCCTTCTTTACAAAATAATGCAAAGCCTTCCATTGTCCGGTATAGTCTATACTTGACCACGAAATAGCCGGCCAGCAATCGTTGAGCTGCCAATAAAGGCTGCCCATACAGTTAGGTTTTGCCCTGCGATGAGCTTCAATGGCCAGCTTTATCCCTTCTGCCTGTAACAGCTGTGATACATATCGCTTGGAGGTAAAATCACCGGTAGGCAAGTAACTGCGGTCCATATATTCATCGATCAATCCGAAACCCCTTGAATGCTTTTGGTGTGCTTTTAACATTTCTGCATCAATTGTTCCGTCCTCAGAACTCATGTACATCTTTAATGTGGAAGGCCCCGGAAACGATTGAAACCCAAATTCACTCATGAATCTGGGTACTTTAATTTCATAATTTTTGAAAGGTTCTGCATCGTGCCATACTCCCCAATAATGTGAATCACCTTCGTACTGACTTCGGGAATCTCCCCTGCCGTACTTCGGTGAAGAACTCCAATAAGCGGAACTGTCTGCGTACTCCATTACGAGCTGTGGCAATAGCTCATGGAAAATTGAAGTGTAATTATTCCATAGCTCCTCCTTTTGATCTTCGGAATGCTCATCCTGCCAACCCCAATTATGCCAGGCTTCGTCTATCTCATTATTCCCACACCATAATGCAATGCAGGGGTGGTTACGCAATCGTTTGATATTGTCGATCGCTTCCATCTTGATGTTATGCAAAAAGTTTTTATCACCCGGATACATATTGTTGGCAAACATGAAATCCTGCCAGACAAGAATACCTTTTCGATCACATAGTTTATAGAATTTATCATTCTCATAAATGCCTCCTCCCCAAACCCTAAGCATGTTCATGTTGGCTTCCTTGACATCACTGATCAACTTTTCATACTGCTCACCCGAAACATCAAGGCTCAAAATGTTTTGAGGGATATAATTTGCTCCCTTCATAAAGACTTTTTCACCATTAACCAGAAAGTAAAAATTGGAACCCAGCGAGTCCTTCATAGAGATCAATTCGATTGTTCTAATTCCTGTCTTTTGTGAAACAGAATCAATCAGTCGCTCCCCAATTTTAATTTTACCCTTGAAATGATATAAAAATGCTTCACCCAATCCATTGGGCCACCATAAATTAGGATTTTCAATCTCAAAATTCAATCTGCACTCATTGGTTCCTTCTTCCAAATGAAAGCTATCATTGGTAAAGATCTCAGCACTTGAAATACTCACATCCACATCCAATTCTCCCGTAGATTCAATCTCAAAAACAGCAGTCAAGGTTGCGTTTTCGTGCAACACTTCATTTTGAATAATATGCAGATCTGTTATCGTGGCTTTATCCCACGCTTTCAGAATAACAGGTCGCCAAATTCCGGAGGTGACAAACCGCGGACCGAAATCCCAACCATATTGAAAGGCCGCCTTTCTGGTCATGGCACGTGAACCTTCGGGCAATTCATAATCCAATTCGGCATACAGTTCTTTGGCTCTTTGAACAGGAGAGTGAAAATAAATCCGGAGTCGATTCGTATCTGATATAAGAAATTCCTTGCAATCCACCACCCATGTTCTGAACATGTTGTTGGTAGAGAGAAGCAAGCTGCCATTAAGAAATATTTCACTGTAGGTATCCAGTCCTTCAAAATGCAGCTCGACCACTTCCTTTGATCTAATATCTTTGCCAACAACAAACTGAATTTGATATTCCCAATCCTCATTTTCGATCCATTGCCACGCCGACTCATTATCCAATTTAAAGGGATCCTGTTCCGATGACAGTTGTTCTGCCATATGGACTGTTCCAGGAACCACGGCAGGCTTCCAATCAGATTTATCAGCTTGTCTGTATTGCCAATTGTCGTTTAGACCTAGCACTATCGGTAGTTTATCCTTCGCTTTATCCGAACATGAAGTCGTATATATCAGGAGAAACAAAATTGACCACAAGAACTTTGAACCTTGAACTTTGAACACGATCTTTAAGATTAGCAATGTAATAATAGTTGTTCTTGGGCGTATATTAGATTCATCAAAACTAAATCCTCAGATACGCCAGAGGAGGCTAAGTGAAAAGCGGGAGCCGAGACCGTGGCTAATGTGGATTATGTGAGCTATAAGATAATCTGACTAAATAATGTCTTATTATGGGTTTATATCTTGGCACGATACAATAAATTCCTAGATGTAGCATATAGTGATAAATCCTAATCTGATGAATACTTATCGCTCTCTTATTGCTAAAATACCTCTTCTTTTCATGCTGTTTTTAGTTCCTACAATCCTATTTTCTCAAGAAGAGATATGGATAAACGTGGATAATCCAATTACGCAATACCCATTTCAAAACATCTCTACTATAACTGAAGATCTGGATGGAAATATTTGGTTAGCCACTTCCGATTGCAACGAACCGGGTTGTGCTTACCAAATTATGCGATTTGATGGTAAAGAATGGCATACTGAAAAGACCATACCTATCGGATTCGTTTCTCCCTTTTACACTACTGTTGGAGTAATATCAAGCGTGGTTAACCCGATTACGGGTGATATGTGGTTTGGTGGTGATTACTTATGGAAATATGATGGTATCAACTGGACCACTTATGAAATGCACCATTATCCATCTTGGATGGATTTTTACTTTATCAAGGAATTAACAGTTGACAGATGGGGCATGCTGTATGCAACCAATTTTTCAGTAACATGTCCTTGCTGCTCTATAAGGGGATTTACATCTAAATTTATAGATAACAAATGGCAACTACTAGAATCAAATTGTTTGAGTTGTAGAATTAGTACATTTTTAATTGATCATAAAAATGAATATTGGTTTGGATGTGGCAAATATTGTGGCATAAGGCATGTCGTACAAAATAAATGTTACCAAACAAGTAATGAAACTAATAGTCTGTTCGATATCAAAATCAATATAAGCTCAATTTTTGAAGATAAAGACAGTACTATATGGGTTTGCTCCAATAAGGGGCTTTTATATAAAAAAGACAATAAATGGAATATTTACACCTCTGCAAACTCTGGTTTACCTTCAAACAACATTAGCATGATTACAGAAGATAAACTGGGAGTGAAATGGATTGCGACAGATAGCGGAATTGTAAAATTTTACGAACGCGAATGGACAGTTTTTAATACTAGTAACTCAGGCCTTCCCGGCAACAAAACAGGCAATGTAATTATTGATTCTAGAGGAAACATCTGGACAGTAGTGAGAGATGGATGGAATCCAGCAGGTTTGGCTATATGTCAATATTGTGCTCCTCCATCTGACCCACTAGTGGTGGGAAATGAATATGAAATTGAGACAAGCATCTATCCAAATCCATTTTCTTCAATTACTACAATAGCTTATCAAATAACTTCAGAAAGTCATGTGACCATTAAAATATATAATACTCAGGGCTCAGAACTAGCAGTTGTTGTAGATGAACCTAAATCACCAGGCTATTATGAAAACACATTCGACGGCATTCAACTTCCTACCGGGGTATATCTATACAAAATTGTGGCTGATGATCGGGTTCAGATTGGAAAACTCGTTGTTGCCAGATAAACTTGAGAACAGCTTCCTAATCCAGCATCACCAACTTATATGTAAATCAGGAATTCTTCCAGTATTATTGCTGATTGCCGCTGCGTGCGCAGTAAATGATAAATCAAATGACCTGCCGGTAGGTTCATCTAATTAAGGTAACATCGCCTGTCTTTATAAAAACTTCACCACTCGCACATTCCAGCTCCACATAATACACAAACACACCCGGTTTCATTTTTCGTCCACTTGCGCCAATGGCAGAAGAAGTACCATCCCAGCCTTGGTTAACATTGTTGGTTTCAAACACCTTTTCTCCCCAGCGGTTGTATATCATGAATCTTATCAGTTCAACATCTGGCCCCATGACATATAAAACATCGTTTAGATTATCCCCATTAGGAGTAAACGCATTAGGTATGAAAATGCTTGAATCACAAAAACAGGTCAGCTCCACCTTGATGGTATCGACCCCAGTGCAGCCGTTCAGGTCGGTAACCTGAAGAAAATATGTATCTGACGTAATAATGGTAATAGATTCCGTTGTATCGCCGGTGGACCATAAATAGGAACTTCCTGAATTTCCGGCATCCAAAATCAAAATATCATCACAAATAGATCTATCCGGACCTAAATCAACATCCGGCAAAGGACCCATGCTTACGATTATGGTATCCACATCTATGCAGTTCCCATTTGATACTGTAACTGAATATGTCCCTGTCACTGTTTTGGTCAATGTTATCGTCTGAGTCGTATCTCCTGTTGACCACGCATAGGTATCCCCGGTATTTCCAGCATCTAACGTGATTGAATTTCCCTCACAAAAACTGGTATCGTTTCCAAGGTCAACAAGAGCATTCTGAACAACGGTAATCGTTATAGTGTCACTCACCGTGCAGATTCCATCTGAAACAGATACCCAATAAACACCTGTCGTAGAAACAATTATGGTCTGGGTTGATTCGCTGGTAGACCAAATATAGTTGGCTGAAGGAATTCCGGAATCCAATAACACATCTGCACCAAAACATATAGTGGAATCGTTACCCAGATCTATTACAGGAGGAGGCACAAAAGTGACTTGAATCGTATCACTTGCGCTGCAACTTCCTATCGTGACCTTAACAGTATATACACCTGATGATGAAACTATAATCGTTTGTGTTGTGTCTCCTGTTGACCACAAAAAAATTGCGCTTGCGTTACCGGCATTTAAAACAGCAGAAAATCCTATGCATAAAGTTGTGTCATTGCCAAGATCCACAACAAGTTGAGGTAACACGGTCACCGTGACAGTGTCCCTATCCGTGCAATTATTATTGGTCACTTCGACAGTATAACTATTGCTTGAACCTACTATTATCGTCTGAGTCGTATCTCCTGTCGACCAAATAAATGAAGACCCCGGATTTCCAGCATCTAACATGATGCTGTCTCCGAGACATAGCGTTGTATCGTTGCCCAGATTGACGATCGGAGCTGGTGTGAAAGTTACTATGATCGTATCACTGTCTATACAAGATCCCACGGTAACCGTAACCGAATACGTGCCTGTGACAGTAACGCCCACAGACTGTGTAGTATCTCCTGTTGACCAAAGGTAACTTGCACCCGGATTTCCAGCATCTATATAGAATAAATTGCCTCCGCACATGGTTGTATCATTCCCAAGATCGACTGTTATGGTTGTATCTATTATAATGGACTTTATGAAAGTGTCAGTAAGACAGCCATTATAGATGATGACTGTAACATTGTAGGTACCAATTGAAGTATAAAGATGCACGGGATCCGGCAAATTACTTGTATTCAAAGGTCCTGCTGCCGTGTCACCAAAATTCCAAATCAATGAATCCGGGCTGTCAGAAGTGATAAAGAAAAATTCTGTAGTATCCCCAAAACATGGCGTATTATTACTTATTCTTGCTTTTTTAAGCAGTAAGGTGGTGTCCAGGTAACTCTGTACAAAACTTGGAAGTCCTACTCTGCATTGTTTAGCGCCAAGTGATTGACTTAGATCCACATAATTACAGGCCGCCCCTAACAGGTTCGGATCATTGATAACCCCCAAAGAGGTTTGTAGATACCTGGAAGCATAAATCTTACCATTAGCAGCTAACTGAAGTGAATACAATGCCGTTCCGGAAGTGAATATCGATGTTTTTGAAGCTATAATAGCTGCCGGGCTACCTGCAAGCAGATCATATTGGTCAAAGCCACTCGACCATCTTGTCATATATAACTTGGAATTGTCAGGCGAGAAGGCAACACCATAGGTTGCTGCCGTGGAGTCCAGATTAATGAAATTGGATACAATTCCCGTTGAATTATCAAAATCGAAAAGTTCACGCACATTCCAATTAGTCCCATTTGCTAATTTTTTTCCATTTGGAGATACTTTTAAATGGCCTGCAAAACTTGCCGATACATGGTAGGTACCTATATTTGAAAAGATAGGAGTCTTCACCACGCCTGTATCTGTAACCAAAAAAGCACAAAAAGCATCCGAACTGGATAAATGTGTAATGACCCATACGTGTTCGCCATTGGCATGATGGACCGAAGTCTGTTTTTCAGTAACAGAATCTACTAAAAAAATATTTTTTTGTCCGGCCACAACATCTCCTAAACAGCTATCCAATGTCATATCCACCAGTGAATAGCGGATCGCACCGGTATCAAAACGGGGTACCGTGAAAACATACAAATAACGTGAGCTGAGCGGTTTCGGTACAATAATAGCAGACTGGGTTGCAGTATAGTCTCCCAATAATCCTGTCCCATTAGGCATGGGGACATGATTTCTGTTCCACACCGTACTTCCATCCGTATAGAACAGCAGGTTACCATTTTTATCCGCAATGGATGCACAACCTTCCTGAGTGAACATGGAACTGTTTGTGAGTGCCGTAGGTGGATTATTATTAAAATCCAAGCCTGCTTCATCACCAAAATACCAGATATTATTTTCCTTTTGGGCAAACAATGCCGTCGAAAAAATAAGACTTTCGGTAAATATTGATAAACATATAAGTTTTTTCATATGCATGAATATGGTTACCGGTTACATGCTTCTGACTTCTGTTTTCTGTTTTTACCTCATCATTGTTACACCACCCGCCCTCTTAATTGTTTCATCATTTTCAAATTCAACTTCGACATAATAAACAAACACCCCCGAGTGCACTTTTTCACTTTTTAATCAAGCATCACAAGCTTAATAGATGCAAACTCACCGTTCTCTGTTAGTATGGTAATCACATAGATACCATTAGCCAGTTCTCCTCTGTTTAATTCAATTTCATAAAACTGCCCTGCGCCTGCTTTTGTATCGAACAAAGTCTTAAGCTTTACTCCCGTTAAATTATACAATTCGACGCTTGTTACTCCATTTTCCGGAATGCTGAATTTTATAGTTGTTGAACTATTGAACGGATTAGGATAGGCATCAAGCGTTAGTTCGTTGGTTGTATGCAACTCATATTTGCCAACCTTCGAAGAACCACAGGGATCTGAAGTACCACACGGAAGCAGATGATCACCGTGATTGTTAAGGTGAGCCACTATCGAATTTACACTTACACATACATCGGAGACCTTTCCAGATTTACCTGGTGCATGATGACAGATGCTCACTTTATCGCTGTTTTTGCCACATCGTACATCAACCACATTCACCAGTACCTCTGCAGTGTCCTTGCAGTTATTTGCATCCGATACGATCACGGTAAAGGTGGTAGTCACATCAGGACAGACAGTAATTTTACTTGTTGTTTCTCCTGTGCTCCAATTATACGTAAATGGTGCTGTTCCACTTGTAACAGATGCCGTTAGATCGGCGCAAGCTTGCGGCGCATATCCTAAAAATACAGTTCTGCAAGATCCTAGATCAACAACCGGATTTGAAGCCTTCAATATTGAAGCGGTATCAGATCCACCGGAACAATTATCTATATCCGTGACAGCAACTGTAAAATCTCCTGTCGAGTTGACCGTAATAGTCTGGGTGGTGTCGCCCGTTGACCAAAGATATGATTCAAATTCTCCAGCATCTAAGGTAACCGACTCGCCCTGACAAAGGATACTATTTCCATCAAGTGCTATGTTTGATTTCACACCTGAGCAGATTGTAAACGTATCTGTTCCACCGGGAGTAAACATAAACTCTGTTCCTTTTACTATAACAGTTACATCAGAACTAGATGTCTCATCAACGAATACCACCATGCTATCTATGCGAATTGTATCAAACGTAATAATATTTCCGGGTCCCACAATTGCCGTCACGTTCACTCCTCCAGCTGAGGCAGACGATTCAACAGTACCTTCAATACATTCTATTCTTACAGAACCGCATATTAGATTAAATGTGCTGCCACCGGCCGGAATGGTATTGGTGACTTGAGGACTGCAGGGCGAAGGATTACCAGTTACGGTAGGTGAGATTGCAGTAGAACCTGCAGTTGCTCGTATTTGTACACCATTGCCTCCAATATCAAAAATATGCCAGGCCCTGTCTGCCCTATTCGTGATCGTTCCGGCGGTCTTTCCTCCCAGGGGTACATCTGTAAAGCCGTTTGAAGGTGTATTTGGCAGACTATCAATATTATTGGCAATACCATCACCATCACTGTCAGGAAATGCGAACGGAACTCTGAAAACATATGCTGAACCTCTTCCGACATTTTTAAAGGGTGCACTTATTCCAATAGCTACTTCTCCAATGTTTATATTCCCGCTTATTGACACTGATCCTCCAAACCCGTCTCCAATCGCTGCATTGCTTGCTGTTAACTTTCCCTTGAAGTTCCATACTACGGGACTTGGCAATGTGGTAGGTCGTTCGAAGATGTAAGCGGAACCGGCAACAAAGAACTGATCACTGTCCTTTATGGCTCCGATCACCACCTTCTCCCCATGAATGGATACTGAATTACCAAACTCATCGCCTGTATTCCCATCAGGGGCAAGAAGTTTAACTTCTTCATTGATCGTTCCTGACCATCCTCCTGAGGGTTTTTTGAATATATATGCGGACCCTGCCAAATTATCTGTTCCGGGAAGTGCAAAAGGAGAGCCCACTGCTATATAGTCTCCATCAATGGAAACGGAATGACCAAAGAAGTCAAAAGAAGTTCCGGATTGCGCAAGCAACTTAGCTTGTTCATTTAAGGTGGTACTAGCACTTGCCCAACCACTCGATGGTTCAACAAAAACATAAGCTGCACCCCTTGCAGTATTTTCACCATGCGCTCCAACGACTACCACGTTACCGCTAATTGATATAGAGATTCCGAAGCCATCACTAAACGTAGAACCTGAACTAATCATCTTTGCGTCTTCATTCAAATTACTGGGACTAGACGTAAGTCCCCAGCCATTCGATCCAGACGGCCTTACAAATACATGCCCTGCCGCTAGAGTTGTAAAACCTCCAAATGAAGCTACGGCGATCGTATTTCCAGAGATTGAAACCCGGAATCCAAAGTTATTTCCTGTAATAGCAGTACTAGCAGTTAGTTTAGCATTTTCACTGATTGGTGAAGTTACGCTTGCCCATCCTCCCGATGGCCTTTGATATACGTATGCAGCGCCGGAGTTAGAGCACGTTCCGGAACAGTTACCGGTACTATCCTCGAAAGGTGCACCAACAACAATTGTACTGCCATCCTCACTAACAGCTACAGCTTCTCCAAAAAAATCCGCAGCACCCGGACTGCTAGGAATTAGTCTTGCTACCTCACCCCAATTATTAGAACCACCCGCATTGCGCTCAAATACGTAAGCCTCACCAGCATTGTTTAAGCCTGAGGTGGAATCGGCAAGATTTGCACCCACAACCATGGTGTTACCATTTGCGCTTACATACACAGAGTTGCCAAAACGATCCTGCAGGGATGCGTTTGAAGCAATGATATTAGCTTCTTCAATCTCAAAAGGAATTCTGTCAAAGAAGATATCTCCTGTTGAATCCGCCACCGAGGTGGTCCAGACCATGTAACGATTGCTATTTGTTGTAGTAAGTCCGAGGTATTCACCCATGGAGTTTCCACCGGTGGGTCTGGTAAAGGCTATATCATTAATTTTAATGTTAGTTGACCAGGTTTGGCCATTATCAGAGCTTTGACTATGGTAAACATCCCACAGAACTTTATTCGTAGCATCATTACGCCTGTCATACCAGATCACGTCAATAGTACCGTCCGGCCTCACTTCCATCCAAGGTAAATGTTGCTCTGATGTTGTATTATCGTCGTTAATTTGAATTGGTGTAGTCCAGGATTGTCCTGCGTTTGATGAACTCGTGAACATGATATCCCCCTGGTCATCGGGATTTCCACCCGCTTCTACAGAATCCATAGTAAAAACCACATAAAGTTCATTCGAGGTAGTTGGAGATATTGCTAAGACGGCTGCGCCAAAGGATTTTGTCGAGCCGTTGGAACTTGACGAATTGAGATTAAGCGGGTTAATCCGCATGTCGCTAATAAGAAGATCAGTTCCCCAATTAACTCCACCATTTGTTGAACTATCAATATAGATTTTCGCTGTTCCTCCCGAACTGCCATTTGTTGCCACGTCATAATTAAGCCAACAGACGTAAACAGTACCATTTCGAGCCACCGCAGGAACAGGAGCATTACCAAAAGTGTTGCCTGCATCATTAATTCGCACTGCAGCACTGAACAAACCACCGGCATTGGTTGAACGGGAAAACATGATATCGCTAAACTTCTGTGAAGGAGATTGACACGCACCCTTATCAAAAATCCAAGCCAGATATACATTGTCCTTTCGCGACGAATTTGAAGAAAGATCCACGACCATTTGCTCTCTATCATTAAAATTATGAAAGATGATATTTGGATTACATGTTTGAGGCATGTCTGTGGTTGAAAGTTGAAAATCCACAACAACCCGTGTCCATGAAACTCCGTTATTGGTCGAATTATATACATGGAGGGCATTATAGCCGCCCGAGGCATTATCAGTGGTAATTTGACTTATAAAGAGGTTGCCTTTGGTATCTGCTGCAACGCTCGGATCAAACGCATCTGCCCATGATTGGCTGATACCCGGAGGAAGCACAGGTATGGTAGTATAGGAGGGCCGTCTCAATGTATCATTTCTCCAGGTAACTCCCCCATCAGTGCTTATGGCAAAACCCAAATTTTTACCCCCGCTTTTCTTATCATTATAAGCGCAAAGAAGTAATGGATGTTGTCCCGCGCTTGCGCCGGGAACATGTATTAATGCTACCTCATCCTGTGCCACCAATTGGGAACCAGAGAAGGATGTGGAGTCCGCTACCTGTACATCGGTGCCCTGTCCTCTGGCGGAATCAAAGAAAAATAAACTTATTGCAAGTATCGCAATTGCGCTTGCGTAACCGGTTGAAGATCGTATAGATTTTATCATAGCATTTGTATTTAAAATATAGATTTATAGCTATGATAAATTTAAGAAAAAAATGTAATATGTAGGTAGTGTTTCGTAAAAGGGTAACCTTAGTCTACGAAGACCTCAATGTCCTTTTTCTCAATTATCATTTCTGAAAATTTACCCTTGTAGCGGGTAGCTTTAACCAGGTGGTTATCGATCCAATGATAATTTCCTCCACGGGGTTTATTCATCAGGATGCCATGGTACTTGAAACCATGTTTATTAAGCCAGGTTTCGGTAATAGATCTGGTCTCTTCGGTTCGTGAAGTGAAAAAGGTGATGATATGACCCTGGTCATACCAGTTATTGATCGTTTCCAATGCATCCTGAAACGGTTCACAGTTAACCATTCTTTCAGGTTCTTTATTAGGAATATCTTTCGTGATGGTACCGTCAATATCGATCAGGTAGTTTTTTGTTTCTGAAGATAATTGCGGACTTATATGTTCACCACTTTTGTCAAATGATTCTTCAAGATTCTTGTTACCAGGGGTAGGTGGTTTAGTCATGCTTTTGCGTGGATTTTTAGTTAGAAATTTGAAAAGAAAGCGCAAAGCTAACTATGATATATTTGATTAAGAAGCTTTGATTAGTATGATTGAAAGAATGTACAGAATTTACGACAGATTTGGTCCGGTAGGATTTTTGGACGACCTGCTTATTGAACTACAAACTTGCCCCTGGCTACGGATCCATCCTTATCGATCAATTCATAGATGTAGATGCCATTTCGGAGGTTTTCCCTTGTTATGGTAATTCTGTCAGAATGGATGGATTCGATCTTTCTCACTTCCCTTCCATGGATATCGTAGAGGGTAAATGCTCCATTTTTTAATGTGCGGTTAATGACCAGGTAGGCAATATCGCTGAATGGATCAGGATATATCATTGTCTCTAAGGTGTTTACATTGTAGAAATCATTTATACCCGAAACGAAGGTTGAACTGATCGTATCTGTAAGTACCGCAGTGTTAAAATCAAAATAGATCTCAGCCATGTTTTTCACCATGGTATTGAGCGGAAGATTCTCTTTCGGCTCGATCGTGTATTTGATGAATCCATGACTTTCCGGTTCGTTTGCGAAACTATCCGGTAGCAGAACATTCTCAAACTCCCAGGTTATCCAACGGTTTGATTGAATATACATTTTATAAGGATGACTGGAAGCTATAGTTTTAATTGTCGAAAGAATTAGATTAGAGTCTATCTGGTCTTTGATCTTAATATTGAATGCTGTATCCGTCCCTGTGTTTTGAAATCGAATTGTGTACGTGAGCTTATCCGTTAGATGATGTATTTTTCCTGCAGGATCATTTCCACCAGGGCTCACTTGTTTATCATTTGGATCATAAGAACCTACGATGATATCATCTTCTATTGATTCATTGTTCTCTACATCCTCTTCATTTGTTGTAGGATAAATTGTAGCGGTTGAAATAACATGATCACCTAAGGTAGCATTTACAGGCAACGTGAAAGTCACTTTTATCTCTTTGCTTTTCAACGGGGCAAGGTTTGAATAATTCCAAGTCATTGTATTACCGGAATAATTTGAATAAGCAATCGTTGCAGATTTATAGATCAAAATATTATCGTGAACCAAACCCACAGTGCCAGTCATTGTTGTTGTTCCTATGTTCTTGTATTTAATATGATAGGTGAAATCGAATCCCGGCCGGGGTGCGTTCATTGACGTAAGTATAATTTCGAGATCCTGGATGTTAGGAATGGGCTGAAATGCAAAATTCTTATTGTTATAAGTATTGCCTTGCACAATATTAATCGTATAACTTGAGCTGGGACAAATCAAATTATGATATTTTGGTGGATTAGGCGAATTGATATATTGTATACCGGAATCAAGCATCGAAGTAAACCTACCTGAATCATCTGTTGTAATGTAAATACCTGAAGGCAAAATAGTAATCAGCTTATCTTCAATCCCACTATCACCGGTATCGCGAATGCAGTTTCCATTTACATCTACAAAGACAGTACCTGAAACAGTTCCGCAGCGGCTAAAATCACACATTCGGATAAGCCCACTTAGCGTTGTACCACATGAATAACTATAGTCGCCAGCAACATAAAGATGAGTCTTATGTACTATCATATCGTAGCCCCAACCGGCAGCACCCGTAATAATCTGCCAATGTGTCCCATCCCATTTCAAGAATCCTTCAACCGGCTCATTCCCAATATGATTATTTCCCATATTATTTAAAGCATACAATTCGCCATTATAAACCTCAAATGCTTCAAAACCTGATAGCAAATCAGTTGGATAATTTGCAATATTTGTTGTCTTCCAATTATTTCCATCCCAACTTGCCATCACATTAAAGAAATTTCCACCAAATTCAGTTATCCCGGCACCGAATACAAATAACTCGCCATTATAGAAAACCATCTTTTTGACCGCGCTATTTGGGTTACTGGGAAAATTGTTCCAGCTCGAGCCATTCCATTTTGCTAAATTCTTAACATTTGTACCACCTGCTAATGTAAATGTTCCACCAACGATCAAATCTCCCTGGTACGATTCCATGCAGCTTGGGTTAGTATTACCACCACCTAATAATCCCGCCGCTAATGCGTGCCAACTTGTCCCATCATACATAGCGATATTATTTGCACTTATAGCACCTATATGATTGAAACTTCCAGTTACAAAAAGCTGACCTTTATGAACATGTAGATCCAAGGCATTTAAAACTGAGTCATTTCCGACACCCGCCCATTTGCTGCCATTCCACTTAACAATATCGGTTGATCCGGGAAGGCTACCGCTGAGAGGTCCAAAATATCCAATTATATATAATTCTCCTTTATATGAAACCATGTCAATCGGATACCCAGCTATGGGTAAAATTGATAGGTATGTCCAGGTGTATCCATCATAACGATAAAGCTGCCATTGACTTACATTTAACTTCAGAATTAGGGCATACAAATCCCCTTTACTTTGCTCAAGAAGCCAAACTGGACTATTTGACGGTAAAGACTGACCCACGTCAATCCAGCTTTCAGAGAGGCATTGTTGATTTTGAGCTTGAGCATTATAAACAGTTGAGGTGAAAAAGACCAATAGAGGTAGGAGAGCTTTTATTGCTTTCATGAGTTCGAGCTTTACGGAGTGAGTGGATGAGAGGCGTTAATAGTATACGAATTAGTACTAATATGGTTGCTGAAAAATTGAGAGTATTCCGTGGGTGGTATGCTAAAATTTCACTCTGGAATTCCCTTCTAAAAAGCGCGTTATTCGCTCATCCACCATCACATCCTCCGGCTTTACCGGATTCAACAGGGTGATCCCCTCCAGGGATACGCATCGACTCAACGCTACATACGTCTGCCCATGTGCAAATGCACCTCGTCCCAGATCGACGATCACCTTATCGAAGGTTTTACCCTGGCTCTTATGGATCGTAAATGCCCAGGCGAGGCGCAGGGGGAATTGCTTGAAGGTTCCCTTTACATTTTCTACAATGGTTCCGGCCTTTCTATCATATTTATATTCAACATTCTCCCATGTCGAAGTCTTGACCTCCAGTTCCTTGCCATCAGATGCGACGATCACCTTCTTCTTTTGGAGATCCGTAATAATACCGATCGTACCATTGATCCATCTTCGGTTTGGGTCGTTGCGAATGATCATCACCTGTGCCCCTTCCTTGAGTTCCAGATTCAGTTCCGTGGGAAATATCTTCTCATCAAATCTTCCGGTGATCTTACCGGCATAATTATATTCATTACGCGACAATGCGGCCAAGCGTTCTGCATTGATCTTTTCCGCCATATCGTTTCGCGTGGTGAGATGAACTGTCCCGGATTTTTCAACTGGCAGATCATCCCAAACGCATCGTTCGTTTAATGTATCAAGTTGATCTTCAGTTATAGTTGCGTTCCGAATGCTATCGAGCAGTTCTTTAAAATAAAGATCCTGCTGGCGGAAAACACGTTCAAGTTCAATGATTTTAAGCGGAGTATTATTGAATACCTCTGCACTAAAGAAGTACGGACTGCCATAATGATCCTCGAAATAAACCTTTACATCGTTGCGCACCACGGGAGGCAGCTGATACAGATCTCCGAACAGCACCATTTTCACGCCACCAAAAGGCAGGTGCTGCTGTCCTCTGGTCAATCTAAGGATCTGATCGATACCTTCCATCAGGTCTGCACGCACCATGGATACTTCATCAATGATGATCATATCCAACTTACGGATCATGCCCATCTTTTTATAAAGCCTGGTAATGTTTTCCTTCTCAATTAATTTGGGTGGAAACTGGAAAAATGAATGTATGGTCTGACCCTTTACATTCACCGCTGCTACACCCGTCGGTGCCAGTACTATTATATTTTTCTTTGTTCGCTCCCGGAAATATTGGAGCAAGGTAGATTTGCCGGTTCCTGCTTTGCCGGTGATGAAAAGATTGCCGGGAGAATTTTCAATCAGCGTGATGGCGTTAGTGAACTCATCCGTGAGGATGAAATTTTCAGGTGGTTTTATTTGGTTGGAGGGGAGAGACATGGTGTCGAATGATTACATGGCTAAATGGTTGCATGGTTGCATGGTTGCATGGTTGCATGGTTGCATGGTTGCATGGTTGCATGGTTACATGGTTGCATGGTTACATGGTTACATGAAGGAATAGTTGTACGGTTAAACCGTTGCATTGTTATTTGATTATTTGTTCAATTTATCATTTGTAATTTTTATTAACCAGTTTATTTCTTTTGGAAGCTGGCTTATCGTCTTGTAAATTAGTTCAATTTCATCTTGCGTGAAAAGGTTTCTAACTTTTGCTTTGTTACACCAATCTTCCAATTCCTTGGTCGAACCTCTGGCATATCTATAGAATCGAATTTTGTCTTTTTTTGAATACCGTCCAAATCCTTCAGCGATATTAGCTGAAATTGAGTCAGCGGCATTAACCATTTGCTTACCAATTGTAAATTTTGAGAAGTTATCCCAGATCAAAACTTTTTTCCAAACCCAATTACTTAGTTTAAATGCTAGCATATAAGCTCTAATATCTTGAATTTCCAAATATCGATTACTCATCGTTCATCTATGGATTATAACTCTTTCGCCAATTCAGCCATGTAACCATACAGCCATTTGATTTCTCAAATACTCCGCCTCCTCCTATCCAATTTCCAAATATCGATTACTCATCGTTCATCTATGGATTATAACTCTTTCGCCAATACAGCCATTTGATTTCTCAAATACTCCGCCTCTTCCTATCCAATTTCCAAATATCGATTACACATGATTCATTTATGGATTATGACTCTTTCGCCGATTCAGCCATGTAACCATTTAGCCATTGATTTTCTCACACCGCCCATCCGTCTCGGTCGAGACTCCGATACTGAATCGCTTCTGCCAAATGTTCATTCTTTATCTCTTCACATCCTGCAAGATCGGAGATCGTGCGGGAGACCTTCAAAATTCTGTCAAATGCCCGGGCGGATAAGCCAAGTTTGTTCATTGCATTTTCTAAAAGTGCTGCTCCGGATTTGTCGATCTGGCAATAGCTGCGCAGCTGTCGTGTCATCATTTGTGCATTATTATATATCGTCGGACTGTCATCAAATCTTTTCGTTTGAATCTCACGAGCTAGATTTACACGATCTCTTACTACCGCGCTTTTTTCCTCTACCCTATCGTTCGTGAGTTCGCCAAAGCTGACCGGAGTCACTTCGATGTGAATATCGATCCTGTCGAGTAAAGGTCCTGAGATACGGTTCACGTAGCGTTGCACGTTGCCCGGCGGACAAACACAGTCCTTTTCCGGGTGATTAAAATTACCGCAAGGGCAAGGATTCATGGAGGCGACGAGCATAAAGCTTGCAGGAAATTCCACAGCAAATCTGGCTCTCGATATCACCACGTTACGATCCTCCATCGGCTGGCGGAGTACTTCAAGGACATTTCGTTTGAACTCAGGTAGCTCATCCAAAAATAAAACACCGTTATGGGCCAATGAAATTTCACCGGGTTGCGGAACGGTACCTCCACCTACCAGTGCTACATCGCTCACCGTATGATGTGGTGACCTGAAAGGCCGTGCGTAGATCAATGAATCTCCCTTGCCCAGTTTGCCCGCAACAGAATGGATCTTGGTTGTTTCAAGAGCTTCATCAAGAGAGAGTGGTGGCAGTATTCCCGGAAGTCTCTTAGCCAGCATGGTCTTACCGGAGCCGGGAGGGCCGATCAGAATAACATTATGTCCTCCTGCAGCCGCGATCTCAAGTGCTCTTTTCACATTCTCCTGCCCTTTCACGTCAGAGAAATCAAGATGTTCATTTGCCTTCTGTTTCTTAAACTCCTTGCGCGCTTCGTATACTGCAGGTTGCAGAGCTATCTTTTCATTCAAAAAATCAATTACCTCCTTAAGATTACTCACTCCGATAACATCCAGATTATCGACAATCGCAGATTCATTGGCATTTTCTTTAGGAAGGATTATGCCTTTAAATTTCTCATCTCTGGCTTTGATAGCGATCGGAAGTGCTCCCTTGATGGGTAGTAAACCACCGTCGAGGGAGAGCTCACCAAGTATCATGTATTCACTCAAGCGCTCACTTTGGATCTGATCTGAAGCTGCAAGTAATCCTATAGCAATTGCCAGATCGTAGCCCGATCCCTCTTTTCTAATATCAGCCGGAGCAAGATTTACGACTGTCCGCTTGCGTTTTATGCGATAGCCGGCGCTTTTTACGGCTGCCTCAATTCTCCACCTACTTTCTTTAACAGCATTGTCGGGTAAACCGACCATGTATTGTTTTGATCCGGTACCAAAGTATACTTCGACGGTTATGGTGATCGCATCGATTCCAATTACGGTACTTCCATATGTTTTAGCGAGCATGGCTATAGGTTTTAGCCAGGGCACAAAAAAAGCCCTGTGTCAATAAAATGACATCAAGGCTTTTAAAAAAAATAGGCGACGACTTACTCTCCCACTTAAATAGCAGTACCATCAGCGCTGAAGGGCTTAACTTCTCTGTTCGGAATGGGAAGAGGTGAACCCCCTCGCTCCAGCCACCATTAAAACTTAATTCCGACCACAGTCGGAAGATCTCTTAAAAAAAGACATAATGAAGGAAAAAATTTATTGTAAAGAAAAAAAGAAAGCATACGGGTAATTAGTATTGCTCAGCTAAGAACATTTCGGCTCTTACACTTACAACCTATCAACGTCCTAATCTTGAACGACCCTTAAAAGAAGTCTCATCTCGAGGTGGGCTTCGTGCTTAGATGCTTTCAGCGCTTATCCCTTCCGAACGTAGCTACCCTGCATGCAGCTGGCGCCACAACAGGTACACCAGAGGTTCGTCCAACCTGGTCCTCTCGTACTAAGGTTAGATCCTCTCAAACTTCTAACGCCCATAATAGATAGGGACCGAACTGTCTCGCGACGTTCTGAACCCAGCTCGCGTGCCACTTTAATGGGCGAACAGCCCAACCCTTGGGACCTTCTCCAGCCCCAGGATGTGACGAGCCGACATCGAGGTGCCAAA
>JACZTA010000171.1 GCA_022573915.1 Bacteroidota bacterium | reverse complement strand
TTAGTTCAACTGCTTTAAGCTTGAATGCTCTATCATATTTTCTTCTGGTTCTTCTCATAATAAAAAGATTTATAAAATCGGCCAATTTATGACTTAACCTTGTGTCCACTCAAATGTAGCAACTCCATATATTCTTGAATGATTGTCATGTCCATATAGTCGAGCTTAGCTTCCATAACATGAAATGTTGACTTGCCTATTGTTTTTTCAATTACATCTTTTTCAAAATAATAACCCATTTGAGTTTGTTCTAGAAGTTTCTTTGAATGAAATAGGTAATCACCTCCATTTTTAATTCCCGGAGCATTTTTAGTGTTCTCTGCAATTACCATGAACGAAGGGTTAAATTCAACAGCAGAACCCAATTCATGTTTAAAAATTGTCAGTAAGTAAGCGGTATTCACCATTGCTGCTTCTACGGCAGATTTTAAGTTTTTATCATCGCCTGTAAATAGTTCACCACCTGCATCAATAAGGTCATTCATTTGTTGTTTATCTTGAATAACCCAATCCGGATTAAAGAAGATTTCCATTTCGAAAAAGTCATTCACATAGGAACCGGCTTCAGTTTTTCCAAAATCAAAATTATCAGGAAGATTCTTTTCTTGATTTGAGCAACTTAAAGTTGAAATAACAATAATCAGGTAAATAAATTTTTTCATGCCTTTTTTATTGGTGCTAATGGCAGGCTAAACAGTCTTGGCAGATCCAAATCTTCAGGATCCCAAGATCGTGAAAGCCGAGTGTGTTAAAGTTAACAATAATGTAGCCATTTTGTTTAGCCATTATTAGCAATGGTTTTAAAACTAATAACCTTGCCTTTTGTTAGAAGAATTAGCTTTGCTCCATCCCAGTCCATCATTTCATCCGCCTCAATCGTTGCCGTCCTCACTTCTGTCGCAATTTTTCGGCTTTCTTTCATTACTTCCAAATGCGCTCCACTCGTAGCGAATTTTTTTAAGTCCTCTTCTGTTTTCCAAAGAGTCATCGTGTAGTGCTTGGTCCAACCTACCTTGCTCTTGAAATCAACAAAATTTGTGGCTTTTAACTGTTTCAATACTCTAGATGTAGCTGCAAAAAAAGCTACTAATTTAAAAGGTCCTTTTAACTCGATACATGTAATGGTTAATTTCATTTTTTCAAATTATTAGTCACAGTTAAAGCCCTGTACTGTCCTTGCCTTCCTCCTCTTGGCTGCACTGCAGACTACAAACAGGTGGGGGAATTGATCTATATCAAGAAATATTAATATCCTTGTGGCCTTTGAGAGTAGACTCTAATCGCTACATTCCTGCTACTCTCCCACGTCTGTATAGAATCATTTTTGTCGAAGACCGATTTTAATCGTTTTATCAATGTCGCTGAGGTATCCGTTTGCTCTTTCTTCATTAAGCTGAATCCACTGTTTTCAATGTTGTAAGTGGTATAACCATGCCTTTGGCACACACCGCATGTTCATCCATAAAAACTTGATAATAAACCTGATGGTGCTCTTTATTTTTAGTCAAATTAAAAAATCCACAATCAGCGCTTA
The DNA here is from genome assembly GCA_022573915.1 of Bacteroidota bacterium. GTDB lineage: Bacteria > Bacteroidota > Bacteroidia > Chitinophagales > JACZTA01 > JACZTA01. The sequence goes on along the minus strand of JACZTA010000171.1, from coordinate 7,256 downwards.
TTGTGTCGCAATTGTCATTGACAATTTTAGTTACACTAACATCGAAATAGCCGTCGAAAGGGTTATAGGTTGGTGCGGGTTTACCGCAGCCAACAAAAGTAATTAGTAATATCGCGATTATATAAAATCTCATTTTACAGCGGCGGTTAATTTATTTAAATAGAAACCTCTCAGTTGGTTTATTTAACTAACATTCATATCTCACATCGTAGTCGGGGGACTACGAAGTTGGTTTATTTAACTCTGCGACTTGGCGTCTTAGTGTGCAATTATTTCACGCAAAGGCGTGGAGACGCTTAGTATTATCGGCTTTTAACTTGGATCATAATTGAGAATCGTCGAAAGCCACTTCTCAACCTCCGCAGTTTTCATGTCCTTACGCTTGGCATATTCCTCGATCTGATCCTTTTGAACCTTACCAATACCGAAATACTTTGATTCTTTATGTGCAAAATATATACCACATATGGATGCCGCAGGATACATGGCGAGATTTTCTGTCAGTTTGATGTCAGTGTTCTTTTCTACATGCAGAAGATCAAATAAGGTATTTTTCTCTGTGTGGTCAGGTGAAGCAGGGTAACCCGGTGCAGGCCTGATTCCCTGGTAACTTTCCGAAACCAATTCAGCATTGTCTAAAGATTCATCCTTCACGTATCCCCAAAACTCTTTCCTTACCCGTTCATGAAGAAGTTCTGTGAAAGCTTCTGCAAGCCTGTCCGCTAAAGCTTTCAACATGATACTGTTATAATCATCGTGGTCGTCTTCAAACTTCTTAACCCATTTTTCGATCCCTAATCCGCATGTAACCGCAAATCCGCCTATATAATCATTCAATCCTGTCTCCTTCGGCGCCACGTAATCTGTCAAGCAAAAATTAGCCTGGCCGGGAGCTTTTTTGATTTGCTGCCTCAGATTATGAAAGGTCCCAACGGTTTTTATTCTTTTGTCATCTTCATAGAGTTCAATGTCGTCGCCAACACTATTTGCAGGAAAAATTCCTATCACTGCCTTGGCTGTCAGCCATTTTTCTTTGATAAGCTGGTTGAGCAGTATTCGAGCATCATCGTATAATTTTTTTGCTTCAATGCCTACTACAGGATCATTGAATATTTCAGGATACTTGCCTTTTAACTCCCACGTGATGAAAAATGGGGACCAGTCGATGTACTTGCTTATTTCTTCCATCGAATAATCATCAAACACCTTAACCCCTCTTAATGCAGGCTCATATACATCGCTTGCATTCCAGTCTATAACAGTCTTGTTTTCTTGCGCCTTCGCGATCGTCAGATATTCCTTTTGGGATCTTTTGCCTTTATGTGCTTCTCTTACTTCATCATATTCCTTGAGCAGTTCTTTTTCAAAATCCTCTCTCTTAGTCTTGCTAAACAGGCTGCTCGCGACCGTCACCGACTTAGAAGCATCTACTACATGTACAGTAGCATGATTATATTCCGGCGCTATCTTAACCGCAGTGTGCGTCCTGGAAGTCGTGGCTCCACCGATCATGATCGGTATGGTCATACCTTCCCGTGTCATCTCTTTTGCCACATGTACCATTTCATCCAGAGAAGGTGTGATCAAACCACTCAACCCAATAATATCTACCTCATGTTCTTTTGCCGCTTTGATGATCTTATCTGATGGAACCATCACTCCCAGATCTATGATCTCGTAGTTATTACAGCCCAAAACTACTCCGACAATATTTTTTCCGATATCGTGTACATCTCCTTTTACAGTTGCCATAAGTATCTTACCCAGGGCTGATTTTTTGCCGCTTTTCTTTTTCTCTTCTTCAATAAATGGTGTGAGATAACTCACCGATTTTTTCATAACTCGCGCACTCTTCACAACCTGAGGAAGGAACATTTTCCCTGCACCAAATAAATCTCCAACTACATTCATCCCATCCATCAGAGGCCCCTCGATCACCTCCAGGGCGAGAGAATAATTTTTTCGTGCTTCTTCAGTGTCTTTCTCGATATATTCCACGATACCTTTTACCAGCGCATGTGATATGCGTTCGTTGACGGGTGCCTTTCTCCACTCCTCATCCTTGACCTGAACCTTTCCGTTGGATTTATAGGTCTCGGCAAATTCAACCAGTCGCTCCGTTGCGTCATCGCGTCTGTTTAATAATACATCTTCAACGGCAACGAGTAAATCTTTTGGAATCTCCTCATACACCTCCATTTGACCGGCGTTTACGATACCCATATCCATGCCGGCGGAAATAGCATGATATAAAAAGGCTGTATGCATTGCTTCTCTTATAGGATTATTTCCCCTGAAAGAGAATGACACATTACTCACCCCACCCGAAACTTTTGTAGCCGGAAATCTCTTTTTGATCTCCCTCGTCGCTTCAATATAATCTACGGCATAGTTATTATGCTCCTCGATGCCAGTAGCTACGGCAAATATATTTGGGTCAAAAATGATATCCTCAGGAGGAAAGCCAATCTCCTCTGTTAAGATCTTGTAACTTCTTGCACAGATATCCACCTTCCTCTCGACTGTGTCTGCTTGTCCCTTTTCGTCAAAAGCCATGACGATGACAGCAGCTCCATACTTTCTGACCAACCTGGCGTACTTCTTAAATTTATCTTCACCTTCCTTCAGGCTGATTGAATTCACGATTCCCTTTCCTTGCAAACATTTCAATCCTGCTTCTATTACCGACCATTTAGATGAGTCGATCATGATCGGCAGCTTCGCTATATCCGGTTCAGACGAGATCAGGTTTATAAATTTTGTCATCGATGTTTCCGAGTCTAACATTGCTTCATCCATGTTGACATCGATGATCTGGGCTCCTCCTTCTACCTGGTTTCTGGCAACAACCAGCGCGTCTTCAAATTGATCACCCAGTATCAGCTTCGAAAACTTGGCCGATCCGGTTACATTGGTACGCTCTCCAACATTCACAAAAAGTGAATCTTCCCTGATCGTCAGCGACTCCATACCGCTTAGCCTCGTGTAGTTTTTTCTTTTTACGATCTTCCTGGGAGGCAATTTTTTGACCAGCTCGGCAAATTTTCTAATATGATCAGGAGTGGTACCACAGCAGCCTCCTACCATATTTACAAATCCACTCTCGGCAAACTCATTGATAAATTCACCCATGTTTTCGGGGGTGTCATCATATTCTCCGAATTCATTGGGTAATCCTGCATTGGGGTAGGTATGAACGTAGCAATCAGCAATTGTGGCAAGTTCCTCTACATAGGGGCGGATCTCTTTGGCTCCTAATGCGCAGTTGAGGCCAATACAAAACAGATCCACATGAGAAACCGAAAGATAAAAGGCTTCAACAGTTTGACCGGATAATGTTCTTCCGCTTGCATCGGTAATTGTTCCGGATACCATTATCTTCAGCCTGTTACCGGATTCTTCAAAATAGCTTTCAATCGCGAATAGCGCAGCTTTACAATTTAAAGTATCAAAAACTGTTTCAACCAAAAGTAGATCTACACCTCCGTCCACGAGCCCTTTGACTTGCTCCTGGTAGGCCTTAACCAATTCGTCAAAAGTAATAGCTCTAAAGCCCGGGTCATTCACATCCGGTGATATGGATGCGGTTCTATTAGTAGGCCCAATAGCTCCTGCTACAAACCTTGGCCGATCAGGATCTTTTTTGGTAAATGCATCAGCAGCTTTCCGGGCAATCTCTGCCGCAGCTTTACTAAGATCATAGGCAAGGTGTTCCAAGCCATAATCTGCTTGCGCGATTTTTGTAGAGGAGAACGTGTTTGTTTCTATTATATCAGCCCCCGCCTCTAAAAACTCAAGATGGATCTTTTCAATAATATCAGGTTTTGTGAGAGAAAGAAGATCATTGTTTCCTTTCAGATCCTTAGCGTGATCCTTGAGTAGCTCGCCTCGGAAATCTTCCTCTGACAGCTCGTACTTCTGTATCATGGTACCCATTGCCCCATCGATGATAAGAATCCTCTCTTTTATTATGTCTTCTAATCGGATCATGCTGTTCTTCTATTCAACCTATAAAAAAATCCTTTCAGATAAGCCTGAAAGGATCTAATTTCCCTTTGTAATTCCGGCTTATCTTTCTTCAGCTTCCGCCAAAGTGGGAGTTGGCACCGTTCCCTTTAGGGAGGTTGCCAAGACGTCGCTGGGCCCAAACCCTCTGTCTTTCTTGATAAGTATTAGTTTCTAAATGAACGTGTTGTAAAGATATGACAAATTTAACAAAATGCTAAGCTGCCTATATTCTGTTCATTCAACAACACATACTAAGGGTAAAATAATTCCCTCTCAGATACTATTTTCAAAATATTTATCTTTGCAAACTTCAAAGAGGAATACAATATCATGGCAGAGAAAAATAAGCTTTACGATAAGATTGACAAGACCATGCTCAAGTCAATTCCAAATCCATCAAAAGGAGCATATGAAATTAAGATCAAGGTGCCGGAACTCACCTTTCTGGGAGTGGAAGGACAACCTGATTTTGCAACGATCTACCTGACCTTTTATCCAAATAAAAAAGTTATTGAACTGAAGTCAATGAAACATTATGTGTATGAGCTTAGAAATATTGTCGTTTCTTATGAACGTCTCATCAATATCATATATGATCATTTAATGGAAGTTTATGCACCTAATAGATTAAGGATCGTGATGATCTGTAATCCACGCGGAGGGATAAGCTCCCGTTTAACAATCGACTCAGATTGGAAAGTAAGGGGTGGAAAAGAATTGTTTCTTGACTGGACCGGCAACGAAGAGACTTGGGAAGTGCTCATGTAGGACTGCAGATTACGATGATTAAGGGATTGCGCTCTTTGCCGTTCTCTTATCTTTTAACTAACCGATATAGTTCTAAAAAATAAAAAAGGGGCCTGAACCAGACCCCTTTTAATTTTTAACTGAAAAGTCAGACCTACCTCAGTTCCACAAGTCGTTTTGTATGAACCTCGGTTCCATCAATCACTAGTTTCAGGATATAAACACCTGATGACAATCCAAGCTCGCCGCTCGCAAAGGACTGACGATATTCTCCCTGGTTTTGTTTTTCATTTACGATAATCTGAATCCTATTACCCAGTATATCGTAAACTTCCAGGTTCACTTCTGCACTTTGCCGTAAGGCATATACAATCTCCGTATTATTTTGAAATGGGTTAGGATAAACCTCGAATACTCCGACATTATCATTTGAATTATCTATACCCAAATGACTCATATCAATAGTGACTACCATCGTATCGGGACAACCGTGCGCATTCGTTGCAACCAACATTACAGTATAAATTCCTCCATAAATATACAAGTGACTGCCCGTAGGCCCGGTAGAAGTATACCCATCACCGTAATCCCATTCCCAAATTGTAGCTCCGATAGACTTATCGTTGAAAAATACAACCGAGCCGTTTATGGTATAAGTGAAGTCAGCTTTAGCTTGTGGTAACACCGTCACTTTGACTGTATCTTCTTTCTCGCAACCATTATTATTTACATTTACTACATAATACAACGATTGCGGAGGTTTGGCTGTTGGACTCTGAATTGTGTCATAGTTTAAAGTTGATGATGGTGTCCACACCAGATTCATTCCATCGTAAGAAGGTTTACAGAAGCTAAATCGTGTGTTAGGTCTGTATACCCATGCAATTCCGGGCCCAGTATTAACACAAATAGATGCTCCGGTAAATGAGTAATAATACATAGTAGAATTATATCCCGGAGTATAGGTATAATAAGTGCTGGCATTACCATTTACTAACTGCGCCGTATTATTGAAGCAAATCTCAACTATAATATTCGTCAGACTATCCCAATAAAATGGAGTGTCTAATTTATGCATGTTCCATCCTGTTTTCACGGTATAAGTAGCAGGTTGAAGAACTGTTTCCATATCCTTTTCCCAAGTGGTCAGTGATGTTGTATTTGTGCATTTCATCAGGATAGTGAAATCACTAAAATCTTTAGCTGAATTTTTATTCAACACATTAAATCCAAGTTCGGTAATTGTACCTTTTCCAAATCCCATGGCCCAAAGCTCAACCGCCGGGTATAAAAATTGGTGTCTTGATCCGTTATATCTGTTTCCATACGGTGCTGGGAAAGAAGACCCACTATTTGTTAAACTGCTTGCCCCGATAGTATAATCAGTGAGGATGCCTGAGCACCCATAAGGGTTCAGTCCACAATCTGCTGGTTCATTGGTTGCGTGCAATTTGGTCGTGTCTCCTGCGCAAATAGTATCCCTGTTTGCATTAGCGGCTAAGAATACTTCAACCGGATAAACGGTGACACTATCATATTTCACTACGGGATTTGGAAATGTTGCATCCTCTACCTTAACATAATACGTTGTAGGTACGAGCGGTGTTGCCCAAGGACTTTGGCAGTTTGTACAACTCAATGTTGTACCGGGACTCCATGTGAATACATATGGGTAATTTCCTCCTGCAGGATCAACATTCAATTGCGTAGCTGCTCCCAGGCAGGTATTTGTGTCGCTTGATGTGACAACGTTAAATTGTGCGGAAGCATTATAAGCAAAGAATACGCTAAGCACGATAGCCAGGAATCTTTTCATGATATTGGGATTTATCTTGTTAATTTAAGATAATAGTTTCTAATAATAAAATTTAACGGCTTTTAATAATACGCCTGGTATATACTTCGGATTCATTAATCGTCATCTTCAATATATAAATACCGGAAGTGTTTTCATTTCTTACAACAACCGCTGTTGCAGAACGTTCTTTTTCATTCGAAAATTGTATCTGATGCTGCCCTGCAGGTTGCGTGCCTTCATATAGTCTTGCTACTTCTTCTCCTAATATATTATAAACGATTATCGAAACATCCGCGTTTTCACGTAATTCATATACGATCTCTGTCTTGTCCTGATATGGATTTGGATAAACACCCAAGGAGTTTAAATTTCCATGGGCAAATTCGTCGATACCCAAATGTGTCATGTCAACATCGATTATCACCGTATCATTACAGCCATACTGATTTGTCGATATCAGTTGAACAGCGTAAATGCCACCGTACAGGAAATAATGTGTTGTATTGGTATTTGCTGACTTTTGACCATCGCCGAAATCCCATTCGTAGTTGTCATGTTCTGCATTATACGAGCGGTCAAGCCAAGTTACTTCCTTGTTGCCCTTGTAGGTAATAATCCATTCGTCATGAACGTGCTCTTGAGTTGCTGAAAATCCGTAGTCGTACCGAACGCCTTCAATTAGCAGCGTAAATTCAAAGCAACT
>JACZTA010000170.1 GCA_022573915.1 Bacteroidota bacterium | reverse complement strand
ATTCAGAAACACGATCCAGTTCCTTGATGAATCGATTTATGCAGAGAATTGGTACTGGGATTTTGGAACTGGTATGAATGACTATTCCACACTTCAATTTCCGGTATTTACTTACGAAGACACACTCACTTACACAGTCGGGTTGATAGTGAAAAAATTCTGGCATTCGAATACAACTTTAGGTTGCTACGATACTATTTCACACGACATCTTTATCGAACCTGAAATGTCTTACCATTTGCCCAACGCTTTTAGCCCTAATGGTGATGGATTGAATGATAAATTTATCGGGGTGGGTTACTTTGTGACCATTACCGACTTCTCCATGCAGGTTTGGACTCGCTGGGGCGAACTCGTATACGAGAGTTCAGACATCGAAGAGGGTTGGAATGGCCGTTTATTCAATAACGGTGATCAAGTAAACGATGGGGTGTATGTTTATGTAGTAGCCATCAAGGATAAGACCTTTGCTACACATAAATTTAAAGGTTTTGTAATATTAGTCGATTAATACCCAGTTGTAAACTCTCCTTTCTCTGAGTGCTACCGTTTTCTTCGTATTGATTACAATACATGTCAATCTTTGATTATACGAGAATAAATGGCTAAATTAACTGTCGTAAACCGGCTCAAAAAGTTGGTCTTTACTTTTAGTTTGCCATGAAACTAAGATCTTTTCTTCTTATTTCTATCCTGTTCATAATTCTCTTATTCAGTAATAAAAATGTGTTTGCTACCCATTGTGCGGGTTACGATCTAAAATATGAATGGAAAGGTGGCCTGGATTATGAGGTGACCTTGTACTTCTATAGGGATTGTATTGGTGCACCGGCACCTCCCAATGCCCCTATATGTTTTACATCAATAGGTTTCAACCTTTCGGGAACAGTCACGATATATCCTATCGACACTAATATAATCACTCCCGTATGTACCACCGTCCAAACTTACTGCACCAATGGCACATTCTCCGGTATTGAACAGCATATTTATCAAGGAATGATAACCTTACCCAAGGCATGTTCTGATTGGCTTTTCTCATGGGGATATTGTTGCAGGAATGTTGCAATTACCACTGGTCCGGCAAGTCAAAACTTTTATGCAGAAGCATTTCTCAACAATGTAGTTGCGCCTGATAATAGCTCTCCATATTTTACTAACCTTCCTGTAGCGTGGCTTTGCCATAATCAGAACTTCACCTATAATCATGGTGCCCTTGATCCTAATGGCGATTCCCTGGTTTATACCTTAGCGACCCCTATGACCAATACTGGATGTAATTATTTAGGATTGGTCACTTATAATGCTCCGTATACCTATCTGCAACCTTTGACCACCCTTACAGGAATGACGTTCAATCCTGTCACAGGAGATATAAACTTACAACCAACTAATATAACTGAAGTGACAGTGATGCTTGTAAAAGTTGAAGAATTCAGAAATAATGTATTGGTAGGTAGAGTTTACCGCGACATGCAACTATACGTTATCCCGTGCAATAATATCATACCGGTATTATCCGGAATTGATAGCACCAACATATATTCCACTTCTACCTGTGTGAATAAACCTATAAATTTTGATATTTTTAGTTTCGATCCTGATTCCGGTCAGGCCCTTACTTTGGCTTGGAATAATGGAATTTCCGGTGGAACATTTAATTCAGCCGGCACTCCGCACCCTGTGGGTACATTTAGCTGGACGCCTACAATGAATGACTTAGGTTTTAATTCATTTACGGTAATAGTTGAGGATGATAATTGTCCCTATACCGGTCTACAAGTTTTCTCCTACACGATATGGGTCAATGCACTTAATGTTGATCTGGGACCGGATCAGTATTTGAATTGTGTCAGCACTACGCCACTTCAACCGACTGTAACCGGTGCAACCGGACCACTGACATACCTCTGGAATACCGGTGATACAACGGCCTCTGTTACCGCTACAAAGCCAGGAATTTATATTGTGGAAGTCTGGGACACAACCGGTTGTTGGGGTACAGATTCTATCGAATTATCTAAGGGAATCTCCGCTGATTTTACAACCTCAAACACTTGTATAAATGATTCGGCGTCCTTCTTTGATGCCACTTTTGTGGATAATGGATTCACCGTCGGTTGGTATTGGAATTTCGGGAATAGTTTTACGTCTACATTAAAAAATCCTAAAAGTGTATTCAGTACGGCCGGAACCTACACTGTGACGTTGATAAGCACTGATAATTTTGGATGTAAAGACACCATATCCAAACCTGTTACCATATATCCTTTACCAATACCCGATTTTACCGTAAATCTGGCTTGCCTGGGAGGTGTCACAACATTCAACGATATTTCAGCACCTGCAGGTTCTATTGTTTCATGGAACTGGGATTTTGGAAATTTTGATTCATCCAATCTAAAAAATCCATCCACTTCCTATAATTTAGCGGATAATTTCAGCGTGATTTTAACCGTAACAGACAGTAACGGCTGCAGTAACTCAATTACACATCTGATCAAAGTTAATCCCAAACCGATTGCAGATTTCACAACAGCAGATGTTTGTATTGGAGAAACCAGTGTCTTCGTTGATAAATCGAATGCACCGCCAGGAGGCTTGGTCACCTGGATATGGGATTTTGGCGATGGAGCTTCATCTAATCTTACAAACCCAATGCATTTATATGGAGATTCCGGCACCTTTGTCATTACATTAATAGTAAGTGATTCCATGGGATGCTGGGATACCTTGCAAAAGACCGTTAGCATACATCCCTTACCCGACGTATCTTTTACCGGTGATCCTTTAGAGGGTTGTCGAACTCTTGAAGTTCAATTTGAAAATAATTCTGATCCGCTTCAAAGTTCCACCTTTGCCTGGAACCTCGGAAATGGCGGTGTAAGCTCACTCGAAAGTCCAAAATGGTATTATCAGACAGCTGGTGTCTACTCAGTAGGGTTAACCACAACAACCAAGTATGGATGTGATTCCACGTTCACATTTCCGGATATGATCAAGGTTTATGAATTACCTGTAGCGGAGTTTGACCATAAACCGGGTAGACCAACAATATTCAATAATACGATTCAATTCTATGATGAATCAATTTATCCGGAAGAATGGTATTGGGATTTCGGAACCGGGTTGGGAGATTTTTCCAGTATCCAGAACCCTGTATTCACATTCCAGGATACACTAACTTATACTATCGAATTATTAGTCAAGAAATTCTGGCATTCAGGCACGGCCGAAGGATGCTACGATACAATATCACATAAATTAACCATTGAACCTGAATTTACTTATCATCTACCTAATGCGTTTACTCCAAATGATGATGGAATAAATGATGTATTCAAAGGGATTGGGTATTATACCGGAATAACCGGTTTTAACATGCAGATCTGGACAAGGTGGGGTCATTTGATCTTTGAAACAAATGATATTGAAGAAGGATGGAATGGAAGGCTATTTAATCGTGGCAAGGAAGCTCAGGATGGTGTATATGTTTATGTTGTAATACTCACAAACGATTCCTATGAAACCCGTAACTACAAAGGGATTGTAGTACTCTTGAAATAATATTTGCCGGCTCACTGATGCACCGGACATAAGTTATTTCCTCTCTTATCTATTTATTTTCCTACATGTTATTTTCAGTTATAATTGCATATTTTAGCGGCTCAAATCAAATTGATAGGTCTAATGTATTCTACTAATATCGCTCCTGCTGATATTCATCAATTCTTAGAAAAACACATATTAGCTGATGGCTTGGATTTTACACTTGATCTTGAAAAAAGTAATGGGTGTTATTTGTATGATTCAACAAACAATCGTGAAATACTCGATTTCTTCAATTTCTTTTCTACAGCACCATTGGGTCATAACCATCCTGCCCTTTTCAAAGATGAGGAATTCAAGAAAAACCTGTTAACTGCAGCTATTTCAAATCCGTCTAATTCAGATTTCTATACAACTCAGTATGCAACATTTATAGAAACATTTGCCAGGGTGGCAAAACCAGAAAATTTTAAATATTCCTTCTTTATTTCGGGAGGAGCTCTTGCAGTCGCGAATGCGCTCAAGGTCGCAATGGACTGGAAGGTGCAAAAGAACATGAAGAAAGGTTTAAAGGAAGAAAAAGGACACCAAGTGATCCATTTTCAGCAAGCCTTTCACGGAAGAAGCGGATATACGTTATCTATCACGGATACTTCTGACGATAAAACCAGATATTTTAAAAAATTTGATTGGCCCAGAATACTAAATCCAAAGATTACTTTCCCTATTGAGGACCACCTGGACGAAGTGATCAAACTGGAACAAAAAGCAGTGGAGCAGGTCAAACAGGCGTTTGCAGATAATCAGGACGATATTTGCTGTATTATCATTGAGCCGGTACAAAGTGAAGGCGGTGACAATCATTTCAGGCCGGAATTTTTTAAGGAACTAAGAATTCTTGCCGATGAGAACGAAGCGATGCTGATCTTTGATGAAGTTCAAACAGGGGTTGGATTAACAGGAAAATTTTGGGGTTATGAAAACTATGGAGTAGAGCCTGATCTTATCGCATTTGGTAAGAAGATGCAGGTTTGCGGTATAATGTCAACTGCGCGCGTGGATGAGATCCCGGAGAACTGTTTTCATGTGAACAGCCGGATCAACTCTACCTGGGGAGGAAGCTTAACAGACATGGTCAGATCTACAAAATTCCTTGAAGTAATCGAAAGTGATAACCTGGTTGAGAATGCTTCGATCCAAGGCAATTATCTCTTAAGTAAACTTCATCAATTAGCAGAAAAACACAGCCTGACGAATGTGCGGGGAGTTGGACTCTTATGCGCGTTTGACCTTCCCTCAACAGATATCAGGAATAATGTCATTGATAAAGCATTGGAAAAAAATCTCCTCTTATTGGGTTGCGGTGATCAATCGATACGATTCAGGCCTCCACTCATCGTTTCCAAAGATGTTATAGATGAAGGAATGGATATTCTGCATAAAACCCTTCAAGAAAATCTTTAGGAGCTCACGGTTGTAGTAGAGTGAATAGCAATTGACATATCAGTCAATAGAGACTCATCCTTTTCTATTGCATCACCTACAACTATGACATCTGCCCCTGCGCGACAGACTGCAACTGCTTGTTCAGGGGCCTTTATACCACCACCAACTATTAACGGAACATTAATATTCTGATTGACCTTGGAAATCATTGAATCGGTAATTGGTTTTTGAGCTCCACTGCCTGCGTCCATGTAGATCGTCTTCAAGCCCAGCATTTCCCCTGCCATGGCTGTTGAAACAGCTATATCGTCCTTATCTGAAGGAATAGGTATGGTATTGCTGATGTATGATACCGTTGTAGATCTGCCTCCATCGACCAACATATAGCCGGTAGGTATGATTTCCAGTGCACTCTCTTTCAAAAGTGGCGCCGAAGTGACGTGCTGCCCTATTAGCAGTTCTGGATTCCTTCCTGAAATAAGAGACAAGAAAAGAATTCCATCAGCCCTGTCATTAATTTGTAAGCTACTGCCCGGGAAAAGAACAGTAGGTATATCTGAGTTAGCTTGTATTAGCTCCAGACACTGATCCAAATCATTTCTCAACAATAGACTGCCTCCAACAAAAAAGTAATCCACCTTGGCGTTATTCGACTGTTCCACTACCTTTCTTAGTCTGTCTTCAATCAACTGGTCCGGATCAACTAAAACTGCAAATAACTTTTTCTTGGCAGTCCTGTTCTTATTAAATTCCTTTAATATCTGGTCATTCATGTGGGTCTCTGCTTGTTCAATTAATTTGGGCCTTTAAACAAAGATACATTTTTTAGCCCTAGCCCAAAACCGCATTTGCAATCCCTCCAGTGTCAAATGAAAAGATGATAAGAGGAAAGAAGACAATATTATACGCCTGCCTTTCATATATCCACATATTGTTGATAATTAATGTTGCTCAAATATATAGATGTAATTAAGTTAGCTATCCGTTTCGAAAATACCCTAATACGTTAAACATTTTCCGATATGAGAAAGACTTCTACTAAAAAAGGTGGCTTAAAATTTAGTCGTTATTTCACAAAAGATAATATTAATCCGGAAGATCAGTTTCAATATGAAATCAGAAAATCTATAATCAAAAACCCGGAGGGCGATGCTGTTTTCGAAATGGACAATGTGGAAGTACCCACTAACTGGTCGCAGGTAGCCACTGATATCATTGCACAAAAATACTTCAGAAAAGCAGGAGTACCACAGGAAGACGGATCCTTAGGCACCGAAAATTCTATAAAGCAAGTTGCTCACAGGCTTGCAAACTGTTGGAGGAGCTGGGGTAAGAAATATCATTATTTTGCTACCGCTAAGGATGCAGATATATTTTATGATGAATTGATCTATAGCATTACAGGGCAGCTTGCCGTTCCAAATTCACCTCAATGGTTTAATACCGGTTTACATGAAACATATGGAATCACAGGAAAGCCACAAGGACATTATTATGTGGATCCGGAAACAAAAAAATTAACTCAGTCTACCTCGGCTTATGAACGGCCCCAACCCCATGCTTGTTTTATCCTTTCAGTGGATGACGACCTGGTAAATGCAGGCGGTATAATGGATCTTTGGGTTCGTGAAGCCAGAATATTCAAGTATGGTTCCGGCGTCGGTACTAATTTCTCAAGTATAAGAGGTGAGGACGAGATCTTATCAGGTGGTGGAAAGTCATCAGGATTGATGTCATTCCTGAAAATTGGCGATCGTGCAGCAGGAGCCATCAAATCAGGTGGAACTACACGCAGGGCCGCTAAAATGGTATGTCTTGATCTGGACCATCCCGAAATAGTTGAATTTATTAATTGGAAGGTCGGTGAAGAAAAAAAAGTGGCTGTTTTGATCAAGGCAGGATATCCATCCGACTATGAAGGAGAAGCTTATAAAACTGTTGCCGGCCAAAATTCAAATAATTCCATTCGAATACCGAATAGTTTCTTCGAAGCGCTTGAAAAAAATGAGGACTGGGAATTAACCGCCCGAACGACCGGTGAAATAATGAAAAAAGTACGGGCAAAGGATCTTTGGGACCAGATAGCATATGCCGCCTGGGCCTGTGCAGATCCCGGTGTACAATACAATACAACTATCAACGAATGGCATACATGCCCTGAAGGCGGGTCAATACGGGCATCCAACCCCTGTTCAGAATACATGTTCCTGGATAATACCGCCTGTAATCTGGCTTCAATAAATCTGATTAAATTCTTTGATACAGAAAAATTGATGTTTGATGTTAAAGGATTTGAGCATACCTGCAGACTCTGGGCTACGGTACTGGAAATATCAGTCTTAATGGCTCAGTTTCCTTCAAAAGAAGTCGCGCAACTGTCGTATGACTACAGAACCTTAGGATTGGGCTTTGCCAACTTAGGAAGCATGCTCATGATCTCAGGTATCCCTTATGATTCTGATGATGCTCGGGCTATTGGTGCTGCCATAACTGCGATCATGACCGGTACGGTATACAAAACCTCCTCAGAGATTGCAGCCAGTCTGGGTCCTTTCAAAGAATATAAAAAGAACAAAAAACATATGTTAAGGGTTATGCATAATCATCGATATGCAGCCTATAATGCCGTCGATGCCTATGAATCCCTTGAAATCAAACCTCCGGGAATAGATCCTAAACATTGCCCACATTACCTGTTGGAAGCGGCATGTAACACCTGGGATGATGTAGTACAAATGGGTGAAAAACATGGATTCCGTAACGCACAGGCAACTGTGATCGCTCCTACGGGTACAATTGGATTGGTAATGGATTGTGATACAACAGGTGTGGAACCGGATTTCGCGTTGGTTAAGTTCAAGAAACTATCCGGTGGTGGTTATTTCAAGATCATCAACCATTCCATTCCTATTGCACTTAGAAATCTGGAATACTCAGAAGTGGAAGTTAATGCAATTACTAACTATGCTAAAGGTACCGGAACGCTGGAAAATGCGCCCCATATAAATTTAGAATCGCTTTCTGAAAAAGGATTTTCCAGTCAAGATCTTCAAAAACTGGAAGCAGCATTACCTGCAGCTTTTGAAATAGGATTCGTATTTAACTCGTGGACCCTTGGTGAAACGAGCATGAAAAAGTTGGGCTATACACCTGAGAAATATAACGACAGTTCTTTTGATCTGTTAAGTGAACTTGGTTTTACCGCTGCACAGATAAAAGAATGCAACGATGTTATTTGCGGAACCATGACTATTGAAGGTGCTCCCTATTTAAAAGAAGAACATTATGCGATCTTCGATTGCGCTAATAAATGTGGTACCATTGGAAAACGTTATATCCATGCTCATGGACACATCAAGATGATGGGTGCTGTTCAACCGTTTATTTCGGGTGCAATTTCAAAAACGATCAATCTTCCGAACGAAACAAATGTCAAAGAAATTGGAGAATGCTACGAACTTTCATGGAAATTAGGATTAAAAGCAAATGCGTTGTATCGTGATGGCAGTAAACTTTCGCAACCACTGTCTAATAAATCGGATAAGAAAGAAACTTCTACTGAGGGTGGTGAAAAAGAAGCTGCAAACAGTGAGGAGAAAAAATCTTTCAATGAATTGAGCCCGGAAGATGTACTGGAAGCTGCTAGAAAAATCATGCAGGAATCGACAGATACATCTTTTAAAAGAAAGTTGTCCAGCATTGTAGAACGCAAGAAGCTTCCGGACAAAAGAAGAGGTTTTACACAAAAGACGAAGATAGGTGGCCAGGCGGTATTCGTTCGGACCGGTGAATATGGCGACGGAACCCTCGGCGAAATATTTGTAGACATGCACAAAGAAGGAGCTTCATTTCGTTCTACCATGAACTGCTTCGCAAT
>JACZTA010000169.1 GCA_022573915.1 Bacteroidota bacterium | reverse complement strand
CATCAATTCCAGGAACTATCTATGTCTTTTTATAAAAAAAATGAAACCGGTGACCTGATGGCGAGGATCACAGAAGACGTATCGCGCGTGCGGATGTTTTTAGGCCCTGCGATATTATATAGCATCAATCTAACAGTATTATTCATCATGGTCGTAACAACTATGCTGCTGGTCAATGCTGAACTTACATTCTATGTTCTCTTGCCGCTTCCAATTCTTACCATTTCGATTTACTATGTGAGTAATCTTATCAATCATAGAAGCGAACGATTACAAGCGCAAGTCTCTAAACTCAACTCATTTGCGCAGCGGATATTTTCCGGGATCAGGGTTATCAAATCTTACGTACAGGAAGAGAATATTCAACGAAGTTTTGAAGAAGAGAGTAACCTGTATAAGGAGAGGACGATGGACCTGGCGAAAATTGAAGCTGCTTTCTTTCCCCTCATGCTATTATTGATCGGTTTGAGTACCATACTCACGATTTTCATCGGTGGAATTAAAGTGATGCAAGGTGAGATCAGCGCAGGTAATATTGCGGAGTTTGTGATCTACATCAACATGCTGACCTGGCCCGTAACTGCCTTGGGATGGATCGCCTCACTAACCCAGCGGGCGGCGGCCTCACAAAAAAGAATTAATGAATTTCTTCATGCGGAGATTGAAATTACTTCGGAGGGCAACACGAAGAACTTGATACGGGGAGCCATAGAATTCAAAGAAGTCAGCTTTACTTTTCCGGAAACGGGCATTCAGGTATTCGATAAGTTCTCATTAAAGATCGCGAAAGGGGAGAAAATCGCCATCATTGGACGAACAGGTACAGGGAAATCTACTTTAGCAAATCTTATCATGCGAATGTATGATGTGGATGAAGGAGAACTACTAATGGATGGTGTGAACATCAAAGAATATAATGTGAAATACCTGAGAAGCCAGATTGGGTATGTACCGCAGGAGGCGTTCCTTTTTTCGGACACGATAACCAATAATATTGCTTTCGGAACTACTGCGGAAGACAATACCGATGTAAAGCGACTTGGAATGATAAGAAAAGCGGCAGATGATGCAGGATTATTAAAGGATGTCGAAGCTTTTCCTGACGGCTTTGATACCACTATTGGGGAGAGAGGGATCACATTATCAGGAGGACAAAAACAAAGACTTACCATTGCACGTGCTATCATACAAAACCCGAGTATACTTTTACTGGATGATTGTTTGTCGGCCGTGGATACTAAGACAGAAAGTTACATATTAAACAAACTCGAAAGTATCATGGCTGATAAAACCTCCTTGATCATTACACACCGGATATTAAGTCTGAAAAACATTACCAGAATCGTTGTGATAGATGGTGGCAGGATCGTAGAAGAAGGTGACCATCATTCGTTGCTCGCCGAAAAAGGTCTTTATGCTGCGTTATATCAAAGACAACAGGCCGAAAATCGAAATTAATCCATATCAAATTATTGATTTTCAGAAGCTTATAAATAGTTGAGAGTTCGAGTGAAATTTTAACTATTTTACATTTGTTTTTATACCTTTGTATGGTACATATATTTGTTAACAAGCCTGCTTTTATACGAAAGATGACAGCTTCAGGCAGGCTAAAATATTACTCAAGTGGAACAAGAAAGTAGAACTCCGGAACGGCGTGAACCTGTATTCTCTATGAAGTTACGAGCAGGTAGAAAGAGGACATATTTCTTTGATGTGCGGCCAACTCGATCTAATGATTTTTACCTTACAATTACTGAAAGTAAAAAGAGATACAACGAAGACGGTTATGAAAGACATAAGATCTTTATTTATAAAGAAGACTTTAATCGTTTCATAGATTATTTAACTCAGACTGTAGGACATGTTAAAACGGAATTAATGCCTGATTATGATTTTGATGAGTTTAACAGGCGATATGAAGAAAGGAAAGCATCCTTGGAAGCGGGAGAAGTTAAGTTTAACGAATCATTGGATACATCAAAACCTGTAGAAAACAGCTCAAGCTCTCCGGAAAACCCTGTCTCAGAGACTTCTGAAGCAACTACTAAAGCTAAAACAGATGAAATTAGCAAGAAAGTAGAAGCCACTTCTGAACCTGAAAAAATTGAAGTCGACCCTTCAGGTAACGATGAAGAGAAACCACCGGTTTCTGACGATGAAGATCTTAAATGGTAAAACTGCATTTGCAATAATGCTTTAAAGACCTAAGTGATGCTTAGGTCTTTTTTTTACCGAATTTTACCCTAAAATAAATTTCTATAGAAAATCATGGGATTGAAATGTGGAATCGTAGGATTACCAAACGTTGGAAAGTCGACTGTATTCAATGCACTTTCGTCGGCTAAAGCGCAATCAGCAAACTTTCCGTTCACAACTATTGAACCTAATATTGGAGTTATCACAATACCTGATGAGCGTTTAGTTAAGCTCGCAGAGCTAGTTAAACCGCAAGAAGTAATACCGACGAATATGGAATTCGTTGATATAGCCGGATTAGTAAAGGATGCACATAAGGGTGAAGGACTGGGAAATCAGTTTCTTTCACATATCCGCGAAACCGATGCGATAATCCATGTAATTCGTTGTTTTGATGATCCGAATATTGTACACACAATGGGCAACGTGGACCCGGAGAGGGATAAAGAGATTATCGACATAGAACTGCAGCTTAAAGATATGAGCACAGTGCAGAATCGGATCAAAACCATTGAGCGATTAGCTGCCGGAGGTGATAAAGCTTCCATACAGGAATTAGCTCTGTTGAAACCCGTAGAGGTCCAACTTAACAATAGTGTCTCTGTAAGAAATATGGGACTGAGTGAAGAAAAGCTCGAGGCATTGAGTGAACTATTTCTCCTTTCATCCAAGCCCGTGCTCTACCTTTGCAATGTAGATGAAGCAGGAATGGTAAACGGTAATAAATATACTGAGATCATGCAGAGAGTAAGTTCAAAGGAAGGTGCAGAAATACTCATTCTGACGGCTGCACTGGAAGCAGATATTGCAGAGTTGGACTCCTATGAAGATAAACTCGAAATGCTGAAGGAACTTGGATTGAAAGAATCCGGAATAGACCGCTTGATTCATTCTGCCTACAAGTTATTAAACCTGATCACCTTCTTTACTGTTGGGCCCAAAATGGCTACTGCATGGACAATTCGCAGGGATACCAACGCGATAGCTTCTGCAGGTGTGATCCATACCGACTTTGAAAAAGGATTCATCCGTGCGGAAGTTATCCATTATGCTGATTTTGTAGAACTAGGTTCAGAAAAGGCATGCAAGGATGCGGGAAAAATCAGGGTGGAAGGGAAGAATTATATTTTGCAGGACGGAGATATTATGCACTTCCTGTTCAATGTATGATCTTAATCTGAATATATTTTATCGCAGCTCTACTTTTCTTTTTTTGATTTGAGCTTATCTATTTCCGCTTTAAAAACTTCTGCCTGTCCTTTAAGCGTTTCATTATCAGATGAGAGTTTGGAATTTATTTCGTTTAGTTCAGCGACCTTTTCATTCAGCGAAGAGTTATCCTTCATCACCGTCACAATTTTTTTTGTTAGTTCATCCAAATGCCAGGCAGTGCTACTCATAATGATGTTAATTTAATATAACCAGAACCTGACCTACCACAACAAAGTCCGGGTCTGTCAGATTATTATCTTCAGCTATCTTTGTATTTTTGAATCCATTCCCAAAATAATGTACCGCTATACTCCATAAGGTTTCCCCTTCAACCACCGTATGGGAGTTTGCTGAACCACCTGTGGTTTCTGTATCTGTTGAAGATTCGCCTTCACCATTTCCCTCCCCTTCTTCCACCGATTCTCCATCCTCTCCAGAAAGTAATTCTATAGTTGAGTTTGCTTCTTCAAGTTCTTCTCGAAGTTGCTCCACCTGTTCTTGAAGTGCTTGATTGTCGTTCTGCAAATCAGTCAATTCCGTGCTTTCCATCGCTTCTTCTGCTGCCGGTTCTTTCATCTGTCCGTACGCAATATAACCCAGGAACCCGATCAAGGCTATAGATATCAGGGAAATAACCAATATCATTCTTTTTTGACCTGAATTTTTAGAGTGAACGCTTTCAATATGCTGGAAGGCGATTAAATCCGATTTGCAATTGGGGCAACTTTTAGCGCCGGATTCTATATCCTTGTGGCCACAGACTGGACAATTCATAGTTTAGAAATTTTAGGAATCCTCTTAATTACATGAAATTTAAATATAATGTTATTTTATCAAAATACAAAGTATTTTTCCGATAAGGCTTATGAGTTAAAATGACGAGAGTAAAACTATTTGGAGAGAACGCTGAAGACTCTTGCAGTGCTTAGACTGCAGCCAAAGTTGTTTCAGAAGAGTCAGAAATATAGAAATTTGCCACTACCAGGTCTTTATTATTAATAGCTTCGATGAACCGGTTATGGTAAGTCCGGTAATCTTCATACTCGGTAAAATCACGGTAGAGAATTTGGCCCTTGTCGTATTGGATAACGATCTGGTAACAGAGTTTTTTGTCCAAATAAAAGCATTTGGTAAAAAGGCCTTTAATTAGGGAGCCATTGATTTCGTGGATTGTACTCATTTAGGCGACCTGAACTGAATCATAAGACGAATAATCAACCTCAATGGTTGCATGGATGATAAAAAATATTAAGATCAGTTTCTAATCATGTATTTAAGCCCGACCTTCAGACCACCAAGCGCATTGAACGATTGTCCGAGTTCATCATGAACAGCATACGTAGGTGCGTTTATATCTACAAGGCCTAAGTGAGCGTTGAAGCCATAAGAATAACTCCAATTATATCTAAATAAACGCTCCCGTTCCAGGCCAAAAGCGAATCCGTAATCATATAAATTAAAACGTTCATTTACCTCGTTAGAAATACTGTTATTTGTAGTTATCTCTACGTACTGTAATCGACCGATGTACATTCCTAAGGAAAGATTAAAAGAGGATGGCCGGAGATTTTTACCACCGAGTTTAGCGGCTTTAAACTTTAGAAGAATAGGAACCTTTGTATACTCAAGATCAACTTCTCTGGTAACATTCTTATATTTAATAAGGTCTTCATACTTCTGTCCCTGGTAAGATTTTATGATCCACGCCGTTTCTATCGCAAACATATCCGTGAAATTGTATCCTGCAGTAACTTCATGGCTCATTCCAAAGTCGGGCATATAAGCAAGTTCATAACCATCGAAGTTGTCATACGTATTCTGATTAATAATCCATGTACTGTTAGCGGAGGCTGAAGCGCCAACATAAAATCCCCGTGGTAATATGGATTGCGCTGAGAACCAATCGGCTATATTGAATGCGTCCTCTTGAACAAGATAATTTTCCATTTCCTCACTCGGCATATCATTTTTATTTTCATTACCCGTGGATTCCATGAGCCTTGCCATGATAGATTCAATCAATTCTGCCTTGCTGGGAGTATCATCTGAAATGACTTCCTCCTCCTCTACCGGTTCGATCGTTTCCAAAACAATTTCCTGGAGATGATTGTCCACCGTTTCCTGTTCGTCAAAACGTTCGATTAACCTGGGTTCAATAACAGGAATCTGTTTATTTGCATCTTCAGCGGTAGGTGCAGGTGGAGTAATATCTTCAACCGATGGGTGTGGAGTTATAATAGTGGGAGCGGTGATTTTCGTCGAATTTGCACTGAAAGTATCGCCCGTTTGTGTTGTCTTGCTAATCAACTCGGAATTTTGCGGTTGTAGTCGGCCTCTAACAAAATCGTTAATACCAGAATAATTCAGTAACACCAACACCACAGCAGATACTGCAAGGGTTGCTGTTGTGATTCTCAACCATCTCGAGGATCCGGGTTTTGCCGCAGGGGTCGCAGGATTATCCAGAGAACCGGAAATCCGGTCCCACATTTCTGCAGGCGGCCTGGCTTGAAATCTCTCAAGCGCCTTCTTAAAAAACCTATCTATAAATTGCAGTCTTTGCATAAATTGGCGTTTTCACTTCATACAATTCAGTAACACGTTTCTTCAAAACATTTCTTGCTCTTGCAAGCTGTGATTTTGAAGTGCCCTCAGAAATACCCAGTTGTTTTGCAACTTCTTTGTGGGTATATCCATCGATGACATATAGGCTAAAAACTGTTCTAAAACCATCCGGCAGATTCTGTACCAATTTAAGTATCTCGTCGACATGCATTTTTTGGAGGATCGTTTCTTCAAATTCCTCATGCCCGTTCTCCTCAAAATCAGAAACAACATGCAACCGTATGGTCTTTCTGTAATTTTCTATGGCGGTATTAACCATTATTCGTCTAACCCATCCTTCAAGCGATCCATCTCCCCTGAATTTTTTCAAGCCATTGAACACCTTGATAAACCCCTCCTGTAAGATGTCTTCCGCGGTCGATCTGTCTTTTGCATATCTCAAGCACACTCCAAACATTTTCTTAGAGTATCGCCTGTATAATGCCTCCTGCGATTTTCGATCGTTGTTCCTACATCCCTCAACCAGTGATTGTTCAATATTCCTGACTACCAGATCCATGGGCACGTACGAATTACAAGATGAATTAAAGGTGCATTAGGTTGCACGATTGAGTAATCGATGTATGAAGGTAGATAATTTTGACTAAAATATAATAGTAGTTTCTAATATTATCTTCTCAAATCTTTGTAAAGCTCTACACCTCAACCCTTTGAAGATATTTAAATAATTGCTCAAATGCCCTCGATCTATGGCTAATTTTGATTTTTTCCTCAAAACCCATTTCAGCAAATGTTTGCGAGTGTCCACTGGGTATAAAAATCGGATCGTACCCAAATCCTGCAGATCCTGCCGCAGTTTCGGTGATCTTCCCTTCTATCATTCCTTCAAACAAAAACTGCACGCCGGATTCAATCAGGCAAATAACCGTCCTGAATCTCGCTTCCCGCAACTGAACTCCTGTCAGATTTTTTAATACCAGTGCAATATTATTAACATCCGATTTATCTTCTCCTGCGTATCGCGCCGAGAAAACTCCCGGCGCATTGTTCAAGGCTGCTATCTCCAGACCCGTATCTTCTGAGAAGCAATCCATCTTAAACTTATCATGGACAAATTTCGCTTTTTGCAATGCATTACCTTCAAGCGTGGATTTGGTCTCCGGTATTTCCTCAGTCACTCCGATATCTTTTAGGGAAAGAAGTTCGTAATCATCGCTTAGGATTTTCCCGACTTCAGATAGTTTATTCTCATTGGCTGTGGCAAAGATCAGTTTCCTTTTTTTCATATCTCATTTCTTATTGAATAAGACTTGAATAGCTTCCCACAATAATCGCTTCTTCTTTTCATCCTCAGCTATGGATTTTAATGAATCACAAAACATTAGCCTGCGATCTATTAAACTAACAATATCATAGTTCTTATACTCTATAAATAATCTTGTGTCAGCAGCCGTGATCCCAAAAAACAAACAAACCTCCGGGTTATACAATGTGCAAATAGATTTAAAGGTATACTTGTTATTCTCACGATAAGTCCAAAGTAAGACATGCTCAATATCAAGTTTAACCGATTGAAGTATTTTACCCAAGAATTGTTGATCCGGTCCTTCAATACCGATGGAAACGATAAGAATTTTGCTGGATATGTCTCCGATGATACTATGCTCATGTGCATTTGAATCCTTTACGGATAATGCCATCTCTGACTCAGTAATATTGTAAATCAGGTTATTATCTAAAATACTCAGAACATTTTCGTCGTTTTCCATGTTGATGATTCCCCGGCAGTGATAATCCGGCCCTTTTTTCTTTATCGAAGAAAATTTTATACATTTGTCAAAACGCTAAGATATGGAGGTAAACACAAATTTTGAAATAAGAATCCGCAAAAGTGAAGTTTCAAGGATCGATTCACTCGATTTCAATAACATCCCTTTTGGAAAAGTCTTTTCCGACCATATGTTCTCGGCTGATTATTATGATGGTGAATGGCGCGATTGTGAGATCTTACCGTTTAGTAAAATATCTATTAGCCCTTCTATGACCGCCTTACACTATGGACAAGCGATTTTTGAAGGTATGAAGGCTTTCAAAGATATGGAAGGCAATCCGCAGCTTTTCCGCCCCGAACAGAACTTTACAAGATTTAATAACTCTGCACATCGAATGGCGATGCCTGAGCTACCCGAAGAAATATTCATCTCTGCAATTAAGGAAATTGTGAGTCTCGATCGTGACTGGATACCGTCGCAGCCAAATTGCGCGCTTTATATAAGACCATTCATGTTTGCCACTGATGAATTCATAGGGATCAAACCTTCTGATAATTTCAAGTTCATGATCTTCACCTGTCCTGTCGGTATATACTATCCTAAACCGGTCAAAATTCTGGTAAGTGAACAGTATGTTCGAGCTTTTCCGGGAGGTGCCGGATTTGCAAAAGCAGCCGGCAATTATGGTGCAACCTTACTACCGATCAAAGAAGCCCGCACAGATGGGTACGATCAGATCCTTTGGATGGAGGGTGGAAAATTCAAATTTATTCAAGAATCGGGTACAATGAATGCCTTTTTCATGATTGATGACGTTTTGATCACGCCGGAGTTAGATGGAACCATACTCGACGGTGTTACCCGCAACAGCGTGATCCAGTTAATGAAAGACAAAGGAGTAACCGTTGAGGAACGGCCAATAAGTATAGATGAAGTTGTCGACGCTTATCATACACGCAAGCTGCAGGACGCTTTTGGTACCGGTACTGCTGTGACGATTGCTCATTTTGAATCAATAGGATATAAGGGTGAAGAGATCATGCTTCCTCACTGTCATCGATTCCTATCGAGGAATCAAGTGCAGTAGAGTGCCGTCAAGGTACTCCGCAGACGCACCGTATTACTTCACAGACAAC
>JACZTA010000168.1 GCA_022573915.1 Bacteroidota bacterium | reverse complement strand
GGTAGGTTTCGATTATATTCTCCAGCTCCGTAAAGGTTGCAGGCTCTAAATAGATAGATACCAATTTCCACTCACCCTCAATCTTATGAAATCTCATGCTGCCCTTCTCCGCCATCTCATCCCGCAGCTTCAAAGCACTTATACCATATTCGTAAAAGTATTCTGAGAAATTTCCGGTTCCAAGGTAAGCATCGACATACCATACCAGAAATTCATCCAGCACAATCATGAATTCCCACGGAGTTTCATACACCTTGTCGGGCCACACATCCATTGGGCTGGGAGTAATAAATGGAAAGACGGTTAATTCAATAATTGTCTCTTCATCATTTTCAAGAAGTGCTTCAGCGAATTTTAGCCAGAATTGGTGGAACTCAGCTTTGACGGACGGATTTTCACCCTTGTATTCAATATAATATGGGAAAGTTTCTTCGTTCGGATTAGAGCAAGAAAGCATGGAAAACTTAAGATTGGATTGCTGCAACATATGCTCTTTCTCATATTTGGCGAATACTTGTGTGGAATCGATCTTAATTACTATGCCTTGATATTGGCCGAATACAGCAGTAATAATTGGATCGGTTAATGCCTGACCACCTCTAATGGTTATTTTTATATCAATATTTGCATCAGCATTTTTGAATAAAATTATCTCCTGCCAGGATTTGGAGCCAAGGTCGCTTTCTTCCAGCTTAATACATTCAGCAACGCTTACTCTTTTCCGCTCCCCCCCAAGAATATTCTCTACTACATATCCGTCAGCTTCTTTGAATATATTTATGAAGGTGTCGCTCTTATTATCCTTACACCCTGCTATCCATTTTTCATTTTTATTAAACTGTTCCAAATGGTTCTCACTCACCTCCTGCGTTTGCTCCTCTGAATTAGAGCAAGCAATGGCAAACAATAAGATGATCAGGTAAGGATATCGCATGTTAACTTTGTTGTTTTTTAAGAAGTAACCTGAACGCGACCAGATGTGCAAATAATACGAGCGGAACGACCACAGTTGGCAACAAATTAAATGGAAATTCGAGTATTGCCACATTGGGTTGATCGAATGAGAATCTCTGAAGGGGTGATGGAAGTGTGAAGATCGCGGTGATCACCACATTAAGCAATAATAAGAGGCAGATGATGTTCCAACCCCACAATAAACCTTTTCTAATTTTACCGGATCTGAAAGCAAGAAAAGCCACCAACGGCGCCGTGACTCCGGAGAATATGTCGAAATTATTTCCTTCGAAGGTCATCAAGACAGAGACCATCCCTTCGAAATATAACATGATCAGCACGATCTCAACCAATATTCTTATTGAGTGGAAATAGGTTAACCTCTTAAGATCAATATTATCTATGAACTGCCTGCCCTTTTTGGTAAGGAACATGAGAATGATTCCTAGTATTGCCGGGGCAATGCCAAGCATCAACCTGGGTGGCATGGCTTCAGGGTCATTGTAAATTCCTGAAGACCCAAGTATGCTCTGGATGGCGACCCAGATAATTACGATGATGAGGAATATCTTGGTCTTGCTTGCAAAGTAAAAAAGTTGCAGACTGAGAAGTACAGTAACTAAAAAGAGAGCGGGTAAAAATAAAGGAATGCCTTCAAGCATGGCAGATATATTATCATACAATAATACAAACTTATGATTTATCTGGCTAGATGAACGATGTTCGTAATTCCGTGCCCGCCTTTGCTATCACCTTTACAGGGATTCGGTGATCGAGAAAAGCTATGGCGGGTAAATGTGCTCGCCTTCTTCGCCAGCATCGCCTTCGCGAAGCGCTTCGGCGGAGCAAGGCTGGCGGATTCGGTGGGTAAATGTATAGAGATACCTCCAACCTGCACGTTAGTCGTTTTCTTGTTCAATCGATTTATCACGCTATAACTGAATCAACAAAAATATTGAAGTGGGATAATATATTATTGTGTTCAAAGAGTTTGTAGCAATGTGAAGGCCGGAGTTAGGAAATCCTGAGAAAGTCCGGATATCCGAGGTTTGACTTACAGAAACAATAAAATTTGTTTCCGTTGACAACAATAATCTATCACTCAGCTTGATTTTTAAACCAAAATTAGGGCCTATTCCAATTTCATGTACTCTTACTTTTCTTGAACTCGTATCGAGTGGAGATGTAGCAATCGACGTGTAGCGGTTCATATAATAAGATGCATCTAATCCATAATAAAGTTCCAAGCGTCTTTCAATTTGTCGCTGCCACTCAAAACCGGTTCGAACGCGAATACTTGTATCTTCATTTTTAAGAGGAAAATCCTGAATCGTTTGATCAAATCTGGTGTCTCCCCAAAACCCTATTCTGAATGCTGTTTTTTCAAAATTTCTACGGTAGGTGATAAAATATGGGTAACTGTTACTGGCACCATTGAAAATGTTGATCAGTTTAGTTACTTCAAAGCCTAACTCATGTTTCCTTTCATCCTTCTTCTTGTTTCCATTGGATGGAACCTGGCTATATGCGCTCGAGGCAATTACGATCACAATTATTAGGGCAATTAATTTTTTCATAATAATAATAGTTTAAGAAGGTTTGCAGGGAAGATTTTAAAGCTATCGTTACTATTGAATTAAAATTATTATTAAATAGTTAACGCAATTTACCGAATCAACGTTACATCGCCCTCAAGAAGGACAATTAATTTATTAGCACAAATGATCTCTACGTGATAGACGAAAACACCGGGATTCACCTGGTTTCCGCGATAAGTTCCATCCCAACCCTCGGAAATATCATTGGATTCATAGAGTTTCTCACCCCATCTGCTGTATATTATGAATTTCCGCAATTCAAAGTTGTTACCCATAACATAAAGTATATCATTCTGATTATCGTTATTGGGTGTGAATGCATTCGGGATAAACAAATCTGCTGTACAAGCCTTATCCGGACAATCATCGACAAAAAGTAAGATCGTATCCGAATCGCTGCAACCATTTTTATTTACAGTGACGGAATATATTCCCTCTTCAAAGACCTTTATCAATTGTTCCGTCTCACCGGTTGACCATTGATAGTTGGAGCCTGAATTTCCGGCATCTATCATAATCGAAGTACCGGTACAAATGGAAGTGTCATTACCCAGATCTATCAAGGGTAGCGGATTTACGATTATGACAATCTGGTCGGAGTTCGTACAGGATCCCACAGAAATAATTACAGAATAGTTACCGGTTGATGTAACTACCAGCGTTTGCATAGTGTCTCCTGTGGACCATAGATAGGTTGTTCCTGGGTTGCCGGCATCGAGTAAAACGGTATTTCCCTCACAAAAAGAGGTGTCCGGTCCCAAATCTACAAGGATTGGAGGGGTAATATTAACAAGTATGGTATCCTTTGCAACACAGCTACCGATTGTGGCTATTACCGCAAACGCACCCATTGCTGAAACAGTGATGGTTTGAGTCGTATCACCTGTTGACCAGTTATGCGTCGCACTCGGATTCCCTGCGTCAAGTATCAAGGAATCGCCTTCACATAAAATTGTGTCCATTCCCAGATCTACTATCGGCGCTGCATTCACGGTCAAAGCCATAGTATCATCGCCTGAACAAATACCAAAAGAAACCAATACTGAGTAAGTTCCGGTAGCCGAGACATTGATCGTTTGTGAGGTAGCACCTGTGGACCAGAGGTAGGTTCCATTTGCGATGCCCGCATCCAATAGTATTGAATCCCCGAAACAAATGACTTTATCCGCTCCAATATACACTTGCAGGAGCGTATCTATTGTAATAGTTGTTTGTACCGTGTCAGAATAACAAGGATAGGTAACAATAAGTGTGACCAGGTAGCTTCCTGTAGCTGTGAAAAGATGATTAGGGGAGGCAATGGTATCATTATTGGCAAGACCCGAAGCCGTATCTCCAAAATCCCAGTAAGCTTGTCCGTTAAACTGACTGATATTGTACCCAAAACCTGTTGAATCTCCAAAACATGGAGCTGTGTAGGATATTACAGGCTTCGCAAACAGGAAAGTGGAGTCGTAATAACTTTCTACGAAATTAGGCAACCCGTTCACGCCGAATTTTCCGGCTAAATAAATGCCAATGTTATTATAATTACACCCGGCACCTTTTACATTTGGATCATTGATGACACCTAACGAATCATCATACAAGAAGTTTTTGGTTATATACATTTTGCCATCCGGTGCATTCTGAATGGCCCATCCGAAATAATTGTTAAACCAATGCTCGTAGATCGTATCCTTGGAAGCAATTATTACAGCCGCGTTTCCACCACCGGCCAACAGATCATATTGCAATAAACGGAACTGCCCGCTCGATACATAGAGTAAGTTACTGTTAGGTGAGAAAGAAAAACCGTATGCGCCGGAGCCGTTACCAAGACTGATCATATTTGACACCACACCGGTGCTATTATCAAAATCAAATATTTCCATGTCACTGCTTGCAAATGCGATCCGCTTACCGTTGGGTGAGAATTTCAAATAGCTAACCGGAAATTCTTGCTGAGCTGACCCTATTGCTGAAATAATGGGGCCAGCAACACCTGTATCTTTCAAAAGGTAGGCATAGAACTCATTGGTAAGAAGTTTTTTTGCGACTATCCAAACATAATATCCGTTAGCGTGCATGGCAGCAGTTACCGTTTCGTTGACCGGTGCAAAAAGCTTGACATTCTTTGTAGTAACAGCACCCAAACCACCGTTCATGGACATATCCACGATGGAATAGCCGAATATCGAATCGTTCGGGAAATGACTTTGTTGCGTAGCCGGATCATAGGTAACCCCGTCAGAAGTGAATATGTAATATAATTGGCAATTCCCCGGCTTTGGAACAATGATGCATGATTGAGTGGCGCTACGGTAGCCGAACAATCCATAACCATTAAACATGGTATCATGACTGGCATCCCATACCGTATCTCCATTGGTGTAAAACAGGAGGTTCCCGCTTCTATCGCAAATGGTGGCGCAACCTTCGATCGTATTCATACCACTATTTGTAATGGCCACCACCGACCCGCTTGTAAAATCCAAACCTGCTTTTTCGCCGAAATACCAGATGTTACCTTGCTTTTGCGCCTGACTGGAGAAGCCGATACTGAGGAGTAATATGAATAATATAACCGGACGCATTGAGCTCTTGAATTTTAGTATTCAGTTGAGCACTTAGGCCTCTATATAAAGAGATACACTAAAATTACCTTTAATAAATTTGATAGTGGTTAATTGTCTGAACCTTGATTCACTTGATTAAGGGATTAACCTTGATAAAATATTAGACCTAATTCACTACAAACTTTATTGCCTCAGTGTCGCCATCGGAGTAGAGAACAAGAAAGTATAATCCCGAGGTAAAGTCCTTACTCCTAATAGTCGCTTGCTTATTTGGGTTTGTAAGCTCTATGATCTTTTGACCAAAAGAATTGAAGATAACTACCGAATAGTTTTCAGTTAAATTACCCTCGATGTTCAGCAAGGAAGTGCCGGTGATAGGGTTAGGGTTGATTGAGATTCTGGTATCATTTTCTCGAGTTAATTCACTTCTACCAACAATCAAGTCACATGTTGTGGTATCATATTTTACAAAACCGGCTAAATTACCGTTTCTGAAACATTCTAACGAATAGGAATGCTCAAAAAAAGATGTAATGCGCTCTAATAATCCCAGGGTGCTTCCTATTCCTTCAATAAGGTATTCTTTGCCGAAACCTGCCCGATCCAAATGAAAACGCTTTGCAAATATGTTTCCAATCTGAATTGAATCTATCGTATCAATAATAATAGTATCCTGCACACCATAGCTAATATCGTAACTATAGCTTTGAGGTAAGGTATCCCCTACATTCAAATTAAAATCATAAAGTAAAGTGTCATTTATCGAGTTTTTTGGAACATAATAAACTCTCTTATTCAAAGTATCATCAAAAAGTCCGCCAATATATGAGCTATCCCAGTGGCTCCAGCCATACACATTTGAAGCTATTTGATATCGATGCATACCTTTCATGTAAATTTTTTTATAACTTTTCGAACTTATTACTGTGTCACCCTTTAACAAATATTGGTAATCTTCGCAGAAAGCACTTCCGCCCATCAAACAATCGATATCATGATACTCCACTCTCCAAAACCCCAGAGAATCAGGAAATGGATTATACTTTTGGGCTGTACTTATTATTGGAAAAGTGAATAATAGAATTACAAAGACTATGAATAGCTTCATTATCTACCAATCTACGACAGTTTATAGAAAAAACCATCGATTGTTGATCTTGATAATCCTTTAATCAAGTAAATCAGGGTTCCGACAGTTAGAAGCTATACGCATTCTCCTCAATCAACTTCCCGGCAATGCCTCTTCTGAGATCCTTTAGATTTAAGATACTGATCTTGGTGAATCTTTTCATACCCGAAAGTAACATCCTCGCTTCATCTCCTTCAGTAAAAGATGTGATGGCAGTTTTTCCGTTTATATTAAGGCGGTCGATGGAGTCGCGGAGAGTTCATCCTTAAAAATTATGCACTGATTTCGCTGGTTAATAAAAATAGTTTTACTAGAATTATAATGTTAATTTCTATATTGAAAGCAAGTAAAGATTAATGCATATGCCAATTTTTAAAATAAGAAACAATAAAGTTCATAAATTAAAAAGTAACTCTTTTAAAAATGAAAAAGCTTTACAAAATCTCATCGAGAAAAATTTGGAAGAAATATTCGGTGTCTTATTTATCGATACGGAAGTTTCAACGGGTGAAAAGCATGGTGGAAGAATTGACTCACTTGGTTTGGACGAAGATAACTGTCCGGTCATTTTTGAGTACAAATGTGGTGAAAATGAAAATGTAATTAACCAAGGGCTTTATTATCTTGATTGGCTCGTTGATCATAAAGGTGACTATGAACTTCTGGTGGAAAAAAGTCTTGGTAAAAAAATGAAAGTTCAGTGGGACAGCCCAAGATTAATTCTCGTTGCAAATTCGTTTAATAAATATGATAAATATGCTGTCAACCAGATGGCTGAAAACATCGAATTGTGGACATATAACCTTTATGGAGATGATCTATTGGAAATTAAAATGGAAGGTAGTTCGCAAATAGGTGAAAAAAAGAGAAAAAGGAGAACCAAGGTTGACTATACCGAATATGACTTGCAATATCATCTCAAGAAAACATCAAAAGATATGCAAAAAGTGTTCTTGCGATTGCGAGAAAAAATTCTTGAATTGAATAACGTCATTGAAAAAGCTGAACAAAAATCAGGAATTACTTACCGAACTTCAAGGAGTTTCACACATGTTAATTTTAGAAAGTCCTTATTCTATGTATTGGTTCGTAAGTCAAAATATAAAGATCCTAAGAAAATAGTTAGAGATATATCAGGATTTATGTGGGGTTATAATGGCCAAATTAAACTTAAAGATGAAAATGACATAAACAGAGTATTTGATATCATAAAACAATCTTATAAAGAAACTTTGTAGCACAGACAAGCATACGGATGCACTGAGAAAGTTGAAGGAGCTGTTAGGGAAGGTGGGGTGATCTGGATATTTAATATTAGATATCTAAAAGATCAATAAGAACCGCTTGAATTTTCAATATATCCTTAACATCAAGGGTTCCTGTTTTACTAATAATTCTGTCAAAGGAGACTGCTCTTATCTGATGACAAAGTGCAAAGCTATCCTCAGTCAGGCCATTCGCGCCTTTTAGAACACGCACAATAGAGTAGTAACTATATTTTGGAGAAGCACTGGTAAAAGGAATAATTATTGCCAGTTGAAGCTGAGGGAAAGCTTTTAATACAACACAAGGCCTTTTATATGCTTGTTCATGTCCCTTAATACCTTTAGGAGGCTTGCCAAGCTCTACTAAAATTACATCGCCTTTTAAGTAATTGCGTTTCATTCATTTAATATCACCCCTAAGGTCATTCAAGTCAAGATCTGCAAGTCTTTTTTGCTCATTGATGAATGATTTACTGAACGATAATTCAGTGTAATCGTTTTGTGTAGGGTCGTTCTTTAAGAAACCCAGTTCCATGGCAATAGCAAGGTACTCCTGCCCCGCATTAGCGACAAGAAAAGCCAACTCATTTATTTTTTTTATCGATACATCAAGTTTTTTATCCTTAATAATATCCGCTGCTATACTCACAAGCTCAATATTTAATGAGGCAGCAGTCCAATCAACTATTTTCTGCGCCGCTTCATTGCTAGGACTACCTAATGCGACTGCTGTGAGAAACTGCTCATAAGAAATAATAGGAAGTTGAGATATTCCTGAAAACAAACTATCATCAGAAACGTCTCCTTCATTTATCAGCGCATCTATAACTCTTTTATTGCACCGCAATGCAAATAGAATATTTTCAACTAAAACTCCTAATTTCTTAACAGATTTCCATTCCTCAATTTGAGCAGTTACTTCATTTATTAATTCGCTTAAATTCAGGTTCTTTTCCCGTTGCAAAATCTTGAATGCAGCGATTCTTATGCTGAAAACCAATGGGAAAAGTTCCCTAAATTCTGGTTCAACCTTATTACCAGATAAGATTCTTGAAGTGATTTCCTTTGTCAGCTTATTCAAGCTTCTTTTTAATGGATCATCCACTTTAGGAAACAAGGAATTCCTCAATTGATAGCAAATTATATCATAATTTCTAGCTGTAACTAGCATCCTATCACTGGTTTATCTTATTTAAAAAGTTGAAATTACCTAAAGAATATAAGCAAATTTATAAAATTAATAAACTCTTGTTTGCCACTAACTTACTATTCGTTCACTTAAGCGAATATGCGCCTCAAAAACAATACCCATTCTCCTCAATCAACTTCCCGGCAATGCCTCTCCTCAGATTTTTCAGATTTACGGGTTTGATCTTGGTAAAACGCTTCATCCCCGATAATAA
>JACZTA010000335.1 GCA_022573915.1 Bacteroidota bacterium | reverse complement strand
CTGATCATGTTGGCAGGCGCACTTGCTTTTTGGATGCGTGGCTGGCGGGCCCTGGTATTCATAGTAATAATTTTATCCGTGAACTACATGATGAAATTTGAGTTGTTCAATCATAAAAACAAGGCTTTTGGTTTGAACTATAGCGTGGATAAGGTAGCCTATAACCATCTTAAACTGGAGGAGCTAAGTACAATTTCAATTATCGAAAATGACAAGATCTCTTACTTTGAAACACTTAATAATTGGAAAGCTAAGTTCCCGGGTGATAAGAAACCAAAGATGATCTTTATCAATGTGAGCGGCGGAGGGTTAAGATCTACAGTGTGGACCCTGAAGGTACTCCAGAAAGCGGACAGTATGCTCAAGGGAGAACTATTAAATCATACCACTCTTATAACCGGCGCATCAGGCGGAATGATTGGAGCCGCATATTATCGCGAACTATATCTTAGGAAACTAAACGGCGATTCTATTGACCTAAATAGTATGGAATACCTAAACAATGTATCGCGGGACTTGCTTAATTCAATCCTGTTTACAGCAGTGGTAAATGATTTGTTCTTCCCCATTCAAAAATACCGCATTGGAGACTACAGCTACACGATAGACCGAGGATATTCATTTGAAATGCAATTGAATGAGAATACTGATTACATATTGGATAAATCCATTGGTAGTTATGTGGAGGATGAGAAGCTGATGAGGATCCCTTCGATGATCATGAATCCGGTAATTACCAATGATGCCCGGTATTTATTCATTTCATCCTTGCCTGTTTCCTTCCTTACCAGGCCGTTTTACAAATATGGCGTGCAATCCCATTCCAATATTGACGGAGTTGAGTTCACCCGTTTACTCGTTAATCATGATCCATACAATTTAAAATTTACTTCCGCATTAAGAATGAACGCTTCCTTTCCGTATATCACTCCAAATGCCGTTCTTCCAACCTGGCCCGAACTTGAAATTGTTGATGCGGGAATTAGAAACAATTACGGTGTCGAAACCGCAGTAAGATTTCTCTTTGTATTCAGAGAATGGATAGCCAAGAATACCGATGGTGTTGTTTTTCTTCAAATAAGGGATCTTCCAAAAAGGCTTGCGACAGAAAATAAGAAAAGAGAAACAGTTCTTGATAAGATCATGAATCCGATAGGAGATGCATATGTTAATCTCCAGGCTTTTCAGGATTTTTCAAATGAGAGTTTAACAGAATCGGTAGAAATCTGGTTTGATGGATCGTTCGACATTATTGAACTGCATTATGTCACCAGTAATACTGAACGAAGGGCCGCCTTAAGTTGGCATCTTACCTCACGAGAAAAGGAGAGCATAATAGGTGCGATTGACCAGCCGAGTAATATTTCCAATTTGAATAAACTCAAAAGACTAATTCTCGACTAAGAATAATAGCGGGCTTTATAAGGATAACGCCTGATGTAAAGCTCTTTAACGTGTTCAAATATTAGATTTTTTAACTCATCTATATTCTCATTTTTCAAGGCGGAGATAAAAACCACCTTTCCATCCAGTTTACCCATCCACGTACTCTTTAGGTTTTCAATATCATCCTTACTAAAGAAGGGATCTACATCTCGCTTCATCATTTCAAAATAGGCATCCATTTTATTGAAAACCAAAATGGTCTCGGTTTTATCTGCCTCTATTTCTTCTAAAGTTTTATTTACAATTTGTATATGCTCTTCAAATGAAGGATGAGCCAGGTCAACCACATGCAAAAGCACATCAGCTTCTTTTGCTTCTTCCAAGGTGGTATGAAAACTTTCCATCAGATGCTGAGGAAGTTTTCTTATAAAACCCACCGTATCAGACAATAGATATGGAATATCTTTAGCGACCGCCTTCCTTACAGTTGTGTCAAGAGTGGCGAATAACTTGTCTTCAGCAAATAATTCCGACTTGCAAAGCTTATTCATAAGTGTAGTCTTGCCGGCATTTGTATAGCCCACCAAGGAGACGCGGATCATATCGCTTCTATTCTTCCTTTGTACAAAAGCTTGTTTTTCAATTACCAGCAATTTCGCCTTTAGTTTGCTGATTTTACCCCTGATTATTCGCCTATCAGTTTCCAGCTCCTTCTCACCTGCTCCACCTCTTGTACCAATTCCACCTCTTTGTCTTTCCAAATGCGACCACATTTTTTTCAACCGCGGCATGATATATTGCAGATAGGCTAACTCGACTTGGATCTTGGCCTGGGAGGTTTGAGCACGTT
>JACZTA010000167.1 GCA_022573915.1 Bacteroidota bacterium | reverse complement strand
ACCTTCATGTTGCTTTAAGATAGAGACAATCTTTGTTTCTGTGAATCTTGTTTTTTTCATAGTTATCGCATTTAAAATTAGATAATATCTCTAACTTTAAATGGCCGAATAACGGGGAAGCTGACAGAACGTTGATAAACTTTGATAGTAACGCATCAGCCCTGTTGTTAAAAATGAAATCCCATTTGGATTGAAAATAATCTTCTATATCATTACTTTCTCTAATTGGACTGCGAAGAGTTTTAGCTCCGGGATAGTTTTTTATAATATCATTGTAATCATTTTCTGGGTACCTAACAACTCATTGCTTAATGGTGGCCTCCATTTTGAAGTACCTTTTTTACCTAAGAGAAGATGATTGGAATCGTGAGAGGCTCCAGCACCTAATATAATTAGGTTCATTACTTTAATGTGATTTATTGAAATACTTCGAAAAATGAAATTGTCTCTATATTAACTGGAATCATAATTGCATCATCTGACAAGATCGCAGGCAACCAATTCCTCATAAGCAATAATTTTTCAGAAGCGATATGTCTTCGCGAAGGTTGGGTTGATGCGTGAATTTGTAAATATATGTAGAAATAAAAGCTATTATAAAGATGACTTGATAAGCTAACTACAGAAGACCATTCAGAGGAGTATTATTCAAGTAATAGCA
This sequence comes from Bacteroidota bacterium, assembly GCA_022573915.1. GTDB lineage: Bacteria > Bacteroidota > Bacteroidia > Chitinophagales > JACZTA01 > JACZTA01. The sequence continues at coordinate 8,287 of JACZTA010000167.1, read as the reverse complement.
GTTATTTTTTTGAGGATCCGGGCTGAAACTCGAGTTGCAAAAATCAAAAATACTTGAGAAGCTCGTTTTAGGGTGCGGGAGATAAATAAATTTATTAGAGAAGTGCAATCATACGTGAATCCATAGGTAGATATACCTGAAGATTGTAAATCAATTCCTTATTTTACTAATTTTAAGCATATTAAATAACACTCTAAAATATTAAATTATGTCATTTAACGGAAGTGAAGGTGAATCCATATCCAAACAAAACGCTGCGGATATGACAAGGACATATCGGGAGGAAAATCCTGGTACAAGAAAAGCACATTTTTTTGGCAAGGTTATCATTGAAAATATTCTAGGCCAAGAAGGATGTATGGGAATACGAATCTATTACGGTATTGATAGCCAGCAGAATCTTCAATTACTTGTAGTGGGAGCCAATGCTAATGAAGACGATCAATTGGGCACTGCTGAAACTATAGCTGACCTGTCGGTTCCATGCCCGAATAATTGTGGTGTGGCCAATGATCTAAATGGTAACTAAGTGCAACATGCCCTTCTGATTCATTATATCGCGGCGGGCTCTATTCTTGTACCGATAACGTTGAGCTTAGTAAAATTCGGGAAATTGACGTTCCCATTGAAACTCCTCTCAACTTATCTATTCCTTACGATGGTTCTTGATATCATCGTTATATTTTTGGCGAGGCAGGGTATTAATAATCTATTTCTATTTCACCTGCATACTGTCTTGGAGGTTACTGCCATTAGCTTGATTTATCTTCAATGGTTTAGCAACAGACGCTTATGGAAAATTATAATAGGAACATTTGTGCTTCTTTTCAGTGTTTTTGCAGTTATAGACGTTGTCTTCATTGAAGGAGTCCACACTTTTAATTCTTATCCAAGAGGTATTGCTGCAGTTTACTTTTTAAGTCTTTGTGTAGCACTGTTCTTGCAGATGCTCAGTACATTAAATGTCCGTCAGCTTGAACGAAGCTCACTGTTTTGGATTAATACCGGAATTCTGATATATGCCCCGGGCACGTTGTTTTTGTTTATTGTCAGCAATTATACGCTAGGAAATACCGACGACCAGTATTGGATTATTCATTCTATTCTCAATTTGTTACTTAATCTAAGCTTCGCAACAGCAATATGGATCAATTCGAAAATATAAACTTACCGTTTTTAGTTTTGGCTGGTACGCTTACATTAATCATCTTGGCAATGTCAATCATATTTTTTGTATTGGTCTATCAAAAACGGTTAATCCGGCAAAAATCACAGATTCAGGAGTATAAAATCAACCGCCAGCAAAAACTTTTACAAGCAACAATTAATGGCCAAGAGCAGGAAAGAAAGAGAATTGCGAAAGAACTACACGATGACATTGGGGCTATGCTTTCCACGATTAGGCTTTACGTTGATGAGGAAGGTGAAAACTCGGCGCGCATCAAAGAATTCATTGATCTTGGAATCTCTAGTATTCGACGTATTGCCCAAAACCTTATGCCAGCAGTTTTAGAAGAGTTTGGTCTAGAGAATGCGTTGCGGGATTTGTTCAGCAATGTAGAAGATATGTCCATGAATGTAAATTTAAACTATGATATACCTGATGAACTTGACCAGGAAGTGGAACTTACTATATTCAGGATATCTCAGGAGTTATTGAATAATACAATTAAACATTCTGGAGCAGATAGTATTGAACTATCTCTCACCTTTATTAATTCTAGGATTGAAATTGTATATAAAGATAATGGCAAGGGTTTAAATACGAAGATGGACCATCAAATTAAAAACGGATTTGGATTAAAAAATATTGAAAGTCGGGTCCATGCACTAGGTGGTATTGTTAATTTCAGGAGTGAGGATCAAGCAGGATTTTTAGCAACTATAATATTGGAAAATGGATAGTATTAGTGTAGCTGTAGTGGATGATCACAAGCTTTTCAGAGAGGGATTAATTGCTATCGTTGATAGTTTTCCTGGAATTGACGTGATTTATGAAGCAGCTAATGGAAATGAGATCATAAGAAAGATCAACAGCCAAAAGCCTGACGTAATTCTTATGGACCTTCAGATGCCTGAGTTGGATGGGATTGAAGCCACCAAGATTATCAAGAAAAAGAGACCTGAGATAAAAATCATAATAATCTCCATGTTCGATGAGGATAAATACATTCAATATATGCTTGAGCAGGAGGTTGATGGATATTTGTTTAAGAACGCTGATTCTAGCGAGGTAGAACGGGCAATACATGATGTCATGGAAAAGGATTTTTATATAAACGCACGGGTAGCCGAAGTGATGCGAAAGAGGGTAATAGCTAAAGGTGCAAGCAAACCCAAGCTTATACTAGGACCTGATTTTTCGAATCAAGAAATAAACATAATAAATCTTACTTGCAGCGGCCTTACGAGTAGGGAAATCTCCGAACAGTTGTTCATTAGTTATCGCACCGTAGAAGGACACCGCCAAAGGATTATGTCAAAGCTTGGAGTGAATAATATGATTGCACTTGTCGTATATGCTCTTCAAAACGGCATTGTAGAATTAGATGAATTGTAAAGTATCAGAAACCGATTTAAACCACATGTTCAGGTATAAATACTCGAAGCGTAAATATTACTGTATTATATTAGATACTAGAGAATTGCCAGGCGCAAGGCGCTAGAGCTACATCCCGTCTGACCCTTTTCCTATAAAGTGTAGAATTACCTGCAATTACACGTATTAATACATTTCAATATGTACATGACGTAAAATAAATTACGCCTTCTTAACTAAAGCGTAATGAATACCATAGGTTTAGATGAAGCCATTAGACTTTTGGAGGTAGGTCATATTGAGAAGCTGTCAGTAGATGACATTCCCAGCATAGAGAGAAAAGCACAATTTCGCTGGCATCCCGATAAGATTATGGGTAGTAATCCTGATCAGATAGAACGGTATACTCGAAATTTCCAAAATATTGAAGAGAGCATTGAAATCCTCCGATCCTATCTGTCGGGTGAATATCAGGCAGGCGAAAAGAGCAAGATAAAGAAAGAAGTTGAATATCCAGAGCCAGAAGAAATCATCCGACAAAATGCTATGGAGATGCAGCCAAGATTAACAGAGCTGTGAGAGCGAATAAGATCGGCCGGATACAAGAAACAGATCAACGGAAGTTACATAATGTTCAGAAATGCCTTAAAGCTGGCTATGAAACAGTGATAGTTTGTTCGTCTGAAAAAAAGGATTTGGAAAAGATTCAGGTCTTGATCTCCAAGAAGCTGGATAAATCTGATCAGAAGAAAGTGTTAGTGCTGGAGCCGAAAGAATTATTTCAGTAACTGGAAGAACAAGCCGCTAAACAGGCAAGTACGGAGAAACGGGTGAAGGGTTATAGAGTAAAAGTGAATTATCAAGCGGTGCAGGATAAGGATCAGAGGAGGGAGAATATTGCGAAGGTGATTTTGGATGCAATGAGGAGAGTTAATAAATAAAATAGGTTGTGAGAGGAAATTTTACAATTCAGGCACATTCTAAAATTATTGAATATGAATTTCTTTACTGATATTTTAAGTGATCCATATTTTGTTTGGCCTTTAATAATAAGTGGAATTCTTACAATAGCATTTGTAATATTTTATCCTCTAATAAAAGTAGGTAAACTTTCTGTAAAAGAAATGTTATTTAATCGACAGAGAAATTTTTGGGCTTTTGTCGTTTTAATTCTTCAATTATTCATGGTTTTTACAATTACCTATTCTCATAAGACAATGACGAGGATTGATATCGTATCAGATGTGTTTACTGTATTAAAGGATGAGGATTTAGAAGAAAGTTTTAGGAGAATATATGTGGAGTATAATAAGCAGCTACCATATAGCACTGATATGCGAGATTGGCTTTATACTTCGCTACGACTCTGGATAAATGATATGGAAGAGGGTATCTATCGTCTAGATCGAGATAATATGAGTATGGAGCTAGCAAAAAAATATCAAACTGTGGAGGAGTGCATAATAGTTACAAATGTTGGAAGTACAAACTTTTTCTTTGGACCGAACTCTGATACATACAAGCAAGCTAACATAGACATTTTTAAAAAATTAGGGTTTCCCGTCATTCGTTTTTATTTATGGAATCCTGAAAAACAAATTTTAGCAAGTGATTCTAAACCGGGGGATATGCCTAGAACTTATACTGCAGAAGAATTCAAGGTGGAAGTTGAAAAAATTCATGACGAATTGAAAACAGTATATTCTGTTATCATTGATTACACTCAAATTAAAGATGTCCAAGGTATATTGGATATTCTAGTTAAAGATTATAGTTTTTATGCGCGATCAGAATTGACGCCTCAGCTTGATCAAAAATCTGGCTATGCTACAGCGAATCCAAAATACTTGCGGTATGCTTAAAAATACTTTGGAATGTTGAAAAGCATGGATCCTGTTTGTATAGTGGAAATGAGTGATGATACATTAAAAAGCGAGAAGAATTTGAAATTTAGGTCTAATTTTGAAAGTCTAATTGGTGATTTTGATAAAACAAATAATATTGCTGAAAAAGTTTATGAACATGTTTTAAGGAAATTAACAGAAAAGAAATATGATTTTTAAATATAAATAAGCATAATATTTTATAATAGACTTCTTGTTATAATATTCCTAAGTTTGGTTTCATAACGCTTTTGAGGCTTTGACCTCCCATTCTCCACCCCGTAATTGTATCCTCACAAACACCTAATAATTTAGTCACATCCTTTTGAAGCAATCCAAAGGTCAAACAGTTTTTTTTCTGAGATGATCTGCCAATGTCCTTAATTCCCTAGGATACCCATCTGGTAAGGGTTTTGGAGCTTTAAGTGTTAAAATGATAGGAAGTCGACCCAACGCCGTGGTAGCATTCGCTCATTAAGCTCTGCTCAACTTCACAATGGAAATATGTGGAGCGGAATTAGTGGGTCACTTTCACTAGAATATCCAGTAAACCCCTAAAGTTAAAAAAAGTATTCAGGAAGGTCTTACGCATCTACTAGTTCCATTCTTTTTTACAGACAGGGCAAATAAAACCAATTCCGGATAAATCATACATGTTAGACCAAAAAACACTTTTTCTGCAACGATGAGAAAAACAAATAATAGGCTGTCCTGCTTTTTTTCTTAATTCTTCCATTGTGTCACCAATAATAAGTTTCTTGTCATAATATATGTAGCCGTTAGTAATAGACTCGTTAATCGTATCTTGTATACTAACAGGAATATTATCAAAACGTTTACGTAACGAATCCTTATCATCTTCAGTCTCCTTAAAGCGTAACGCGTTGCAGTTTTTAATTCTTTCCCGATAAGTTTTTTGCTTACAAGCACTCGAACAATAAACTGCTGCTGGATGCCTTGCATAAAAATCATCTCGGCAATTGCGACACGTAAGACGTAACGCATTCTTAAATTTAATTCGAACATCGTTATGTTTCTCTTTAACTTTAACCAATGAATAATTCAATTTTAGCTTGTCTTTTCAATTATTTAACTATTCGATATTCACTGACGGTCAATAATAAAATATTGAAATCGTTATATTTTCGCAGGTCAAATATTGAAGATTAATGACATACACCATGGACTTTTTACTTTTGTTTCAGCATGGTTTAATTACATTTTGGTAGTTGTTTCTGGAAATCCGATGCAGGTCTACTGTTTGAACGCTTCTACTTTGTTCTTTTCAAGCAGGTTTATCAGATCTTCTCGCTTATAGTAGACAGTATTATTAAGCTTAGAGTAGGTCAGTTCGCCACTAACCCGTTTCTCCCACCACCACGTAGTGCCTCGATTAAATATCTTTTTAGCATCTACTTCAGTGATCCAATCATTTAGTATATCGATCTTTTTACTTTTTAACTCCTGGATAATTATATCCAGTTTCATTTTGATCTCGTCTAGTTCCTGTGAATTTTCCATACTATAATAAATTGGCCTGCAAATTATCATTTAATAGGATGGAGTTTTTCGGAAAAATTTCGAAGGGGGGAGTAGATTTCAACCGAACAATGGGTTTTAAGAACTATGCAGATACTCTTGGATCGAATATTTATTAGGATCCTATGATCGATCTCATTGTATCATCTTTGTATTGTGAATACGTTCTTGTTTCGCTCTTATTAAGATTATTCCATACCGATTGGGATATGCACTTTCCCGGATGAGTTGCCTTGAAGATATTATATAACATAATTCTTTTGTGTCGTTTACTTTCCTTTTCATTTAAGAAAATCGCACCGTAAAGATCTGGCAGCAACTTCTTTTCAAACCATCTATAATCAAAATAGAGAATTTCTTCGAGTTGCTTTTCAAGTTCCGTTTTATCCATTTCCATATATATCAAAATGTTCTTTAATTCTTTTTCCTGTTTTTCAATTTCCTGAAAATACTCATTGATTGAGCTCTGGAGCTTGTCCATTAAATTTTGGCTTCTATACACAGTGCGAAGGTTATTTTGAAAATTCTGGACAATTGATTCTGGTGAATCGTTAAGATTTGAATTTGATTTGTAAGATGCGAGTTCCTCTGAAGCAGTCAGAAATCCTTTAAGAAGGGTATTGATTTCTCTCTTTTTATAAGATGTTTTAAAATTTTCATGAATGATTTCACATAGTATCTTGATTGTTGCTGTCATCTCCAAGGTACAATGGATCCAGCCGGATTCTACATATATAACTTTTTCGTCCTTTGTAATAGTATTAATTGCACTATCAATTTCTTCGTGAGGATAATAGTCATCGATTTTTGATTTATAATCTTTGATAAAGAGCTTAAAAACTTTTATAAATTCGTAATCAGGAGTATTTCCGGAAAGGCTATCGATTCTTTTATCAATCGTTTCTATAAACTTATATAGAGTAGTTCTTTCCACAATAATCCTATTTGAGCTTTTCATTCAATTCGGTAGCCACTTTTCCAAGATACTTTTTTGTGATCTGCGCGTAAATTTGCGTCGATTTGAGGCTGGAATGTCCCAACATGGAACTGACGATCTCTAAAGGTACGCCGTTGGAAAGGGTGACGGTAGTAGCATAGGTATGCCGCGCTACATGATGAGTTAAAGTCTTTTTGATTCCTGCGATATCAGCAATCGTCTTTAAGTAAGTGTTTGTCTTCTGATTGGTTAGTCTTGGCAAGACGTAACCGGTTAACTCTCTTATTGATTCGTATTTTTCATAAATCCTTATTGCAGGATCCAGCATTGGAATATTAAGCGGCTCATTTGTTTTTCCCTGGTCAATTTCGATCCAGAGTTTGCCTTCCCTATCGCGTTTAATGTCATCCGCTCTTAAATTTTGTGCGTCTGAAAATCTTAAGCCAGTATATACGGAAAAAAGAAATAAGTCTCTGGCTCTGTCAAGACTTGCATTATCACCCAACGCATTATTTTTAAATTCTTCTAATTCAGTTTCCGTTAAAAATGTCTTTTTGGGTTTTTGAGTTTTTAGTTTAAAACTCCTATAAGGATTTGTAGTAATTATTTCATTTTTGATCGCATCAAGTAGAACGGTTTTCAACTTCGTGTGGTACTTATTTGCCGTATTTCTGTTCAGTGCTTTATTCAATTTCAAATTCCTATTGGTCATTAGGAAAAAATCGAAATCAGAAACGAGGGCCGGATTAAAGTCCTGGATTAATATTCCAGGCATCTTTTTTAATTTCAGGAATGCAGTCAGGTGTTTAAGGGTGGTTTTATAATGCCTTACAGTCCCTTTCGTATAATCCTCCGTAAGCTGTTCAATCCTTGATATATATTTTTGAAAATAGTCAGCCAATAATAATTGATTTGGAGTGCCTTTATCTAGAAATACTTTTTTTATTTCCTGTGCGGTAAAGATTTTATTTTCCCTTTCAAGATTTCTTTTTACCTCAATAACTTCATTCCTTATAAATAACAGATGTTCATTCAGACGAATGTCTTTTTTAGACTGGCCTTTTTCATTATCCCATTCCTTGGGATCGATAAACTCTCCGATAGCAAATTCAGCTTTTTTCCTATAAAAAATAACCCTGGCATAAATGGAGGACCTGGCATTATTTTTTTTACTTGATTTTAGATAAAAGCTAACCGAACACAATTTGAGAACCATAAGTGAAACATTTTCAAAATTGGTGAAACACGTAGTGAAGCAAATGTCGGAATAACTTTCAAAAAGGCGAAACATTTTGAAAGCAAAGTTCTCTCAAAGGCTTGAAACGAAAGAACTTGAAGGAATTAGAAAAAATTCTAGAGGTGCGAATGGGATTCGAACTATTCATTTTA
>JACZTA010000334.1 GCA_022573915.1 Bacteroidota bacterium | reverse complement strand
TTGCATGGGCTTGACTTAAGCTCTAATCAGCGCGTCAGCCTAACGGAATTCATCTGGGAGCTCACGAATTTGTATCAGCTTTACTTACACACTAATCAACTCAGAGGCGATTTAGAGTCGATCGGAAAGCTCAGGAATCTAATCAGGCTTGATTTAAGGTTTAACCAATTCACCAGTGTTCCGGAATCTATCGGTCAGCTCACGAACTTGATCATGCTTGATTTGGGTCATAATCAATTCACGTACTTACCGGAATCCATGGGAAAGCTTTCGAAATTGAATAGGCTTTATCTAAGGGGTAACCAACTAAATGAAGGTGAGGGAGGAAAGATCAAGAAGCTACTGCCTCAATGTAAAATCAAATTTTAATAATGCCTGCCTGCCGGGAGGCAGGATCTGCAAACAAAAGCCAATAGCTACAGTTTTCGTGTTGTTCGAGCAACAGTTTTTAGCTCAATCGAAGCTGTCATTAATTATGATGAAATATATCTGCATATGGCTTTCTATTCTCCTGGCAAATAATACCTATTGTCAAATTGATACTATCAAAGTAGAAGGGCTGCCTCAATACCTTTTTTGTTTTATAAGACCATCGAAACATCAGGTTGTAGAATCTTACATAATTCCCGGGTACTACAGAAATATGTGTGATGCGACAAGTTATTATCATTGTGAAAATGGAAAATTTAATGGAGAGTTCAGAAAGTATTCAGACGAGAATGTTTTACTAGAATCAGGATACTTTACAAACGGAATGAAACAAGGAGAGTTTAAGGAGTGGAATTGCGATGGCATCTTAGTTTCTATAATTAATTATAAAAATGGTGTAAAACATGGTGAGTTTAAGGTAATGTCTCAGCGGGGATATTTAATATATGAGTGTAGGTATTCATATAATAAAATTACAGGCAAAGCCATAGATTATTATCCGAACGGCCAGAGAGCAGTAGAGAAACATTATTCCAAAGGCAAAATAATAGACAGCATTTATTATTGGTACAGCGATGGTAGAAAATTGAAAGCTGTTTATAATGGTGAATCCTTTTATTATGCTTCTTTTGAAAAGACATTTGGAATAGGTGTAGTTCTCTTTCAACGCGAAAGAGATCGTTATCCATTTCCGCATCGTAGAAATGGGTATGCCCAACGTAAATGGGATACGTACTTGTATGATACCCCAAGAGGTAAAAGAAAGCAAAAACTAAATCCATATAGAGGCACAAGTTCGCTGCAGGATGTTGGATCCGTCTATATCTGCTTTCAAAAATTAAAAAGATGGTATCAAATCGAGACCAGCACTAATATTACCTCAAATGAAGTGATGAATTTACAGAAGTTCTGGGTAAGCAAAAGGGAACTTGATAAAGTGAAAAGGAAAGGTTTTCTGACTTGGCAGGAATATCTAAAAAATGATCTCTACATAGACATTAATGATATAAAAACCAATCCTATTCTTGCAGATTCCATTGAGGGCAGCGATACACTTAAATGCCAGTTTAGTTCTTGCTTAATCTCCATGGATGCAACAGGAGATTGGATGAAAGTATACATATCCTTAGGTGATGATTGCAGCGAATCATTATATCTGGGTGCCGAGACGGAAGAAGAAATGAAGGAGCAAATCTATAAAAAGTGCTTCGAGTATGGATGGATAAAATGGAGGGATGATAAAAAGTTCTTAATAACCTTTCAGGAAATTTGACAACAGTCTGGCCGTACTCACACTTGCGTATGGCAACGCTACAAACTATGGACAAGCGAGGTTCATTTTATAATGAATTTGCCAACAGCTACCGCTCTGTTCTCCGCCCACAATTGATAGAAATAAATACCGCCGGCTAAATATTCTTTATTTATGGTAACATTTTCTGTCGTGATGTTCTTTATTGTTCTTACCACTTGCCCCATTGGTGTGATGATGGTCAGGGAGTGCTCCATTTGCTTTGGGTTGTCGAAGGTTAAGGTGGCTTGTTGCGCAAATGGGTTGGGAAAAACTTTGACCTCACTAATTTGATAGCTTGGGTCATCAATACCTATAACGGTTGTCACACCAAAGCGGACAAGTATTTGTTGAGTTAATTTGTGTTGACAACCTGTAGATCCTTGAATTTCTAGTGCAACAAGCCACATATTATTATTAGTGAAAGGGTAGTAATGGCTCATGGTATCACCGTAGTGATGTATTGGAAAACCAAAACCAATAATTGTCCACTCGTAACTAATGGCATTGCTATTCATTGCTTTGAAGAACAC
>JACZTA010000166.1 GCA_022573915.1 Bacteroidota bacterium | reverse complement strand
TGGACTCACTCGATTGATTCAACAGTAGATGAGCCTTATAACATTATTCAAACAGTGGATAGTGGCTTTGCCATAGTTGGGAGTCAAAACTATTCAGGATTTGAAAGTTTTATTTTTTTCATTAAAACAGATAAGAATGGTGATACTTTGTGGACGAAATCCTTTGGAACTTTTGGGGGTGATGCTGCGGGCAGTGAAGTTATCCAAACAGTTCATAATGGATATCTGATCGCGGGTACTTACGATTCCACCACGAATCAAACCTTTGTTGGCATTATCATAAGAACTGATAGCATTGGAAATTTACTTTGGAGCAAACTTTATGGAGGACCGGTTGGTAGCAGATTTTATGCTTTTCTCGAATATAATTCAAACAAGTACCTGGCTGTTGGAGAGCATCAATATTCTGCTCCGTATGACATTGATGCTTATTTTGTAATGATTGATAGTGCGGGAGATACAGTTTGGACGAAGCAATATGGTGGTAGTAACTGGGATGCAATGTATAGTGCCGTACTTACTTCAAATAAGGAAATCATTAGTGTGGGACACACTAAAAGTTATGGAGCAGGAAATAGTGATGTTTGGGTAGTTAAAATGGACTCGATGGGCGATACGCTTTGGACCCGGGCGTACGGTGGAACGCAAGACGACTTTGGTTACAGTATTGAAAAAACACCTGACGGAGGCTTTATCATAGCGGGCGCCACCGAAAATTTCGGTGCCGATAGCGTAGATGTTTACTTATTAAAAATTGACTCGGTAGGTAACTTGCAATGGCAAAGGTTATTCGGCGGTAGTGGCAGCGACTATGGTGTTGACGTTAAAAGTACGGTGGATGGAGGAATGATCCTGACCGGAAGGAGGGATACTAATTACTATGGTGTTTATGTAATTAAGCTGGATAGCAACGGTTGTTTGACACTGGAAGCAAATTTTACGTATAATTTTCAGACAAGTTTCGCAGTTGGATTTATAGATTCATCATTAAATTCCTTAAGTTGGCACTGGTCATTTGGAGACGGCGACACATCTGTTTTACAAAATCCGGCGCATACTTATTCGTCTTATGGCACGTATCCCGTGTGCGTGATTGTAAGCAATTCCTGCTATACAGATACATTTTGCGATTCAATTAATATATTACCTGTTGGCTTGAACTATAGAAGTGATAAGAATCTTGCAAGGATTTATCCGAATCCGTTTAGCTCGTCCACAACGTTTAATTTCTCCACCGCTTTATTTAATTCAGGTGCACCATTTTCAGTAGCGATTTATGACTTGTTTGGACGTCAAGTGAAAAAGGTTGAAAATATTAATTCTGAGATCATCGTGATTCAAAGAGATGATCTACGTTCTGGAATGTATTTTTATAAGCTATTGAATCAGTTTGGGGTGTTGGCAAATGGTAAGCTGATCATTCAGTAATCCCTCATTTTCTGAACCACGATTCACTTGATTAGAAAGCATTGTCACTGTACTGATGCCTTTATATCAATACAGTTACCCTGTAATTTACATCTCTTAATAATTAAAATGCACCATCTAGTAGACCTTGGGTGGTCAAGGTGTTTTTTGAAAAACTGATTTTATAATTTTGCTATAGTTATGAAAGATGCACGCCAAGACGCTAAGGCGCAAAGAGAACTAATAAAGAGATAAGAAATAACGCAATCTACTTCTTAAATCTTAGCGTCTTTGCTCCTTAGCGTGAAATAATGAAATATCGAAAGATGAAAGAAAATGAACTATCGAAAATAATCGTGAATGCCTGTTATCAGATTCACGTACAACTTGGACCCGGGTTATTCGAGTCTGTATATGAAGAAATTCTGGACTATGAGCTAGGGCGAGTGGGACTACAGATTGAGCGGCAAAAGCCAATTCCAGTTATCTGGAAAGGCTTAAAAATGGAATTGGGATTTCGTGCTGATCTTGTTGTGAACAACAAAGTACTGATTGAGATCAAGTCTGTGGAATCTATTGCTCCAGTCCACCAAAAGCAAGTGTTGACTTATTTGAGATTGACCGGATTGAAATTGGGCCTATTAATCAACTTTAATCAGACTCTGATTAAAAATGGTATTCAGCGTATTGTTAACCGCTTATAAAAACTTAGCGTCTTTGCGCCTTTGCGTGAAAAAATGCACGTAACTGAAAGCTACTTAATAAGCAATAATCTTATGAGAAGCATTGTGTTGCCCATCAACATACAAATTGCATAGGTAAACACCTGCACTAAGTTTATTAGCTGCGAAACGAATATCACCGGTATTGGAATAAAGCGGTATCGTTGCTATGGTTTTGCCGAGAATGTCGGTGATAACCAACGCGGCTGTTTCAAATCCCTTTTCATTAAATGAATAATGAATTATCGTTTCGACATCGAATGGATTAGGGTAGTTGGTTAAAAATCCGTTATTGATTGGATCAGATTCTGAAATTGAAACCACCCAACAACTTCCGTCATCAACGTTTGCCAATGGATTATAATTTGATGCCAGGGAATCCGTACAGCCGTAAACGATAGGAATACAACTTCCATCATCGACGTTCGCTGCAGGGTTATAATTGAGCGACATGATATCTGTACATCCGTAAACAAGCGTAGTGATAAGCATTTGATAGGCATCCACCTTACCATAACCCCATCTGTTATTGGGCGTTGCTCCCGTCCAGCTATCCACTTTAGCCGATAAGGCGATCGTGTTTCTAATGTCCTGGATAGAAGCGTTAGGATTCTTTTGCAGGTATAAGGCGACCGCACCAGCGACTACAGGCGAAGCTGACGAGGTTCCTCCGTTTCTGATATGCATTCCGCCCGGAGCCAGAAAACTTGGAACCAGGGTCTGGTATAAAGTGCATAATAAGATGGGTCCGGTCGATAATGTTTTTTCACCTGTTGCGGAGATCTCCGGTTTTAAACGGCCATCACGTGTTGGCCCTGCACTGGAATAAAAATATATTTCTCCTACGTTGTATCCCGACAAGGTAACCAGGTTCATATTAAAATCATAATAATGATCTCTGTTGGTCCAATTGCCCACTGTGATCACGTTAGGAGCACATTGAAAACTACTTACCGTATTTTTATTGTTAAGATCCGGTACCATATAGTTTACTATGTCCGGAAACTGACCTGATGTAGGCAGAGTAGCTTTTTCCATGTCGGAGGTACAAGTAATCTTTTTCCAACTCCATATATCAAATCGTCCGCTTCCTGTCGTGCTAAATCTCCAATAGTATGCAGTTGAATCAGGGTAGATCGTAATCGTCAACTTGTAAACACCACCAATGAGTTGCGCAGTCTTTTTTATGATACCCAGTCTGTTACCACCATTGAACAGTGTATCAAAATCTGTTGTGTCTACAAAGTTTTGAATATTATCAAAAGCCACATTACCACGGGCACTATAACCGGAAACAACCTTGTCGGCTCCCACTGAAAACCAAACATCATTGAAATCAGCTGTATCGGCCCAGAGATTGAAGCATATCGAAAATGCATCCGTGATACAATTGCAATTGGCTCCGTAAGGTTTGAACCAGGTAAAAGTTGTATCCGATGTCACGTCGTAGCCCAGATGATATGTGGAGTTGCCGGCGTTACCCGCTGCTGCAACCACTGCTCTTCCATTCTTTGCTGTAATAAGGTTATCAATTATCTGCGCCGCGAGATCCTTGCCATCATGCGATCCTATATAGGTGCCTAGACTGATATTAATAACACAAGGTTTTCCCATTACATCAGCTTTCTTAAATATATAATCAACACCATCCGCGATCGTCATTAACCAATCAGTAAAATTTACTGAGCAATCAATAACTGCAAACTCCGGAGAACCAACAGCAATGATATCTGTTTTAGGTGCTACACCCTTGTAATTATTCACAGCGGATCCATTACCCGCCGCGACACCCGCGACCATAGTACCGTGTCCGGAACCGTATTTAATCGGATCATGTTTACAAATTCCTGCATCGATATCCGCAGAGTTCCATTCCATTCCATAGTTATAAGGCTGGGGAGTACTGGCGTTGCACGAATCCACTCTTTGATCCCAGATATATTTTATTCGTGTAGTTCCATCAGAATTTTTAAAATCCGGATGATTGAAGTCAATACCGGTATCGATGATACCAAATATGACGCCATCACCATCATAACTCTGAGTCAGGGGAGCCGCACCCTGGTGCGCAAGAAGCACATTATTATTAATGATCATCCGGTCATTCAGGGAAGTGGGGATTGAAGGAGTGATCTCTAATCTACTTATGAACTCAAAGTTGGATAGATCATTAATTGCTGATATGGGAACAATCACTGCGCTTACATCACCTGCACTGTATTTGAACACACCTCCAACTTCTTCAACCGCATCCCTGATTTGAGAAGGGTTTCCTTTAACTAATATCGACATGGAGACACCCGATGCGTTCATTGATTCACCCTGGTCAATAAATTCCTGTATCTTATCCTGGAGGTGCAGGCCGATCTTATTGAAACTGCTCTTGGATAGAGATTTCGAATAATCTATTCCTATTTTTTCCTGTGCAACGAGAATGGAAGGTAAAAGAAAAAGAACCAGTGCTAAGCGAATCAGAAGTTTCATGCCCGATAGGTTTTGGTAGATTGGGTAATAAAAGTACTATTAATCAATAATTATACGTAAAAATGACCTTGAATGGTATGAACTTCTTTCCACACCTTTATTTATTGGTTAAATGTTATGCAATTTCCCCTGTAAAGGGTAATTTTATTTCACAGTACTTTGTTGCCATTGATTCGAGAGATACCTTACTCCTGTGGTTCTAGCTATGAATCTTTTACCGCAAAGAGCGGAAAAATTTCGCAAAGGACGCAAAGGGTGATAAACTTCGATATTATCGTGGCCATTTAGCCATGTAACCATTCAGCAATTTACGCACAAGACATTGATAATCAACTAATTATACTGTATAACCTAATAAACAACTCAAATCTACCTTTAATCCGAAGCCATGACAAACGAAAGGCACCAAATTCTTACAGATAAGCAGGTTCAGCAAAAACTTAACAGGATTGCTTATCAGATATTGGAGAGTAACTATACTGAAAAGGAGTTGATTTTAGTTGGAATTAAGCCGAGAGGGTTTACAATCGCCA
Organism: Bacteroidota bacterium; assembly: GCA_022573915.1. GTDB lineage: Bacteria > Bacteroidota > Bacteroidia > Chitinophagales > JACZTA01 > JACZTA01. Next base: position 3,856 of record JACZTA010000166.1, on the reverse strand, counting down.
AGAAATTATCCACTTTGTTAAAAGGTATGTCTGAAATAACTATAACGCTCTGTTCGATGAAGATAAATAAATCGGATCCGTCAGCAGAGGAAATAAAGTTAGATCCATCTATGCCGGACGTAAAAGATAAGGTTGTAATCTTGATCGATGATGTAACGGATTCCGGTAAAACGCTCACTTATGCTATTAAACCATTCCTGAATAATCTTCAGAAAAAGATTCAATCTGTTGTGTTAGTGGACAGGCAGCATAAGAGATATCCTATCGCTCCTGATTTTGTTGGTTTGTCGCTGGCTACTACGATGCAAGAATCCATTAGTGTTGAATTGGGTAAGCCGGGGAAAGAAGGGGCTTACATAAGTTAATACTTCGTTAAGTGCTGTATCACCAGTTTGTCGAGCTTCTCGATATTATTTTGTTTAACAACATGCATGGCTTGTTCATAGAAAGATTGCCTTTCCTTGAATAGTAGTTTATGATATTGTTCTTCAGTGCCGGCGTGTTTCTTAGAAGCCAGAGGCCTTGAGTTTTTACCGGTATTTATATTTTTTAGCAAAGCAAGAAAGGGAACTTTCAGATAGATCGTAATCCCGCCCTTATTCATGAGGTTCATATTTTTTTTATAGCAGGCGGTGCCGCCACCTGTTGCTACCAGCACGTTTTTGAGCTTAAATGTGTCCTTTAGAACTTGTTGTTCTATCTTGCGAAATTCGTTTTCACCGGATTCCTTGAAGATGGTTACAATCGATTTATTCTGCCTCCTTTCAATTTCACTATCCATGTCCACGAATGCCAACTGATACTTCTTGGCCATTTTTCTTCCTAAAAAAGATTTGCCACTACCCATATAACCGACGAGATAAACGTTCTTCAAAATTTCCCGGATTCTAGTGAGGATTAATTGCTTTTTATTGAAACGCGGGGATCCAAGATGCCATAGAAAATATCGATCATCATATTAATTACTACAAAGAAAGACGCAGTTAAAAGAACGGAACCCATCACAACTGGAAAATCTCCTGCCAATACTGCGTGGATAGTGTAATAACCGATGCCTTTCCAGTCGAATATAATCTCGATAAAAAAAGCACCGGCTAATAAAGCTGCGAACCATCCGGAAATGGCGGTGATAACGGGATTCAATGCATTTCGCAGAGCGTGTCTGAAAAGCACTGCACGCCTGGTCAAACCTTTGGCAACAGCAGTACGAATGTAGTCTTGATTTAACACATCAAGCATAGCAGATCGAGTGAGCTGTACAATTATAGCCAGAGGCCTTATTCCTAAAGCGATGGCAGGCAGAATAAGATTCTGTAAGGCCAGGTGCCTGCCGGACGCATCTATCTCGTATAAACTACCTGTCATTTGTAATCCGGTTATGTCGCTTAACAGATATCCAAAAAGCCAACCGATGATGATACCCGATACATAAGATGGCAGGGATATTCCTATAATGGAGGTAAAAACCGTCACATTATCTATCAGTGTGTTCTTATTCACTGCAGCAATGATCCCCAAAAATATTCCAAATATAGATGCAAGTATTATTGATACCACTGCCAGAATTACAGTATTGGGCAGCGCACTCATTAGAATATCTGTCACCTCTCTATTGGTTTGCCACGATCGGCGCAGGTAGGGCCTTTTAATAACAAACACCTTGGATTTGGAGAATTTCAAAAGAGTGGAATAGCGGTACTTCTCCTGGTTTTTTATTGAATTATTATGAAATGAGAAGGGAGAAATATCATTGATATACATAAAGAACTGGATATGCTTAGGCCGATCCAATCCAAGGTCTTTTCTGATCGCTTCCAGAGTTTGTACGTCAGCTCGTTGATCAAGCTGCAACCGGGCAGGATCGCCACCCAGGACCTGAAAGAGTACGAAAATAATAACCAGCACCCCCACCATGACGAGGAAACCACTAATTAATTTTCGAGCAATAAACTTAAACACGCGCCAGGAGTTATAAATTCATGTATTTCTTATTGACCTTTTCAAACGAAGGGATACGCCGATAAGGCCATTTAGCAATGATCGTTCCGCCTTTTAGAAGTAACAATCCGGGATTTGAACGGATGATAGTTTTTAGGGTTGTTGCATCTACACTATGAAATGGGAAGGCAGCCGAGACCTCATGACGGAAAGGATTTACGTCCTCGTAAATAGAGGCAGTTAACCCATTAAATGCTATCCCATGCTCATCACATTTTGCGACTAATGCGTTGATGTCTTCATAAGAAGATTTCTTTGATTTTTTCACATTCGTACTCACCAGGATAAAGTTATAGTTCGGATCGTTCAACAATTCGTCAGTGATATCGTTGTCATTTTCATCTATGATGATCAGATCATGTATACGTGGTTCGTAAGGAGCTACGATTACCTTTGTATTCCTGTCTACGAATGTCAAATTCGAATTCTCCCAGGGTTTATCCTCATCGGTGTATTCCGCTTCCACACCGTTATCTGAGTAGATCCAAATTATCTCATAAACTCCCGGCTCGGCGTCTTCCGGAATTGACATTTCCTCGGGTATGTTATTTCCTACTTTATAAGGCCGGAAATCAAGCATTGGCAGATATGATAGATTCCAAAATGCAAATACTAATGTTCCGATCAAACTGATGACAACTAAACTTGTTCCCAGCGTTTTAGAAAGTAGTGTATGTATAGCGCGGCGTTTGATAAAGATAAAACCAATGAATACCAATAAGATCAAATCCTTATAAAAGGACTGATCAGGGGTAATTGGTATCGCATCCCCAAAGCATCCGCAATCGGTTACTGTACCCGTTATGGACGACCAACCGGTTAACCAAGTGAAGAACAAGATCATTAACAGCAATGACCAGGCGGTTAGATGTTTCCAAACTCCTAATATCAAAGCAAATCCCAGAACAATCTCTACCGTGCAAATGAGGATAGAAAGAGTAAGGGCAGCGGGGTCGAGAGACGTGAATGCCAGGCCGAACCGATCATCAAAAACAGCAAAGTACTCTTGGAGTTTATAAGCAAAACCATAGGGATCATTGGCCTTGATCAGTCCGGAAAAAATAAATAATCCCCCAACAAGAAACCGGCTAATTCCTAGCAGTACCTTCATTCTCTTCCTGAATTTTGATTAGAGCAAATATAGCATAATTGATTATGTCGTAGAAGTTGGCTTCGATACCTTCAGAAACGATTGTTTTACCATCATTAGTTTGTATCTGGTTGATTCTGAGGATCTTTACCAATATTAAATCTGTGAAGGAACTGATCTTCATCTGTCGCCAGGCTTCGCCATAATCGTGATTCTTGGATTCCATCAACTTCTTGGCTTCGGTGCTTTTTGCATCATATAGTTTTTCGATTTCTTCCAATGGCAATTGGAGGTTCGTATCCTCCCGGTGGTCGATCTGAATCAAACCAATAATACCGTAGTTGACTATGCCGAGAAATTCCTTGTCAATACCTTCCTCAACCTTCATGGTACCCTTGCTGTCTACAGTTCTTATTCTCTCCGCTTTTATATAGATCTGATCAGCAACAGAAGATATTCTCAACATTCTCCAGGCTGTTCCGTAGTCCTTCGCTTTTGCCAGAAAAGTACTCTTACAATCGGCAACTGCCTCATCATATTGTTCCGAAGTCTTATTCGACATTACATCCGGGGATGATTCAGCTGACATAAATATTTACTTTTGTTTTAATCATGATTCTTGTTCATTATCACTAATTTTACACCTGGTATTGCTTGAAGTTTTGCCGTAAAGTTTGAATTTATTTTGATTTCTGAACTTAAAGATACTGTATTTTTTAAAAAGCGAATTTTGAACTGGAATGGCAGAACCCTTGATCTGACTACTCC
>JACZTA010000004.1 GCA_022573915.1 Bacteroidota bacterium | reverse complement strand
TCTTGTTATCTTCCATGATTAGTTGATTTATTTCCCTGAGAAATAACTCTCAGGAAAGGGTTAATAAAGATATCATCCTCTCAATCAACAATCAAGTAATCTGTCCACATTTGTTTGACGGGATACAGTTTCCACATTCTGGTTTAATTGCTGAATATGGCAGGATTCCTTTATTCTTATCATCAATGTAAAGTGTTAGTGTTCCTTCTATTTCTGTTTTACTTGTCCAGAAATAAACGTCAAATACAGAGTCATCTTTCTTACATTGATTAAACAACAGAATGAAACCGCTGCAGATTACAATAAGTAATAATTTTGTTTTCATAGTTCATTTTTAGTTTTAATTGGTTGCTAACGGTAAACGCTATGTGCAGTGGTGGCTCATGGCCAATTAACCACTAATTAACTTCAATGATAACGACAAACCAACTTGTATTAGCCACCATTGCATATAGCGAATGTTAGGTGCCAGTTACCATTCTATTTGGCTTTATTACTAAATGCTAAAAAAGCAGCAAACCCCGCACGAGATTCGCCATTATTTTTCAATTTATTTTCGTTAATGTATTCACAGAATTCGTAGAAATCAACTTCGACCTCTTTTACCTTAATGCCTAATTTTCTTAGGTTCTTTTTTCCTTCTTCTTTGCTTTCATTCCAAATTACCCATTTAGGATCCATTCTATCTGAATCTTCAGCATTTTTCAGAAAAAGATCGTATTGATGCTTTTTATAGAGGGCTAAAGCAAATTCCTGTTCTTTTTTCATTTTTTTTACTGGCACCTAACTTATTTATATGAATACCATTTCACTCACGCCCCTCCCTGTTCGTAGTCTGTCGCCCGGCCTTGCGCGCTTGCGACTACGTGCACGAAGAATGCTGACAAAGGACTACAAAAACATTAAATTAAACCTTATTTATCAAAATTAATCATTGTTTAAGTAATTCAATTGTTACTATATTAGTTTAAATTTTAATTCAAAATATACAGGTGATTCGTAACTAGATTATTGAAAATGAGTTTAACCTTCAAATGGATATTAATCCTTTCATTATTAAGTGCAGTTAATTTTTCTGTATTTGCTCAAAATTGGGCTCATTTAGGAACTGGTACTGACGTTCAGATAAGAACGATTTACGGCGATTCCATTGACAGTGTCTTGTATATTGGGGGTATGTTTAAATATGCAGATGGAATTTCAGTCAATTGCATTGCCAGATGGGATGGAGTTAAATGGGATTCACTTGCCGGGGGTACAGATTGTGCTTCTCCTGTGTTCGGAATTGTGCGGTATAAGAATAAGATTTATGCTGATGGACGATTTTGGGGTCTTGATCCTAACAACCACTATTTGGGTAGGTGGGATGATAGCCTTTGGACACAGATAGCAACAGCTAGAAACGGTGTTATAATGAATTTAACGGTTTACAATAATGATCTTTATGTGATGGGCACCTTCGACAGTATTGCCGGTATGCAAGCAAATGGTATTGCTAAATGGGATGGAACTAATTGGTCGATACTGAATAACAACAACTGGAAGGGATCAGGAGCGATAGCCATTGAACCAGCTGCTGTTTATAAAGGTGAACTTTATATTGGGGGCACCTTCAATATTGATACGCTTCACTACATTGCCCGTTGGGACGGGAATTCATGGAGGCAGGTAGGGAATGGTTTTACAATCAATTCTTGGATAAATACGATGAAGGTTTATAACGGAGAGCTTTATGTAGGTGGTTTTTTCACGAGCCAGGCTGGAAATGCAGGAAACCATATTCAAAAATGGGATGGTACATCGTGGTCACATGTCGGCGGAGGTATGGATTTACCCGTGGGACAGGTTGAAGGCCTGGAAGTATTTAATAGTGAATTATATGCTACAGGAAAGTTTTTGGCGGCTGGTGGAGTGCCGGCAGAATATGTGGCAAAGTGGGATGGTAATCAATGGTGCGGCTTTGGCAGTTCCTTTTTGCCTGGTAATGTGAGTGAATTAGGCGTTTATAATAATGAGCTGTACATAGTAGGAGGCTTCGTGACCATTGATACTGATACTTTTAACTATATCGCCAAATGGATTGGTGGTAATTATACCGATACCTGCGGTGTGATTCTATCGGTGGATAATCAATATATTGATTTCAGCCTAGATGTGCGTATTCACCCGAATCCTTTTACGAATTCTACTTCAATGTTTATTCCTGAACAGTTTATCTCAAAGACAACTTATTTAAGCATATTTGATCTATATGGCAGAGAAATTAAAAGGTTAGATAATATTACGTCTCCTGTCCTGACTTTGTACAAAGAGAATCTAAAAAGCGGGTTATATATATACAAACTGATCGGAAATGGAGGTCTGCTCAGCACCGGGAAGTTAGTTATTCTGTAATCTTAGCATCCTCCTCCTCTCCGCAGCGTCAACTCTAAGGAGCAAGTTAAGTTTTGTTTTTACTCAACACCTACTCATCGTCTGGCCCAAAAAATCAAGTTTTAACAAGCGCTTATTATATACAGTTAAAATAAGATTTCCAGAATAAATAACCTTGATGTATTGGCGAAGGTTTTCAAATCCGGGATCAGGAATAGTAAGCAAACCGCAAGATTGTTTATATATCAGCGTTATTGACTATTCGGGAGATAAGGGCATTATTTCCATCATGTTTTTGGATTAATGTCGCAGCAAAAAGCTACCTTCCTGCTCATAAAAGCGATAAGAAAGACTATGAATAACATAAAATTAAAAACATTGTTGGTACTATCATTAGCATTTTTTTTTATTTCTGGAGCTATCCGGCATGACGTTCCTATTAATAAATATTTTGCCTTGGCTCAGCAGCCACAATTTGATTGCGTTGGAAAAATTATATCGGATGGAAACCTATTTGGTTCATGTGTTTTAATCACCCCCAAACATATATTATCGGCAGCCCATATATTTACCGAAGTTGATATTACGCCCGATACAATTTACCTAGGTAAAGACACCATGCTGGTTGTATATAACACATCCAATCCCAGAAAAGCGGATATTAAAAATTTCCAATTTTGCTTTATGGATCATAAGGATCAGCTATACCAAGGGGTTAAATTGACTTTCCACCCAACCTACCTCAACTCTGACAATAAAACAGACCTTGCCATAATAGAATTAGACCGTGAAGTAACAAATTTGACTCCTGCAAAATTGAACGCAGACTTTGGTGAACTTCACGCTGAAGTTGTTGGAGTAGGCTATGGAATGATATATCTAGCGGACAAACCTAAAAAGCAATTATATAAAAGATCTGAAAAAAAGATTGCAGGTGAGAATACTATAGATTCATTGGGAGGTTTTTTGGAACCAAATTCAAACCAGTATTCAAGTTTATATGCAGATTTTGATCATCCTACCAACAAACAATGTTGCAATAAAATGGGAAATGTGATTCCACTACCCTTAGAATTTTTTGCAACAGCTGGTCATAGCGGAGGAGGCCTCTTTGAACAGGATAATGAACAATGGAAATTAATAGGTATAACTGCCGGAGGTGGTGTAAATATTGATGAACTGTTTAAAAATGGATACTATGGGCGTGTAAATAAGTGGACCAGAGTATCCGTTTCGGGAGAGTGGATCAATGAAAATATTAAATAACCTCCCTGTTCGCAGTCTGTCGCCCGGCCTTACGCGCGTGCGAAAACGGACGCGAAGAATGCTAACGAAGCACCGTAAAAACATTAATTTAAACCTTAATTATCAAAATTAATCATTGTATATATCTACGTATATTTGTAATGATACTTGAACGAACAAAGTGTAACTTATCTTTTATTATCAGGCCTCCAATACGGAATTATCGACACATTCAAAAAACATATCAGGCCATTGATTGATAACAAAAAACGAAATGTTAGCATTTTATTCGCAATTCTTCTATTCACCATACATGCTTGTCAAAAAAATAACTTCGGTCCAACTGACCCGGATTTTCCATTAAAGCTTTCAGAAATAGGTGTGTTTACCAGCCCAATTTCTGACCTCATACCTGCATCTGATTATTACCTTTATGAGTTATCCTCTGAACTCTTTTCAGATTATGCCGAAAAACAACGTTTGATCAGACTTCCCGCCGGTGAACAGCTTACTAAAATCGATGATGGTTTACCCACTTTCCCCGATGGAACATGGATAGTTAAAACATTTTATTATTGGAAGGATGAGAGAACCCCTTCCAAAGGGAAAAATATAATTGAAACGAGATTCTTGATCCTTGAAAATAATGAATGGAAGGTTGCGGTGTATAAATGGAATGATAGCCAGACCGAAGCCTATCTACTGACTAGTGGTAATGATGAACCCAGGAACTGGATAAATGAAAAAGGAGAAGGTAAAGTAACCACCTATCACATTCCAAGTAACAAAGAATGTTTCACTTGTCATCAATCCGATGGCAAAATGACTCTGATTGGCCTGAAATTATATAATCTCAACAGGCAAGTGGAAAGAAATGGAGATACATTGAATCAACTGGATCATTTTCAACAACTAGGCTTGATCAATAACTTTGATATAACTTCTGTTGACAACCTCGCTGATTATAATGATGACAGTTCGAGCGATGAAGAACGAGGCAGGGCTTACATGGAGATCAACTGCAGCCATTGCCATTCTCCCGGTGGATTTTCAGATTGGCTGGGCCTGGATTTCAGAAATTATACTCCATTTGATGAGACCGGTATTGAATCTAAAAAAACATTTCTTGTCGGGAATGTTGAATCGGGATTCATGCCATTTATTGGAACCAGTCTTCCGGATGAAAAAGGCATTGAAATAATGAAGGCCTACGTAAAGACTTTATAGATGAAAAATTTAGTTTTACTGTTCACATTCCTGGCTCTTACAAGTGTAGTTAAAGCACAAAAAGATACCAGCAGATTCAGTAATTGGTCATTCGAAGTATTTTATTCACCCAATGTTTCCTATCGGATTTTAGCGGGATCTGAATCAGAAAAATGGCACAGGGAAAATAGAAATAGCTCAGAAATTACGCGGCTTGGGCACTCCCGAAAAATCCTGGCTGTTCGTCGTCTCAAAGGAGGATGGAGTTTTGGAACAGGGTTGACCTCTTCCAGGATAGGTTTCAAAACAAAAGCAACTGCGCTTGTATGGATTACTCCGGATCCTAATTACGCAACTGAAATACGTAGTACGAGTGAGTATAGTTATATAGGTATTCCAATCCTGGCGTATTATAAATTAGGCGAAAACAATAGGTGGAGTACAGAGTTAATTTTTGGGACATCTATAAATCTGTATAACGGCAAAACAGTGATATCCGAAATTAAAACAAATGATGTTTGGATCAGTTATCCGAATAACGGATACACCTATAGTTTCTTCAATTTATTTGGTCATATTGGAATAGGCACTTCCTATAGCTTAACCCGTCATTGGCTTTTAAAAACGAATTTGAATCTTAATCAATCATTCACATCAACCAATAACCTGTCGGATACAAAAGAATACCTGAATTTTTTGGCTATAGATATTGGGGTTAACTATACAATAAGGCGTTAAGAAATTAAACAGGTATCACACTATTGATTCAACTTATTCCACTTTTGCCTGATCCAATACAATATCAACAGAAAGAGCAGTAATATTGAGTTTTAAGTGTCTGAAATGACCTTGAACAAAATCGCCTCATTTTTTATTGTCGCTATTGGCCTTGTGATAATCCTTATTTATGGCCAGGGGTTGATATTACCATTTGTTTTTGCTTTACTTCTCTGGATTTTGGTCAGAGGATTGAAGTCGGTATTGGATAAGATCGGATTTATAAAACGCAGATTTCCCTCCTGGGTCAAGAGTCTGATCTCGTCCGTCTTCATGCTTACTATTCTGGCACTGGCTTCCAAGGTGTTATCATCCAGCATAGAAGAACTTGCGAAATCATACAAGACGTATGAATCAAATATCGGGTTGATAACCAACCAAATTAACGAAGCTTTAAATTTAAATCTGATTGAATTAATAGAAGAGCGCGCGGGAGAATTTGACTTTGGGTCAGTTCTTGGTTCAATTCTCAGTTCATTGACAGACATTGTTGGCAGCGCATTCATGATCTTGATATACATTATGTTCATATTTTTAGAGGAAACTCACTTCACTACTAAACTAAAAGTCGCATTTAGCCGGGGTGATCAATATGCTAAGGTTGATCAGATCTTAGGAAGTATTGAGTCTGCAGTTACAAAATATCTAGGTCTCAAAACTCTGATAAGTCTGATAACGGGAGGGGTGAGCTATGTGGCCCTGGAAATAATTGGTATAGATTCTCCGGTGTTTTGGGCATTCTTGATTTTTATTCTAAATTTTATTCCAACCATTGGTTCATTAGTCGCTACCCTGTTTCCGGCCATATTTTGCCTTCTTCAATTTGGAGAATTTACCCAGGGTATACAGGTCCTGATATTTGTCGGCAGTACACAACTGGTTGTTGGAAATCTATTAGAGCCCAGACTAATGGGAAATACATTGAACATAAGCCCACTTGTCGTTATAATATCCTTGTCATTCTGGGGTGCAATATGGGGTATAACCGGTATGCTCCTGAGCGTGCCAATTGCAGTAATCATGGTCATTGTGTTTTCTCAGTTCGAGCAGACCAAGTCAATAGCTATAATGTTATCTAAAAGAGGGAAAATTGAATAATTATATTTTCTCAATCAATAGGTTTAAATTCTACTCTTCTATTCTTATACCTTCCAGCGCGATCGGTATTCCGGACGATCGGGTACTCACTGGCGAATCCATGTGTTGTGAACCGAGTGCGGCTGATTCTCTTATCGACTAAATAATCACCGACAACCTTGGCCCTATTCTCAGAAAGAGGCTTATTGAACCAGTACGGACCACCCGAATCGGTATGCCCGTGTATCTCGAACTTAATCTCAGGATTCCTCTTTAAATAAGATACCAGATCATCCAATTGTACGAATGATGATGGCTTGAGTTCGTAACTGTTTAGATCAAAATGAATCTTATCAAGAATGATAGAGGCATCTGATCCCATCTCTTCAAGCATCTCCTCGATCGTTTGACTGTTACACCTGACTAACGAAATATCATCTATTACAAAATCATTTCCTCCTGATTCAAGGTTTGTGTTGTGTATGATAACCTCAGCGACAGAATTCTTGTCTGACTCCCAGGTTGCGTTAACCGATTTCCATAGACAAACGGTATTTGAAGCACCAATAGAATTGTTTAAAATTCTGCCATTAATTGAAACTTGCATCTTCGCAACACTGTGACTAATAGCCGAGGCTACTTTCATGGAAAAGATATAAGTATTTCCCGGTTGGACAGGCACGGATTGTTTCCAAAGAAACTTTTCGGTAGTCGCTCCGTTAACTATCATCATCGGCGAACCCCTGTCTGCCGGATCATGGCAGGCGGTCCATTTGGATTGAAATTGAAAAGGATAAGTAGCGATAGTAAATTTGGCCGCCTCCCTACTCGTGTTGGCTCCTCTCACGAAATTATATTCTGTCTCGAACTCGACAAAGCCATCACCAAAACCACCATTTATAATCAGGTTCTCGGATGTGGGCACATTTCCCGGACAACTAGCTATTACCTCAATTATCACGGGCTGAGAAGACAGAAAGCAATCATCCTTCCCTATCAAAGCTGTATAACTTCCGGTTTGATTCGCACGATAAACAGAGGAATTCGCGCCGGCAATATCCTGGCCATCCAATTGCCACTTAACTTTTTTATCAAGTGTATTGACATGGATTTTTAGATCAACATATTCTCCTTCGGATACTTTTAACGGACCTCTTGGATATACTTGAATTGGCAATGTGTCTTCGGGATTTATCTCTATTTCCTTCCATGCTATCCATGATGGCGATTTAACCGTTAGAATTTTTAATGCCCTGACATCTCTTAATGGTGGATAATAGAACCGGTTGATAAAATTACCATTGACGGTTTTGAGTGTGAACTCCTCAGACACTTCCCAATTCAATCCGTCGTGAGATATTAGCACTTGGTGCGTGGTTGTACCAACAATTGGTGTTTGCTGCACACGAAGGCGGATATGATCTATATCAATTCTGTCTATAAAATCAATGGCAATCCAACGTGGTGCACGCAGACCTGAGTTCCAATTTGTACAGTAATTTTGGTCAAATGCCATTTCGGCTGGGTGTCCCCCATGACCACCTGGTTTTCCATTGCTCGTAACTTTATAAGCTCTTGGAACTTTAGGTTTGATTGAGGTGCTTTTTTCTTCAAGAAAAAGAGCCCGTATTTCCCGTTTATTAAGCTGCCGCTCATAGATCCTGAAGTCATCTATCATCCCTTCATAATATTGTGAATTACCATTTCTGAATCCAAGAGTGAGCATATAATTTGTCGCATTTTTATTTTCAAGGTGCAGCGGCCTGGTATAACTGGTATCGGCTCCCACAAATTGTCCATCTACGTATAACTCAAATGCATTGACATGGTCATTGAAGTTGGCTACAACAAAATGCCATTTGCCATTTCCCATACCCGTATCTGAAACAACCTCCGGATAGTTTCCTGAACTTGGCCATCCACCCGTAACCCTCACCGTGCCATCTTCTTCCAGATGTATATTTGGTTTTCCTAGACGATTTGAAGTTGCATGGTTGCCGCTGAATAGTATCCCAGCTTTCCAACTGCTGCCCCACTTTAAAGTTGTTGTATTGTACCAGAAACAAATCGCATATTCAGTCAATGACCTTGCAGCACCGTCAATAATGATATAATCATCTACCCCGTCAAAATAGTACGCACTATTCGGATTTGAAAATCGGTCAGACGTTAACGACGCACCGATTACAATCCCATCATTACCATTACCACTTTCGTCATTTGCATTACCGCTGAACGGATAGTACACAATTAATCCACTATCTAAGGTGCTTAGCGAAGATGCAAAGACGCCTTGTGAAGATGCCTTTTGGGTTGAGAAGAAAATAAGAATCAGGAGGCTTATAATTACTTTGGCCGAAGGTCCGAGATATTTAGAATTGCTATATTTAAATTTTAACTTACGGATTACAATGCCCCCCTCTATCTTCCTTAATAGTGTTACTAAAATTTATAAAACAAATTTATTGACGGCACAAGGAAATAAAACGAATCAGCTGAATTCTTAACTCTCAGATCCTGAACCTTCGTGTCGTACAACGTTCCGCTTTCATTATAATATTCGAAGGTTTGCCTGATCGTACCTATTGAAACGGTATGCTGTACACCGGTACCCAATTCAGTTCCCAAGAAAACATCGCCAAATATATTGTACTCTATTGAATAAAATATGGCAAGTCTGGTTATTTCACCCAAGAGATTGGAAGTGTGAATGACCAGAGAATCACGGAGTATTGAATTAACATATTCTGCTTTTGAATAAAATCCTTTATTTGCGAAGGCTCCATAAAAACTAATTTCTACTCCTACCCTGAACCTTAGTTTTTCACGCTCCAATAACTTTCCAATACCAAAGCCTGCTTCTATTCCCCGGGTAAATTGGTCATCCAAAATAACAGAGTAGTTGCCGCTGGAGCTATCAGATGTAAACGAAGAATGATAATTATAATTTTGATAAATAAGCTTTAACACGTAAAACTTCTGATTTGTTGAATGCAGCAACCCCGTAACTCCACCAATAAATGATTCTGTATTGGATTCATACCTGTTAAGCGTGTTGTTTATGCCGTACGTGCTGAATTCTCCCTTGGTGTATCCTCCAAGCTGAGAGGTTAGTCCTATCTCAATGTCTTGTGAAAATGCGTAAGAATTAACGGCAAGGATTAAGCTAAGGGTGATAAGTAGGTTAGGTTTAAGGGCCATATCACAAAATTGTTACTGTAACCAGAGAAACAACTTTAGTAAACAGTAAATTCACTATAAGGATGCGAAAATTGTTCCAAATTGGGCTTTAATCTTAGCGCGAGGATTTGAATAAGAAAAGTTTGTGTAGATATGATTAAATTCACTCAGCTAAAGAAATTGCTACATGGCTGCATGGTTAAATGGCTACTTGAATGCGCGGCCATGCCTTCGCTAAAGCTAGGCCAGGTTTGCATGCATTCTCCATGCACATGCATTTCTTATTCAATATAGAGTTAAGCCACACTCACTCTCACACCCACACTCTGTTAGTACCATTTATAAATCCACAAACCAACAGAGTAGAACAGGATCCCAATTGCGCTTAACATCCCGGCTTCAAATAATACATCTGATAAACCGGCACCTTCATTAAAGATGCTCCTCACGCTATCAGCGAGCATCGTTAGTGGTAGTTTTTGAATCACATCGACCGACCAATCCGGGAAGTTATGATAGCTGAAAAATATACCTGAGAGGATCATCATCGGCATGACTACCGCATTGATCAGTCCATTTCCCACCCTCGAATGTGCGGTCCGTGAAGAAACCAGAATAGCCAATCCCGAAAAGGCAATATTACCTGCTACGAAGACTGCCAGTAATGCAATAAAGCTTCCCTGCAGGTCCACTTTAAAAATATAAAATGCAAATGTGAACAGCAGAGCAGATTCGACAAAGCTCATGACTACCCTGGTACTGAACTGCGCGATAAGAAATGTCGATTTCTTCATGGGTGTAGCCACCATTCGTCGCAGCAACTTCTTGGATCTCATATCGATCAGCGCATAACTGATCCCCCACATACAGGAATTCATGATTCCTAACGCAATCAATCCCGGAACCAGGAAATCTATATACCTGGTACCTGCCTTTGTAAGAGGTCTGATAGTACTGGTTTCATATATGAATGAAGCATCGTTAAAGACAGCCGACAGCTGCAAATATACCGACTGAGATTCGGGGTTACTTGGATCAAAATGAAACTCAACATTCTCCTCGTGTTCTACAAGAATCACTGCTATTTTTCCTCTCTTGAGCATAAGCTCTGCAGCATCCCATGAGGTGATCAAAAACTTATAGGTTGTATTACCCAATTTTGTGTTTTCAATTACGCTGGTGAATGTTTGCTGATGTTCTCCGCTTTTTAGAACTTTAATTTGTGGATCACTCAAAAAATCTCTTAAGTTGATATTAGTAGAATCTATATTTTCAATCAGAGCTACCTGGCGCACGACTTCTCCTTTCTTCGTAAATGCTATACCCAATACCCAGGCCATGAGTATAGGAAACAACAATGCCCAGAAGATGATACCGGGTTCGCGCAAGAATTCCTTGAATTGAATCGATATGAGTTGTAGAAGTGTGCTCTTGACCATCCTAATCGCTTAATCGTCTGCCGGTCATTTTAATGAAAAGATCGTCAAGAGTCATCTTTCTGCACTCCAGGGACTTGAGTTTAAAATTTTGTTCATTGATCGTGTCAATGAAATGCGGAAGCTGTATTGCTATATCATCCACGATCAGTTTCCCCTTTGCATTTTCCTCATTATAGTGCACACTTTGCATTCCCTTCAGCCGGCTAAAATCAGGTGTATGTCCGTTGCCCTCCAAACCAAATTCTATCACTTCCCCACTCTTGTTCTCTGAAAGTAACTCATCGAGTGTTCCTTTCGCCAATATTTTTCCCTGATCCATGATCACGATCCTATCACATAGAGTTTCGGCTTCTTCCATATAATGGGTAGTCAGTATCATGGTCGTGTTATTCTCTTTTTTCAGTCTGAACAAAATATCCCACATCTCCCTCCGTGCTGTTGGATCCAGTCCGGTTGTAGGCTCATCGAGTAGCAATAGCGGGGGCTTATTTAACAATG
Organism: Bacteroidota bacterium; assembly: GCA_022573915.1. Classification (GTDB taxonomy): domain Bacteria; phylum Bacteroidota; class Bacteroidia; order Chitinophagales; family JACZTA01; genus JACZTA01. The sequence goes on along the minus strand of JACZTA010000004.1, from coordinate 21,483 downwards.
CGATTCCAAGGGCCAATTTTTGCCTCTGCCCACCGGATAGATTTACCACGTAGCTCTTCTGTTTTTCTTCGAGATTAATCAACTTAAGAATCAACTGCACCCTGTCAAGGTCAAGATCATAAAAACTGGCAAACATCTTCAGCGTTTCATTAACCGTTATCTTGTCCATGAATCTGGTTTCCTGAAATGAGATCCCTATAATTTTATGAAGTGCATCTCTATTTCCCCGCCACTTTTTACCATTGATCCTAATTTCGCCGGAGTCCGGTTTTTGGATGCCTTCAATCATTTCTACCAGGGTTGTTTTGCCGGCCCCATTAGGACCAAGCAGGGCAACGTACTCCCCCGTCTTGATTTCAAGATCCACCCCATCAACTGCTTTGACGTCTTTGAAATACTTCTTGACGTTGGTTACTTCGATTATATTTTCGGTGGTTGGGTTCATTTTAGGGAATGCAAATATAAGACAAAAGAAAACCCCAAAGCACGCAAAGATGGAGACGCGAAGGTCGCAGAGCAATTAAACCAGCTTTAATACTTCCTTGTTCTTTGCGTATGCTTTGCCCATTGCGGTTAAACTTGATTCGACATGTGCCAAGGCTATAAAAGCTATTGCAATTCAAGGATATATAACACACTTCTATTGGGGATGCAATGCGGGAAATCATACAGGAATCATGATCGCTGATGCTGAAAGTGAAGAAGAAATTAGAAATACTCTTTCACCTATCCACACAGACAAAGCCCGAGTAATCAAGCTAAACACTTTCACCGCTGATGAAGTAAAAGCGATGCACCAGGATCACGGCATTTCCTGATCTTCTCAGATTACTCTACGATCACCTTTTGCGTCATCACATAGTCCTTGGTTATGACCTTCACATAGAATAACCCTCTTCCAAATTGACTAAGATCAAGCGTCTTGTGCAATTGAGAACCATAAGTTCCTTGTCCAAACTCTGCCGAATGGACAAGCTTGCCATCCATTGTGTAAACTGACATTTCAATGTCGGATCCAACCTGAGGGATGACCACGGTGAACTGACCATCAGAAGGATTTGGATAAATGTAGAACTTATTACCTGATTGAATATCTGCAATACCGGTATTGTTAAATACCCGAACTTCAGCTTTGGCAGTGCAACCCAAATTATCAGAAATTACGACCGAATACACACCCGGAAATAAGTTAATGGCAGTTTGAGATGTTTGACTCGCCTGGTCATCCCAAAGATATGAGAACGGGAAATTCCCTCCTGTAATCGTAACTGTGGCACTACCAAACGACCAATCCGTTGCCGGGCTTGAAAATGCAGAAACAATCATTTCCAATTGTTGGACGTCAGTCCCTGTTCCGTTATAATTCCAGGTAGTATTATTTTCAATTAATGCTGTAGTGTTCATGGAATAATTCGTAGCCTTAACCGTGGGGGTTGAAGGAGCAACTATGCCACCTCCCGGTCCTATATTACATTCTGAAGGATGTTGCCCTTTATCATCGGTTCTTATTACAAATGCCCTGCTGCTTCCACCAAATCCACCCGTTGTGTTATATCCTGCAAGTACATACCCACCATCCGGTGTTTGCATCAGCATACGTGGATTATCTCCATTTGTTGTACCATATGTTCTGGTAAATGTTGTATCCCCATTAGCATCAGTACGGATCAACTGAAAGTCATTGCTTCCCAAACCGATTCCACTGGTTTCTACGATGAGTGCTAAACCTCCATCAGCCGCTTCAAATATCTCATACCCTTCTTCATAACCGCCTGAGCCATATGTTTTGCCCCACATAAATATACCTGAGCTGCTCATTTTCCAAATGAACCCATCGCGTTGACCTGCGCCAAAACTAAAAGTTTCACCCGTAAATACATAACCACCATCTGAAGTAACATTGATATCATAGCCCAGATCATTTTGCGACCCACCCAGCTGCCTTGTCCAAACGGTGTCTCCATCCGCATCCGTTATCATAACAATGACATCTCTCAAGCCTGATTGCCCGGCACCTGAATGTCCGGTGATCATAAATCCACCACCCGAAAGTTCGCGAGCTGCCCGCGCCTGATCGTCGTCATTGGTACCATAAGCTTTATTCCAACTCAATACTCCTGAGCCATCCGTTTTAATCAAAAGAACATCGTTATCACCTGCACCAATACTTTCAGAATAGCCTGCCATAAAGAATCCACCATCACTGGTCTGTAGTACAGAATATGCCACCTCATCTGCAATGCCACCATAAGTTTTAGACCAATCCAGGCCTCCGGTTGCACTAACCTTAAGTAAAAACACATCATAATTCAATTGCCCGTAGCTATCTGTCAATCCGGTAACTATATATCCACCATCACTGGTTTGTTTGACACTATAGGCTATATCTATCCCACCAGCACCTAACTCCCTCGTCCATAAAGTATCACCGATGGAATCCAATTTAACGAGATAAACATCATAATTTTGATTGGTCCCTGTATAACCGGCCAGGATAATACCGCCATCGGAGGTCAGGTCCATTCCATAAAACCGGGCGTTATCCGGTTCCACGTAAATTCGTTGAAAAGTGCTTTGTGCAAAAGCTGTCATTCCAAATAACAATAACAGCGTAAGAATATAAATTGAGTTTTTCATTATTACAGGTTTTAAATTTTGAGAATAACACATTGTATTCTCATGATATGTTCGCCAATTTTAACTTGATATAGTGCAAATTACTGAATTTATTAGAAAATAAAAATATTACAAACGCATGATACGCCGGTATGTAATTTTTACTATATGTTTGGATTTTTTTAAATCGGAAAAAACCTTATTTTTATAAAAAATCCGTCCAAATCATGTTAAAAATCAAGCATATTCTTCCCATGGTTTTATTGGTTATTGGTGCAGTTGTTTATTCTGCTTTTAACCAGGCGGCTTCGACCGGAGCGCCTGCAGCAAGTACCGGCGCACCCGGAGAAGTGACCTGCTATAAAAGTGGTTGTCATTCGGATGTTGGATTGAATACGGGCCCGGGAATCACCAGCATCGTCATGGGCGATAATGAAACCGAATATACTCCGGGAGTGACTTATCCCGTGACCGTTTCGTTGAGTCAAGCCAATATTTACAGATTTGGTTTCGAATTCGTTGCCCTGCGTGATAATGATGATACCAATATTGGTTCCTTAGCCATGACTGAACCGGGAAGAACTCAGGTTTTACCGGGTTCGAATGACTTTCCAAACAGAAGATATGTTACTTATAAATTTGACGGCACAAATCCTAAAAGCGCGGGGCTGGGAGAATGGACATTTAACTGGACTGCTCCCGCAACGGATGAAGGTGATATAACGTTTTATGTAGCGACAGTTGCTGCAAATAATGATGCTACTGATAATGGTGACCTCGTTTATACCGAAACATTAACCATAAGTTCTAAAACTGTTTCCGGAATTCATGAAAATGAGTGGAACAATGAGGAATCCGATTTTTTGGTATATCAAGTCAACAACCAAATTCATTTTATCCTCCCAAACGGTGTGAAAAACGCGATTATTCTGGTTTATAACCTCAATGGACAGTTTGTTCAAGAGCTTATAGTGGAAGCAGGTAATTCTCATACTGCTGTAACTCCGGAAAAAACAATGCAATCCGGAATTTATTTGGTACAGTGCATCTCAGGAAGCACGAGTAGTACGAAAAAACTATTTATTCAATAGTATTTTTGAATTTAAAGTCGGCTATAAGTTCTGGGAATAATACTCGAAAGTACCTGGCTCAGGCAAGATAATTCAGTCCTTGAGTAGATATTTGGATACAGGATCAGGCTCTAGATCGTTAATTTGAACATCATAGGACGCCTTTTAAACAGCCACCGCCATTTCCTTAACGACATGAAAACCATCCTTAAGCTTTTTTAAGCCATACTCATAACAGTATTCACAAAATGCACCATGTAGATCCTGCTCGCTATGAGTAACAAACTTGAAATTGAATCCATGGTCAACCAATGCCCTTTTTGAGATCTTAGCATCCGGGTCTTTCTCATAGAAGGATAATAGAATATTTCGATTTACATGCAAAATCTTGTCAATATCCTTTGTCGCATTACGTTCGATGCGCGAAAATCTATTGTTGTACTGACTTTTACATTTTGAAGTACAAAATATTTGATTTAAGCGTCCCGAGAACTCCTCCTGACATTCTTTACAGGTTTTCAGGTATTCATCATGATATTCGAAGTTGATGTGCTCCATAATTTGGTTTTTAAGGTTAAAGATTCTGTTTGATAAAAGGAATTTATGCGGATAAAAAAGATTAAATGTCCATACAGCTTTAGTTTTCAAGTAAAATGAGGCAACAATAGCCTATGTTGTTATCTTGGAAATGGTCGGTTAATTAGTTGTAATTCAAATTTATGACGCAAAAATCCGTCTAAATCTGTATTAAAACAATTGGATTTATAAACAAAGGAACATTTGCCTCAGTAAATTGTCTACTCGAAAGAGTTCGCTGGAATTTATGCTTAGCGGGAGCCGACTCAATATAATTTAAGTTACTTTTGCCGCGTTCGATACAGGATCATATGCAATCAATCGACTCTAACTGGATAGTGATAGGTATTTCTGTCATTTTAATCCTCTCTTACCTCTTTAATCGATTAGCAAAAAGCTTCAATATTCCTTCTGTTCTGTTGCTGATGGCCACAGGAATAGTCATTAAACTCATAGGCGGTTCAACCATAGAACAAATCAATCTATTACCGATACTCGAAGTGATCGGAATCATCGGCCTCATCATGATCGTGCTGGAAGCATCCATGGATCTCGAGCTGAGCCGTGAGAATTGGCCAATACTATGGAGGTCGTTTATGGTGGCAGTAGTAATTCTCTTGTTTTCCTCATTGTTCATCGCATTTATCCTGAAGTTCTTTCTTGAAATGGATAATAGAACGGCATTGATATACGCTGTTCCGCTTTCAATAATGAGCAGCGCCGTCATCATACCCTCTGTAATGCAGTTAACAAAGCAGAAAAGGGACTTTATGATCTGTGAAGCTACCTTTTCAGATATCCTGGGTATTATCTTCTTTTATTTCTTAATCGATAATTATGAAGTGAGTAAGATCAGTACCATGATGCAGGATTTCTCTATTAAAGTGATACTCACATTTATCGTATCAATATTGATCTCATATGGCATGGTATACCTTTTTCAGAGGATTAAAACACCTGTGAAGTATGTTTTGATGCTTGCCGTTCTTATCCTGCTATACTCCATTGGGAAATCATTTCATCTGTCAGCGCTGTTAACCATACTTATCTTTGGATTGGTGATCAATAACAAGTCACTATTTTTTAGAGGAATTTTTAAGAGGCTGATTTTTGTTGACAGCTTTGAAGAGTTACTCAGAGACTTCAAGATTGTTGTGATAGAATCTGCCTTTGTGGTAAGAACCTTCTTTTTTGTGATCTTCGGCATGTCGATCGTATTTGTCGGATTTGGCAGCATCAGGATATTTATTATCACCGCATTGATACTAGGAGTTCTGTATACGATCCGCTACTTAAATCTAAAGTTCTTCCTTAGAACCTCTATCTACCCGGAGTTGTTTATAGCACCCAGGGGACTGATCACCATTCTATTGTTCTTTGCTATCCCGGCAAAAATTGCGCATCCAAATTTTGATCAAAATATAATCCTCCTCACGATCTTGTCGACCAGTGTAATAATGATGGTCGGATTATTGGCAAAAGGCAAAAGAGTATCGGATGTAGAAGACAATCATATACGGATGGAAGAACCGCACGATTCAGTTCAAGAAAGCTTTCCTGAAGAACCTGCTGACTGAGCATCTTATCCCGAATCACTCAAAATTTGATATTTTTACGAAAATGAAACTACTCATTGTAGGTGGAGCAGGCTTTGTTGGGTCTAATCTTGCCATTTTACTTAAAGAAAAACATTCCGGGTACGAAATTATCTGTATGGATAATTTGAAACGCAGGGGATCGGAATTGAATTTGACCAGACTCGCGTCGGCTAAGGTTGAATTTCTGCATGGCGATATCAGAAATAAAGAGGATCTCGAACTGGTTGATAGGGCAGACCTGATCATAGACGCATCGGGAAATCCTTCCGTCATGGCAGGTATAACATCACCGGTCACGCCTGTCATCACCAATAACCTTATCGGAACAGTAAACTGTTTGGAATTAGCCAAAAAACTAAATGCCTCTTTTATATTCCTGTCAACCAGCAGGGTATATCCAATCCATACAATCGAAAGCCTGGGTTATAGCGAAACCGATAAGAGGTTTGAACTGCAATTAAACGGAGAAGTTAAAGGCGCCTCCAATAATGGTATTACTGAGGATTTTCCTTTGGAGGGTAGCAGATCATTCTATGGTGCGACAAAATTGGCATCGGAAATTCTAATCCAGGAATATCATTCCTTGTTAAATGTAAAAACTATTATTAACCGCTGCAGCGTCATCACCGGTCCCTGGCAGATGGGAAAAGTGGATCAGGGAGTTGTCGTTCTTTGGACTTCCAGACATTATTGGAATAGGGACCTGCAGTATTTTGGATATGGTGGTGAGGGCAAACAGGTAAGGGATGTGGTGCATATTAAAGACTTTGCTGAACTGATCGATTACCAGATCGAGCATATCGATGAACTCTCCGGTCAAACATATAACGTGGGTGGAGGAATGGAAAACAGTGTCTCGTTAAATGAGCTGAGTTCCATTTGCGCAGAGGTGACCGGTAATAAGCTTGAAATCAAGGGAGTGGAAGAGAACAGGATTGCAGATGTTCGAATTTACGTCACTGATAATTCGAAGGTCACGGCTGCAACTGGCTGGAAACCCAAGCTTTCGGTCAAAGAGATCGTGGGAGATATCAATAAATGGATCGGTAGTAACGAGGAAGACCTCAAAAATATATTGGAATAATGAAAGTAGTGATCGTTACCGGTTCTGCTGGATTAGTGGGTAGTGAAGCAGTGCAGTTCTTCTCGGATAAGTTTGACAAGGTAATTGGTATTGATGATGACCATAGAAAGGTTTTTTTTGGCGAGGACGCTTCCACCAACTGGAACAAGGAAAGATTAGAAGAGCAGTTTAATAATTATGAGCATTTAAACATTGATATCAGAGATTATGAAGCACTGGAAATCCTGTTCAAACAGTACTCAACTGATATTGATTTGATTGTTCATGCGGCTGCACAACCGAGTCACGACTGGGCAGCAAAAGAGCCATTAACCGATTTTACGATCAACGCTAACGGTACACTTAATCTCCTGGAATTGACCCGCCTTAATTGTGAAGGTGCAACATTTATTTACACTTCTACTAACAAGGTTTATGGAGATACACCCAATAGTTTACCCTTAGTAGAATTAGATTCCAGGTGGGAAATAGCAGAAGACCATCCATATTACAAACAGGGAATTGATGAACTCATGTCAATCGATAATTCGAAACACTCGTTATTTGGGATTTCTAAATTGGCCGGAGACCTTGTTGCGCAGGAATACGGCCGGTATTTTAACATGAACGTTGGCATATTCAGAGGAGGATGTATCACAGGACCGCAACATTCCGGAACCCAATTACACGGTTTTTTAGCCTACCTGATGAGATGTACAGTTACAGGTGAGCAATACACGGTCTTCGGATACAAAGGCAAACAGGTCAGGGATAATATTCATAGCTGGGATTTGGTCAATATGTTCTGGCATTTTTACCAATCGCCAAGAAAAGGAGAGGTTTATAATGCCGGTGGTGGCCGATTTTCCAATTGTTCTATGCAGGAAGCAATAGCATTAAGCGAATCTATTACCGGAAATAAGATGAACTATAATTACGATGAGGAGAACAGGATTGGAGACCATATATGGTGGATTAGTGACCTAAGCAAATTTAAATCTCATTATCCTGAATGGAATTGGAAATACAATCTGCAAGATATTCTCAACCAACTATTTGAAAGCTTGACAAACCGCGTGACCAAGAAGGATTCCTAAGTTCTTTCACCGCTGTTGCCAGATCACATAAATGAAACTAAGCGTTGTCATACCATCACATAATGAGGCTGAAAATCTTACCGGCACAATTACGCAGATCTTTAATGCATTATCAGAAGCAAATATTGATCATGAGATATTGGTTATAAATGATCATTCTAAAGACGAGACAAGAAAGGTACTGGAGGAATTAACCACTATAACACCAAGTTTAAAAATTTTAAACAATGAGAATTCAAGAGGTTACGGCTATGCGGTTCGTTACGGCCTGGAAAAATATAACGGTGATTGCGTCGCGATAATGATGGCCGACCTTTCAGATTCTGCCGACGACCTCGTGTTGTTTTATAAAAAAATGATAGAAGGAAATTATGACTGCGTATTTGGAAGCCGGTTTATAAAGGGGAGCAAAGTAATTGACTATCCCTTTCCAAAATTGTTTCTCAACAGGTTTGCAAATTTTTTCATAAATATCTCGTTTCGACTTAGATACAACGACATAACCAATGCGTTTAAGCTATATAAACGAGAAACTATAGATGGCATCAAACCACTTATGGCACCGCATTACAACTTAACTCTTGAAATGCCCCTGAAGTCGATAGTAAGAGGATTTTCCTATACTGTTTTGCCTAACTCGTGGACCAACCGGCAGCATGGAATTTCCAAATTCAGGATCAAGGAAATGGGTAGCAGATATCTTTTTATATATTTTTATTGCCTCATAGAGAAATTCTTTTCCCGGGGAGATTTCAAAAAAACCAAGAACCCACACCGTAATGATCGATAGAGCCAGAAAAGTGCTTAGTATGTCTGCGAAGCAACGACGATGGCTCTATCTGATAATAGCTCTGGCATTAGTGATGCGTATTACGCATTACAGCCAGATGAAATCCAATAACCCGGTATTTGATCTGCCGCTGGTTGATTCCAAAGAATATGTTGATGATGCTCATTATTATAAGAATGTTAGTTGGAAGGGAACCAATGACCCATATTTTCACCCTCCCGGCTATTCATATTTTGTGGCCTATGTGATGTATTTTCTTAATGACTCGAATGCTACGATCAAGATCGTTCAGATCATCATGGATGTAATCAACACCTTATTATTGTTCATCCTGGCACGTCTCCTGTTCAATATTCGCGTCGCATTTTTCAGCGCGTTCATCTACGCGGCCTATATCCGTATCATTCAATTTAGCGTAGAGATATTGCCCCCCATCATGATGATCTTTTTAGGTTTTCTTTCCCTGATTTGCTTTATTTTCTACTTGCGCAGGGAAAAACCAACCAAGAAAGCTACTTATTGGCTCATTGCTTCATCTGTTTTCTTAGGTCTAAACATAGTCACACTGCCAAACTATGTTTTTTTCCTGCCTATAATGGGCCTCGTCATTCTTTCTCTTACTGAGCTCAAATTAGCCTATCGCTTTAAGCATATTCTAATTCTTGGTTTGATCGCATCTACTCCTGTCATTATTACTGCGATGCGGAATGCATCCGTATCTGATGACACTATTCTTATCTCCAGAAACGGAGGAATTAACCTTTACATAGGAAATAATTTAGACGTCAAGAAATCAATCGGCGCCCGTCCGGGAATTGAATGGCAGACCATGCTTATGTATCCTTATGAGAATGAGCGAGTAGTTAGCTTTAATGAGCAGGATAAATTTTGGTACAGAGAAGTGGGAAATTATATTCAAGAAAATCCCGGTCATTGGATCGGATTAATGTTAAAAAAGTCGGTGTTATTTTTCAACGGTTTTGAGTTTCCCCGCAACTTCGACCTGGCCTTTTTTGCAAGATATTCATTCATAACCAAGCTCCCGGTTTTTAAATTACATACGATTCTACCACTTGCTTTGGCAGGCCTGGGTCTTATATTAATCCGGTTCAGAAAAGAACAGAACCTCCGGGAGAAACTGTTAGTAATAGGTATTTTGTTTAGTTATGCCCTATCAATAATTATCTTCTTCATTTCTGCCAGGTACAGACTTCCTATCATTCCAATTCTTGTTATGTTCAGCAGTTTCATCCTGGTTTATCTTTGGGATAAATTTCAAGAGAAGAAGATTAAAAAGTTAATTATGATGATCGGGATTGTTGCTGCACTTGCGGTTCTAACGAATATCAAGTACTTCCAGGATGATTTTCCCTATGAGATTGATCCTGCGCACACCTATACATTGATAGGAAATGTTTTAATGATCGGCAATCAGGCTCAGCTGTCAAAGAATTTTTTTGAGCAAGGAATCATCGAGGGAATTAACCCTGCTTGCAAGGATGAGGTGTACTATCAATTGGGTCATTTCTACAATAATAATGGTGAAGAAGATAAGGGTAAAGAAGCTTTTCTAACAGGTTTAGAGAACGATCCAAATAATTATGAGATTTTAAACAGCCTGTCATTTCAAGCAAAGATGAAGAGAGAGTTTAAAGAATCGATTGGCTTTTTAAAGCGGGCTATCAAAGTCGCGCCGTGTTTTCCTCAGAGCTATTTGAACCTGGCGGATAGTTATACCGGGCAAAAAAAGATGGACTCCGCTATCATTATGCTCCACACATACTTTGATAACTGTCCTTCACCACATCCAACAATATCTAACTCATTGGCTTTGTTGTACATGGAGTTTTACCAGGATTGGGAAAAAGCATTGGAACAATATCTAATCGGGCTGAAACATAATCAGGGCGTGCTGCCTACAGCCGAGATATATAACCGCACAGGGATTTGCTACTTTAATCTACGGGATTATAAAAATGCAAAGATTATGTGGCAAAAGGGATTAGAATTAAGGCCCCGTTTTGCACCTATCCTTCAAAACATGGCTCGCCTGCGAAACCAATCTACGTACTAACAGGCCGCCAAATACGTCCACTGATTCCGTATGTCCTCAACTAGAATCAGATTTGAATTACATTATAATATTATCTAATTTTAATTTGATGAAATATTTCCTTCATTTATGTCTGGCAATGCTTCCGATTTTAGGTTTTGCACAAGAAATTCCGCCCGTGATCGACGACAGTGGCTACTTTATTATTGTTGAAAAAATGCCGGAGTTTCCGGGAGGTGAAGAAGCGTATCTAGAATATGTTCAAAGAAATTACAATCATCCTACCATCGCTTCTTTAAACTCGATAGAGGGTGTTATTTCTTTCAACTTCATTCTTGACACTTTAGGTAATGTCGGCAATGTCAAGATCCTGAAAGGTTTGTGTAAACCTTGCGATCAAGAAGCAAAAAGAGTAGTAAGATCAATGCCCCGATGGAAACCGGGTACACAAAGGGATAAGCCTGTTAGAGTTCAGATAAGCGGGAAAATTAGAATTATTATAAACAGTCTGCCTGCTAGCTATCATAAAGCCGTTAAATATTATGATGAGGGAGAGTATTACAAAGCTATGAAGATGTATAAAGGATTAGTATCCCGACATCCCGATATAGCCGCATATTGGCATGGTTTGGCGATGATGTACATAAAACTAGGGTCTGATGGTTTGGCCTGCGATGCATGGAAAAAGATTAAACACTTAAATCTTTATGGTAGAGAGGATCCTGTTAGAAAACATTGCAAGTGAGAATGTTGCATAGAATTTTACCCAAAGATACAGCTCATCTTAGAGGACGAACTTCACTCTAACCAACCGCTAAATACGTCCACTAATTCCCTGTTGGCAACAGTCTGATCAACCTTTACTTTAATTGTAGCCTTGCTTCGCCCTAGGCTACGCAAGGTAAAAGGTGGGTCTTATTTAGAGATTTCTATTATATCGCTTTTTTATTTAATTTCAATTGATGATTTATCGTATCATATTCTGTATCCTGTGTCTTCCAATTTTAGGCTATAGTCAAGAAACTCCTGCATTACCTCAACCGGATTCCATCCCAGGCGACTCCTCCGAACTGATTGAGATAAATCCGGTGTTTCCGGGAGGAGAAATGGCATATATTAGATTCATTCAAGAAAATTATCATCATCCTAAAATTGCCTCTCAGAATGGCGTCGACGGAACTATTTATTTTAGCTTTATCGTAGATCCAATGGGAAATATTATGCAGGTTAAAATTCTCAAAGGAATATGTAAACCCTGTGATGAAGAAGCGATAAGAGTTGTCCGTTCTATGCCTAGATGGACGCCCGGTACTCAAGGAGGTAAAAAAGTAAAGGTTGAAGCAAGTGGCAGGATCAGAGTAACACTAAATGGCGCCAGCTACACGTATAACAATCCTCGTAAGTATAGAAGGCCATTCAAACATTATAAGGCAGGTCGTTACAAAAGAGCGATGAAACGATTTGCAAAACTTATTCTTCGGTACCCTAATGAATCTGCATATAAATATGGTTTAGCATTGGTCTACATAAAACAGGGATTTGATGAAAAAGCCTGTGAATTATGGGATAAAATCAAAGACTCGAGTTCATCTGGCAAATACAATCTTCTTCAATTACATTGTGAATAACACTTTTCCTACCAGGCCCTTTTATTATTTTTCATTTACTAATTTAATCCGCAGGGCATAATTTTTGAATCCAAAAAGGCAACCATTAAACTCAATCTGAATCATGAAGAATATATTTCTCGCTCTGCTAATAATTATCAGCAGCTCCGTTTTAGCGAATTCCAATTTTATAACCGATAATTCACTTTCCGTTATCCATACACCTGATGAACCGCCGGAGTTTCCCGGTGGGCAAGCTCAGTTCATGGAGTTCGTCAGGGAGAATTATATTACGCCCGAGGTTGCCAAAGCAAATGGCATATCAGGTAAAATTTGGTACAGCTTTGTAATTACAAAAACAGGCGAAGTGGCGAATATTAAGATCATCAAGGGTCTTTGTGATTCGTGCGATGCAGAAGCTGTAAGGGTTTTAAATGCCATGCCTATTTGGCAACCCGGTCTGCAACATGGACAACCTGTAAACGTCATGTTGAGAGGCATGCTAAAAGTGTAGATTTCATAAATTCGTGGGCAGCCTACCTTCTGGTTTGGTCTAAACGCTAGTCTAACTAACTCTGTAAATGGAATCAATTTACCTAAGGTTACAATATATTTTAATTGTACCTTTCCGCCAGAATCGAACGCTCATACATGTTAAACCTGAGAATTTCATCCTGCCTGTTATTGGTATTGTGTTTACCGGTTATATGCCTGGGTCAATCAAGAATTGACGGAAGCTTTGCATTTCAATCCGACCCAAATAAAAAATACTCGATCTACATCCCCTCCAGCTATAATGCCGCGACACCGAACAAACTAATGCTGGGATTGCATCCTTTTAATACGACACGCTGGAATGGAGTATCCTGGTGCGATACGTTGATAGATTTTGCGGAAGCTAATGATCTATTATTGATCTGCCCGGACGGCGGAATTGATGGCAAGATCGATGACCCCATCGATACTGCTTTTACCACAGCCATTCTCGACTCCATGGAACTTTGGTACAATATCGATTCAGCAAAGATATATGTGATGGGATTTTCCTGGGGCGGTAAAACAGTTTATACATACGGACTGGCACGCCCCGGACGATTTGGAGGGTATATGCCCATAGGAGCGGCGATCAACAACACTACAGAGGTCAACAGTACCCTGCAAAAAAATTCTTCAGGCAAGGCAGTCTATATCGTTCACGGTCTTAATGACAGTCCGAATACGAGGTTCTGGCCGGTATTCAACGCGCTCGATAACGAGGGTGCATTGATCGATTATATTTTAATGTCAGGAGTGGGACATACCATAGATTTTCCCAATAGAAATCAAATCCTGACAGACGCTTTTATTTGGATTGATTCTGTAAACTGTAATCCTGCAACTTCTATTCAGGAAGAACATATATTAGCGCTTAATATTTACCCTAATCCGGCTATAAATTCAATAGTACTTGAGTTCAATGCAAGCAGAGGTCAGGAAACATCGCTAAGTTTAAAGGACACGGAGGGAAAAGTCATTCTCGCGCTAAAAATGCACTTTATAGGTACCTCTCAAAAACTAGAGATTGATGTATCTGATCTTGCGCCGGGTGTATACATCATCGAATTGGAAAGTGGTAATTCGACTCAAACCAAAAAAATATACAAGCTATAATAACGGGTAAGCTCTAAAGTTTCCTTTCCAGTTTCAAGGTCTCCGGAAAAGCGTCTTCATCATTTGCATATAGTTTTACGAATTCTTGTAATTCGATTGAAGAGGAAGTCAAAACCAGCATTTCATCTTCGGTATACTCGTATTTGACTCCTGTGTACCCCGCCTCGATAATCTCTACAAACCAGTTGTTGTTCAACAAGTTAATCTGTAGACTATTTCCGTTCAAAATTATTTTGGAAAAAGTATGACAAGGAACAAAATGCATATCATACCAAAAATTGAAGCCCTTCTCACCCATTACACTAAACAAATCAGAATTCAACTTGGGATAAAAATCCATAAAATAATTATCGCCCAGTTTTACTAAATGACCTATCAATTCAACTTCTGATTCTTCGTGTGAAATAATTACAGAATAAGATTTTTCATCGCGTTTTTCAAAGACCCAGATTTCCTCGTCAATAGATTCAAAACTGCCAAGCAGTAGGTCGTCGAATACAAGCACATTATCTGTGTACAATGGATGCAGGGAGGGGATGCAATTGGAAAGCAAACATATTATGAGACAAATGCCGAGGTACCGGGCCAGTCTAAAATATTTCATCGGTCTAAGGAATTTTTCCATTTAGCGCAAAAATTATTCCTGTTTGATCTTCAATTATTCTTTTGAGTGATCTCGGCAAAGTATTTAAAAAAGTATGGAATCGTCTCTATCCCCTTGTAAAAGTTGAAGAGTCCGAAATGTTCATTAGGTGAGTGAATATCATCCGAATCGAGTCCAAACCCCAACAAGATAGATTTTACTCCTAAAACTCGTTCAAATAATGCAGTAATTGGAATAGACCCACCCGAACGGATACCAACAGGTCTCTTTCCAAATGTTTTTTCTATAGCCATTGATGCCGCCTTATAAGCAGTTGAATCTATAGGCGTAACATAAGGTTCCCCTCCATGAAATGTGGATACTTTCACAGTCACGGAATCCGGAGCTAAGGATTTGAAATACTTCGTAAACAACGCCCCTATTTTGGTAGAATCCTGATGCGGAACCAACCTCATTGAGATCTTAGCTGTAGCCTTCGCGCCAATGACAGTCTTCGCTCCTTCCTTAATATAACCTCCCCACATTCCATTCACATCCAAAGTAGGCCGGATTGCAGTTCGTTCTATGGTTGAATACCCTGCTTCTCCTCGCAGTTCCTTAACATTTAATGACCTCTTATAAACTTCGTCATCCATGGCTACCGATGCCATTTCATCCCTCTCAGCCTGTGATACATCCTCTACATCGTCATAAAATCCCGGGATTGCAACCTTATTATCATCATCCTTGAGCTTCGCTATCATTTCACAAAGTACGTTGAGCGGATTAGCCACTGCCCCACCATATACACCTGAGTGAAGATCCTTATTTGGGCCTGTCACCTCGACTTCCAAAAAACTTAAGCCGCGTAAGCCGGCTGTGATAGAGGGTGTTTCAATTGAAACCATGGAAGTATCTGAAATAAGAACCACATCTGCCTTCAACTTGTCCTTGTTCTCTTCTACAAATTTGCTCAAATGCTTTGAACCAACTTCTTCTTCTCCTTCTATCATGAATTTTACATTACAAGCCAGGGTGTCATGCTCCATCATCATCTCAAATGCCTTGATATGCATGTACATCTGTCCCTTATCATCACATGATCCTCGTGCGTATATACTATCATTTCGTATTTCAGGTTCAAAAGGAGGAGTTTCCCAAAGATCGTACGGATCGGCTGGTTGAACATCATAATGTCCGTACACCAGAATTGTCGGTAGGTTTGGATCTATGATCTTTTCACCATAAACAATGGGATATCCTTTGGTAGCCACTAATTCTACTTCATCCGCACCGGCAGCCGCTAATTTCTTCTTCACGAATTCCGCCGCCTCAAAAACATCATCACTAAAACTAGGGTCGGTGCTAACTGAAGGAATTCTTAAAAGTTCAAATAGCTCATCCAGATATTTTTGCTTATTCTCCTCCAATTGTGTCTTCAATGCTTCCATGCGTAATTTTATTTATTGACACAAATGTACTAAGAACTTATCTAAAAAAGATTGGATAGGTTATATTAATTCCGCATATATTCCCATGCCGAAATTTGTGAACTGCCTGAACCTATTGGGCTTTGGAGGAGTGATTTATCACCAGGTACCGTGAAAGGAAGAGAATATCTTGTAGGAAACTATCTCAACATTTGTGTAATAAAAATAGATCGTTTCTTCATACGTAAAACCTAACCGGCTCATTCTGAACGCCCCCTCCTGGCTCAAACCAACTCCATGCCCGTATCCTCTACCGATGAATTTGATCTGATCGCCTCTTTGTTTCATAACAAATAAGGTGGATTTCAAACCCAGGTCCTTTCTAATTGTTTGCATTGGTATCCTCTTTCCCTGACAGCTGTAATACGGTCTCCTCAACATTAACGTGTCAAGCGCATAATCTGTGACCTTTTCATTCATTTTTTTGGATAGATAGTATTCCCAACTGTCTGTCGAGATCTGGTATGTCCAGAAATAGTGTTTCCCCTTTCTTGAAAAAGTGTCAATCTTGCTTTGCAAATAAGGGGTAGTGGTTGTCCAAACGGCACCTCCGGATTCTGTCAACCCACCGCTATTTGAATGATAGACTGCCTGAATGATCTTGTACTCCTCATCAACTATAACCTCTTCCTCAGTTTGTCTGATCGCCTTCACAATTCGGCCATCCAAACCCCTGATTCCAATAAATACCTGACAATGAACATTATCACATAGATCATATCCTTCCGTATAGTGACGAAAGATGTTTCTTATAGCGTACGTTCTTGATACGACCGCCATGGTTTTAAGAAATTCAGGATCATAAAGATTTCCAATCTCAGCCTTTATCACGCCCTGCAAATAACTTTCCACACCGATCACATTGATCAGGTTCAGAGTGCTGTCTTTATTGGTAATGAGCAGGTCATCCTGATAGCCATAGGCTTCACTCGCGTCACCGGAAACTTCTATACGAAACTCGTTACTTGGCTCTTTTCCAATAAATCGAATGATAATGGCCTTCAACTGCGAACGATCCTTCATGACCTCAGAAGTGCCGTTAGACATGATCAGTTCATTCATACCGTCGGAGGTAATAACCAATGTCTGATCTTTCCTGATCGTTAACACCAATTCGCCTTCTGCCCATACGTCATAAGCTCCCTGGACAACAGTGTATTCAAATTCATGAAGCTCTTCATTTCCTAATATGCCGATATAGAAATCCCGAACACCGAAAACAGACGTCGTCAGCAACAAAAGTGTGATTAAGATTGCTTGTGTGCGCATAATCGTAGGATTTAGGATTCGCTTAATGATAATTCGACTCATTGAGATCATGTCTTAATTCAAAAATTGGTTTATGGCCGTTGCCGCCTTTCTTGAAGCGCCACGCCCTCCCAGCAATTGGGTCAACCGGTTATAGCCGCTGATCATATCGTCCTTGTCTGATTCGCCTGTTATCAAAAGGTCTAACTGATACTTTATGTTCTCTTCATTCAGGTCCGATTGTATCAATTCGGGCACCAAGCGGGTATCGAGGATTAAGTTGACCAAAGAAATGTATTTTACATCTACCAGAGACCTGCCAATTATATAAGAGATAAAGCTTCCTTTATAGCAGACTATTTGCGGTACACCGAACAATGCCGTTTCCAAAGTCGCCGTTCCCGATGTCACCAGCGCTATATCAGCTTTTTTAAGCAGGTCATAGGTTTGATCTTGTACGAACCCGATACCTTCTCCCGAATTGTTTGATTCATATCTGACAATTATATCCTTATAAAATTGTGGATCTACCGAAGGAGCTCCCCCAACGATAAATTGATATGATTCAAAATGCTTTTTCACCGAAAGCATAATGGGTAAAATAATGCCCATCTCCTGCTTCCTGCTCCCTGGCAGCACTGCAATGATTAAATTGCCGGCTGTCTTGCTATTCTCCTGATTGGCCATCGCGATATCATCATTGTTTATAACATCCAACAAAGGATGACCCACATAATCAACTTCATAATTCCATTTAGAATAAAACTCCTTTTCAAATGGAAGGATCACGATCATCTTGTCAACATATTTTTTTATCTGTTTGACCCGGCCGGCCCGCCAGGCCCAAACCTGCGGTGAAATATAATAGACAACCTTATAACCGGCCTGCTTCGCTTTCTTAGCTATTCGCAAATTAAAGCCCGGATAATCGATTAGGATCACCGTATCAGGATCAAAACTTATTATGTCCCGGAAACAAAACTTCATATTACCATAGATGGTGTTGATGTTTTTAATTACCTCCCAGAACCCCATAAACGCAAGGTCCCTATAATGTTTGATCAGGTCTT
This sequence comes from Bacteroidota bacterium, assembly GCA_022573915.1. Taxonomy (GTDB): domain Bacteria; phylum Bacteroidota; class Bacteroidia; order Chitinophagales; family JACZTA01; genus JACZTA01. The sequence goes on along the minus strand of JACZTA010000004.1, from coordinate 2,972 downwards.
TTCCTTCAGCTTTCATCAGGTCACCTCCCCAACACCTGAACGTGGCATCGGAATCAAGCGATTTAAGTTCCTTAATCAAATTTGCTCCATGCATATCTCCTGAAGCTTCCCCAGCAATAATGTAATACTTCATTCACGGTAATATTTATTCAAACGTCCCACGTCCTGCATTTTAATACTTAGTTACTAGAAGAATATTATAGCAACAATAATTAGTGCGTAAATCGCCATAGCATAGATAATACCCATGCCAGCACGATGAAGATCCTTCCAGAAAAAGAAAAGTGAAGCAAACATATCTCCTATCAAAGCCACGGTCAACAATTTTGGCAAGACCAAATGATCCGAGACCAGATCGATATATTCTGATACCGTCATTCCGGGAGCCTGGCCATATTTCATCAATGGATAAAAAAGAAAACCGATTAATATAGGTAAAACAATGCCGATATTCAGTCCGATCATCTCTGTATCAAATCGTCGCTTCATAGTTTCCAACTGTTGGTTAAAAAACCAATTGCGTGTCGTGCTGTGAGATCATACTGCACCGGTACCACGGACACAAACCCATTCTGGAGCGCCCATTCATCTGTATCCTCGCCTTGATCTGTACTCATAAATCTACCGGCTAACCAATAATATTTCTTACCTCTTGGATCCACTCTTTCATCAAAATTCTCTTCCCACCTGGCTTCTGCTTGCCGGCAGATCTTCATCCCTTTAATATGCTTCTGATCCAAAGCCGGCACATTCACGTTCAACAAAGTTCCCTTGGGCAAACCTGAGTCCAACACATTTAACGCAACTTCCTTCACATAAGTCTTTGCGGCAGTGAAATCTGCATCGTATTTATAATCCAGTAATGAAAAACCAACGGCGTTGATACCGATTATGGCTGCCTCTAAAGCGGCCGACATGGTCCCCGAGTAAATTATATTTATCGAAGAATTGGAACCATGGTTAATACCTGATACACAAAGATCAGGTAGCTTATCCAACACCTTATCAATTGCCAGCTTCACACAATCCACCGGTGTGCCGGTACACTGATAGGCTTCTATGCCTTTAAACAGATCGACCTTCTCCATCCTTATAGGTACCGAGGTAGTAATGGCATGTCCCATTGCAGATTGAGGACTGTCGGGAGCAAGCACCACTACCTCCCCTATTTCGCGCATCACATCAACCAGCGCAAGAATTCCGGGCGCAGTAATGCCATCATCGTTTGTTACCAGGATCGATGGCCTGCTTTTCATCAGTTACTTTATTGCTAAAATAAGTATAAGCCTTTCAAAACAAGGGTTTTGGGAGGTGGTTGCGTCAAAATAGTATCAACATCGTTAAGAAAATGACCATTCCAATGAACATCGTAAATACGGTATATGGAAGTATATCTTTCGCCTTTAATCCCGTTATTGCAAGCAGGGGAAGCGCCCAAAATGGCTGAATCATGTTCGTTAATTGATCTCCATAGGCTAAAGCCATGATACTCTTGTTCATATCTGCCCCCATCCTTGTCGCTGCGTCAATGATGATAGGCCCTTGAACCGCCCACTGTCCGCCTCCGCTAGGCACAAAAATATTAACCACAGCTGCACTTATAAAAGTAAGTATGGGAAAGGTTGCCTGGTTGGATATGCTTACAAAGAAATCTGAAAATACCATCACCAATCCCGTGTATTTCATGATCCCCATGATGCCCGCGTAAATCGGAAACTGGATCAGGATGCCCGAAGCTCCGCTAATGGCCCTGCTTATCGCCTTTATATAATTGTAAAAATTACCATGGAGAAGAATACCCAATCCAAACAGTATAAAATTGATATAGTTGAGGGTTATAAAAGATAATGTATTTATGCCCTCACTGAAGATCGCTTTGTAAATCCCGAAACCAATTATTAGCAAGCCAAAGAGATATGCCAGGATCTTTGAATGGTCCAGCTTCTCGGCTCCAATCATTTCCTCGCTTGTTTCATTTGAATCTTCGAAGGTCTGCTTGATATCTACTCTAGCTGCCTTTGATCTTTTACCAATAAAATAAAATCCCAGTGGTATCGAGATTAGCAACAAAGCAGAAACAATCAGATTCATTGAAGAGAAAATTGTGCTACTAAGAGGCAAGACACCAATTGATGTTTCTAAGAAATGGCCCGGATTTGAGATCGTGACAGGTATCGTACCGGATAGGCCTCCATGCCAGACCATCAATCCGGCATACCCTGCGGCCCCGACCACCGGATAATTGATTGGGATATTATTTTTTATTGCATGCTCCCCAACCTTACGGGCAAAAATAGCTCCGAACACCAACCCCAGGCCCCAGTTAAAAAAGGAAAGAGCAACGGTTAGAAGCGCTACGGCTGCAGCGGCATTTGCTGTGTTGTTACAAAAAGCCACAGCTCTTGAAATAACACTATTGAAAAATTTGGTCAGCGCAAGTACATGGCCTAAAACGAGAATCAGGATCATCTGCATACCAAACTGCAGCAGTTCCCAAAAACCCATTTCCCATGCTTCTAATACCTGAAGGAAATGCGGTGTGTTAGTTTCTAAATTCATTTCGGTAAGGAATAAAGCAAGCAGGATTGTCACAAAAGTCAGTAAAACCGCTATGGTAAACGGCATGGGTAGCGTCCTGCGCGCCAGTATTACAAACTTTTCAGAACTCCCCATCTCAACTTATCTTCAATAATTAAGGTATTATAAATAGCTCACGAATTTCAGATCCTTGTTAGTACTCAACCTCTATTTCATAAATCTTTTCTTTTAAAAAAAGGATCTTCTCTTTACCGGAAATCAGATAGCCTTTTCCACTCTCGTACCGCAAGTGTTGCTCAGAATCAGACAATAGATTCTTGGTTTCTACGGTTCCCACAATACTTATGACGGAATCATTCTCAGCGCTTAAAGTCACCACCAAATTTCTAACCTTTAGCTTGCTATTTGAAGCTTCGTACGTGATTATTCTTAAC